>NZ_JAJKFV010000029.1:55000-393829 GCF_020966775.1 Rhodopirellula halodulae | reverse complement strand
CAGTACTCCGCAGAAATCGGTGAGAACTACACCGAGACCGAAACCTACACGACCACTGATTCCAAAGGCAAACGAGTCACCCGCACACGCACCGTGACCAAGACCGAATGGCGAAATCTGCAGGGCCAACATTCTTGTTATGTCGTGGACGTGATCGTCACGGCATCCAAAGGCACCGACAACGACTCCCTGGAAGCGATTGAACCGTTTGACCTGCGATCTCTGCGACGTTTTTCACCTTCGATTGTGACCGGCTGGATGGCGGAACTTCCCAGCAAAGATCAGTCGACATGCTTCCAACTGGCCCACACAGAAACCATTACGAAAGTCGGCAACCAACTCAAACATTTCATGCCGGGGGATTCCCACCGCAATCTTCAACACCGAACTCAACTGTCGCGAGAAGTCATTGATTTGGTGTTGTTGCCGATCTGGTGCTTTGCCGTTCGCTACTCGGACGACGCTCCTCCGGTGCAGATCCTGGTCAACGGTCAAACGGGACGGGTCGCGGGCGATGTCCCCACCTCCACCACGAAAATTGCCATCGTGGTGATCGCCGCGTTGCTGGTGATCGGATTGTTCGTTCTTCTTCTCGCATCCCAGTGAGCATTGCATGATTCCCGTTGAAGTCCTCTGCTCACGTTGCGAAACGCCGCTGGAACAAGGCGACCTGCGTTGTTCCATTTGCGGGCAATCCGCACCCGACCGCCCCAACGACCGCCAGTCCACTGTGGCGAAGATCCTGCGATGCCAAGGTTGTGGCGCCGCGGTCGCGTTTGATCCGGAACATCAAGCCCCTTGCTGTTCGTTTTGCGAGGGTGTGGTGCAACTGGAAACCATTGTCGATCCGATGGAGCAAACCGAAGGCTACCTGCCCTTCTTGCTGACACCGGATGATGCGCAACGGGTCCTTCGCCATTGGCTCGGATCACTGGGCTGGTTTCGCCCCAGCGACTTAATCACGGCGTCTCATGTGGACGATCTGCATCCGCTTTACTGGGTCGCGTGGGTCTTCGACACCGAATGCAAGATCAGCTGGACCGCTGACTCCAACGCCAATTCACGACGATCCAGTTGGGCACCTCACTCCGGACAAACCGACGTCACCTTCCAGAACATCTTGGTGTCCGCCTCCCGAGGTTTATCGCACGCGGAAACCATCGCCGTCAGCCGTCGATTGGACCTGCGAACCGTCCACTCCACCCCTCCCGATGACGCGGACATCACGCGAGAACAATTTGACGTCCAACGATCGCAAGCTCGTCGACAAGTTCGCGACGCATTGCGAGAGATGGCCAAAAAACACGTGCAGGACACGCAGATTCCTGGATCGCGTTTCCGCAACGTGAAAGTCGAATCGGTCGTGAAGGGTCTCACGACTCGGCGTTTGTCACTGCCCGCCTATGTGATGGCCTATCGATATCACAACGAACTTTACCGTGTCGTGATTAGCGGCCAAAACGGCCAAGACTTGATCGGCTCGGCTCCGTACTCCACCGCCAAAATCGTGCTCGCGGTCGGCTGTGCGATCGCGGTGGCCATGCTGCTCATGGCAATTCTCGCCGCGGCCTGACGCCACGCTAAATGCCGGGCCTCGACGGAGGCCACACACCGATGATCAGTCGGTCGTGGTCAGTTCAATCGTCCCGGCATCAAACAGCGATTGATCCGGAACATTCCACTGAATGGAGGTCGCCTTCTTGGTGGCGTAGCGACCGTTCAATCGATCACCTTCTTGCGATCGACTCACCACGTTGAATTCGCTCCACACGAACGTCACATCGTAAACGCCCGGCACAACGCCATCTCCCTGGCGATGCGTGCTGATCTCGAACATGCCTCCGTCGGAGGTGACGCCTTTGGACAATGCCGGCCCATCGGATTCGGGGTGCAGTTCAATCACCACACCAACTGCGGGTTCGCCATCCACGGTCACGACGCCCCGAACGGGCACCAAACCGTCATCGGTTTGTTTTGAGCGACAGCCTACGAATCCAACCGTGAACGAAGCCAGCGAAAACACCAAGAAGGCTTTCATTGCACTTCGTCTAAATCCCATCATTCGAAATGAATTCCCGACCGCGACGTGTGATGTGAGAGGACAGTACTGCGGGCTCCACGTTGGTGTCGATGAACCGAATGGAACCATCGGCAAACGCGAAGTGACATCCGCCAACATGGAAACTGTGAAAACCAAATCCGCGTGCGTTGGTGCAGTTGATCGCGCAAGGGCCGCCCAATGGAGGCCAACTCAAACCGCTTCGCAACGAACCTTGTAACCAGTGTTCGCCGTTGAGCAAATCGCCCCAGCCACCGCCTTCCACGCCGATTAGTGCATTGGTGGCAACGGGATCTTCACGGCCAGCGCTGTAGACCACATTGCCGCCTGTCCGCTCACCAAACAACGTTGTGTGGGACAAGCCATCCAAGATGTCGGCAAAGCGACCATCGTGCTCTCCGCCGAAGACTTGGCTGACCACCTGCATCGCACCTTCCCGTCCACCACTCAACGAGGCGCCGTAGGCGAAGTGCGCATACGTCCCGCGAACACCCGTCGTGGGCGAAAAGTCGGCCGGGGCCAGGTTGGTGGCGGTGAATGGCAATCCGGCGGGCGTGGAATCAAACGTGTAGCGTCGCGAATCCATTCCACCGGGGGATGACGGACACACGAAAGCCGGCATCGGATTCTGAAGCACCGCCACGTTGTCAGGACTGATCTGATCCACCGACAAACGTTCATGATCGATCTGTTCCCAGACGCCATTCATTTCCATCTGCGGCAAAATCGCCATCATCCAGTTGCCGCCGTTGAACGCGTCGGGAGTCGTCTCCAACCACCACGCACGTGGCAACTTTCGAAACGCGGAATGGTAGTTGTGAATGGCAAGCGCCAATTGCTTGGAGCGATTTGCACAATCGGTTCGCCGTGCCGCTTCCCGTGCCGCCTGCACCGCAGGCAACAACAACCCAACCAACATGCCTATGATCGCGATCACCACCAACAATTCGATCAGGGTGAACGCGGACCGCCGTGACGTTTTCGCGGTTCCGTAAGCCATTCCTCAAAGCCCTTCTGCAGATAAGACCACCGGAGTCATCGGGCAAGCTGACCACGCACCAACGCCTCCACCCTCCGATCACTTTGATCGCCGCAACGCTCAGCGACCAAGCCTCAGAAGTGGCACTCAGAATACACTCTGAGGGGGAAGCACCAATGGAGAAACATTCAGTTTTCGCACAACCGCAGCGTCAAAGAGCAGATCTCGAACCGTCTGCGGGCTGTAGGCGAAAGAACACACCACCCCTCTACAGAACCAAATCCAAGGCGACTGCAGTGACTTGAGGGGCACTATGCAAAGGCGTCTTTCCAGGGGCCCGTGATGGCACAGGTGATCCCAGGACTCTGAAGATTGATGAACAGCCACTTTCCGTCAGGGCTGAACGTCGCCCCCGCCCATTCCTTGGTTCGGAAGTCACCCTTCCAGCCATTCTTCTCGCCATGAAGTTGCACGTTGTTTTCCGCCAGCAACTTTAAATGGCCGTCTTGCGACAAAGTGAACGCACGCTGCGGATACTCGTTGGCACCGTAGTCATTGTCCTCGCACAACACCAAACCTCCCTGCGGGCTGACACAGAGATTGTCGGGCATGTTCAGCGTTGGCTTGCTAGGTGATTCAAACAGCAGTTTCAGCTTTTGCTGCTCCGGATCGAATTGCCAAATCTGGCCAGCCTGTGCTGCACCGCCACTGGTCGCATCGAAATAGACGACGCCATTTCCGAACCAGCAACCTTCCAAACGCGAAAACGTGGATCCGCCTTTGGCTTTGCCTTGCAAGTAAACACCGAGCTCATCACCCATCTCGTTTTCGCTGGTACGTTTGCTCAGCGACTCGGGGCTGTGGGCCCGAGACGGATCGTCAATCTTGTGCCAGACGACATCAAACTCAACGCCGTTCTTGAAACCGCCACGCAGATCTGGTTGACCAACCACCTCCGCCATTTCCAACACGCCACCCTCGTGCAGCTTGCCAGGAGTCTTGGGCAGGAAACGATAGAAACCAGATGTCCCGCGATCTTCCGTCAGGTAAACAACTCCCGAGTTGCGATCGACTGCGATTGCTTCGTGCACGAAGCGGCCCATGTCCCGAATCGGCACCGGATTGCCATCTGAATCAGTGTGCCCAACTTCAAAAACCCAACCATGCGTTTTCTCGAACGTGCGAACCTTGTCTTCTTTGTAGTGATCGGCATCACGAGGCCCCAATACGGTTTCCTCCGCGGTCAACCAAGTGCCCCATGGCGTCACACCACCGGCACAGTTCCGGCTGGAACCGGAAAACACAACGCGACTGCTCAACCATTCGCCTTTCGCGCTGTCGAACTTCAATTCCGTGCAACCGGCACGTGCGCGGCCGTCGTATGCATTGCCTGATTTGATTGCGATTGCCCGTCCGTCATCGCTGATCTCATGGTTGCGCACCAAGGTCAACACGTCTCCTTCGGCGGCGATGACTCCCATGCCGTCGTGTGCCACGGGCGTTGGGGTGCCGTCATGCATGATGTCGCCGGACCATCCGAACGTTCGGTAGCGGAAACCTTCCGGCAGACGCAGCAAGGGCAGCCCGGTGGACTCATCCGACATCGGACGCAACACGGGTCCTTTTTGGGGCTGTCCGCCGCTGGCGACGCGTTGGCCCAATCCCGCGATCGCCGCGGTCACACCAAAAGAACCCAAAGCCGAAAAGTTGTCACTCAAGAACTGTCGACGATTGCGATCGGTCACGGTTGAAAACCATCCCCAAGAAAGAACATCCATTCGATGGAGCACGCGATGCCCAAATCGAATTTGAATCAGAAAAGCTATTTGCCACCCGAGCGATTGACCGCAAGCGTTTCTCTCGACCGATGCGGATTGCCTCTCGAGCCGGCTCAAATTTTCGCGACAAGGTAGCCCATTCCGATTTGCCCGCACCGGCAGATCCCCGAGGAAGGAACAATCTTCATCGTTTGTTCACAATTGCGGATTGCGAGCATGAAGATTCGCGGAATTACCGTCGGACGCTCCGCTCGCATGTTGGCTCAACTTGAGCAGCCGATACACTTCGCCTCGATTTTTTGGCACCTCCATCTTGGTTTCCCTAAAATCAACAAAGTTTCGGAACGACTGATTCACCTCGACGACCCATCGAGCTTTCGCTGCACGATTTTCTGCAAACCTTTCTGCAAACCGCGCCACCCACCAACGACTTCCCTCCAACCAAGCCGACTCCCTATGTCTCGCCAACACGCTTCCGACTGTTCTTCGCAAAGCCATCTCAACCGCCGCCGATTCTTGGCTTTCACGGGTGCACTGCCCGCGTTCGTGACGGCTTCGCAGCATGCTTGGGCGTCCGCCACGCCGACGTTCTCATCCAATCCGTTTTCGCTGGGCGTCGCATCAGGAGATCCTGATCATCGTGGCATGGTGTTGTGGACACGGCTGGCTCCATCTCCTTTGGAACCCAATGGCGGCATGCCCGCGCAGACCATCGCGGTTCAGTGGGAAGTTGCCAGCGACGACAGTATGCGGAACGTGGTCGCGTCGGGAACTCACTTGGCGACACCGCAGTTGGGTCACTCTGTCCATGTTGAGCTCGATCAACTCGAACCCAACCGCTGGTACTGGTACCGCTTCCGTTGTGGCGATGCGGAGAGCCCCATCGGTCGCACTCGAACCATGCCACTTCCTCACGAACTGCCTGACAAAGTTCGTTTCGCGGTCACATCGTGTCAAAACTACGAACAAGGTTTGTTCACTGCTTACGAACAGATGGCCGCCGACAATGTGGACCTCGTGTTTCACCTGGGCGACTACATCTACGAATACGAAGCCGGTCGCAATGGAAAGGTTCGAACGCATCACGGATCAGAAATCATGTCGCTGGGCGATTACCGAATTCGCCACGCTCAATATCGATCCGACAAACTGTTGCAAAACATGCACGCTCAATGTCCGTGGTGGCTGACCTGGGACGACCACGAATTTGACAACAACTGTGCGTGTGATGTATCCGAAGAGAAGGGCATCGATCCACTCGACTTCCTTTCCCGACGAGCCAACGCGTACCAGGCCTACTACGAAATGATGCCGTTGCGTTTGCGTCAGATTCCACGCGGCAGCGACATGCGGCTGTACCGCACCGGCAACTTCGGACGCTTGGCAGAATTTAGCATTCTCGATACCCGCCAATATCGAACGGACCAACCCAACAATGATCGCAAGAGTCCGCTGAACGAGGCCGCGATGGATCCCAACCAATCCATGTTGGGTCCTAAACAACGTGGCTGGCTGACGCGCAACTTGATTCGTTCCAACGCCACTTGGAACGTGCTGGCCCAGCAAGTCATGATGGGCATGGTCAATCGGTCGGGCGATCCCAACAATCATCAGTTCTCGATGGATCAATGGCCCGGGTACTGTCACGAACGCAGCGAGCTTCTGAGTTTCATTCAAGACCGCCGGGTTAGCAATCCTGTCGTCCTGACCGGAGACATCCACTCCAACTGGGCCAACGAACTTCGCGTCGACGACCGACGTTCGGAAGACAACTTGGTCGCGACGGAGTTTGTCGCAACCTCGCTTTCCAGCGGCGGCAACGGTCCCGACAAGCCCAAGAATTTGGATGCCGTGCTGGCCGAGAACGCTTGCGTGAAATGGCACAACACGGAACGAGGCTACATTCGCTGCGAAGTCACTCCGGAATCATGGCAATCGGACTACATGGTGGTCGACGATGTGTTGAAGCCCGGCGGCAAGACCTTCGTTCGCAATTCGTTCGTCGTTGAATCCGGCTCGCCAAAGCTTCAAAAAGCCTGAGCCGAACAACGTCACAGAACGATCGCTCGCCACTTGCGGGCGATCCCTTGCCTCGCTTTTCCTTCGCGCGTCCGATTCGGATCAGACAGAGCATCTCAAGGATTCGCGTCATCTCCAATCTCAACTTTTCGCGGCACCAGCGGTGCTGCGCCGTCGGTCATGCGTCTCGCAACGAGACTTCGCAGCCGCCCTTCTTTTCTCCGGCGGCAATCGCGTTTCTAAATCCAGGACGTTCAATCCGCCCCACAGCCTTTCTGAACGCACGCCAAGTTTCTTCGCATGCCACCCGGCAATTCACCACCAAAGCCGAAGTCTATTCATTTGCGACACGCCCAAGCACGGTGAAATTGGAGTGCATCTCGTCGCTCTTCCTACAAACAACGTCCACCAGGGTTCAGGATCACGCCCCAATCGCAGTTCTCGGATGCTCAAAAGCACTCAATGAACTACAATGTTGCTCCTCTCTAAGTTCCCTCCTCCTACCTTCTAGATCCGGCCAAACCGGACCTAAGAACCTGCCTCAAAATGAAACAGCTCAAAACAATCCGCACGCGGCGTGCGGCCAAAGATTTGCGACATCGTGTCGCAACGTGGACTGGGACGGCGGTCGCGGTCGTTTTCGCTTGCTTGGCAGCAGGAATTGCCCCAGCAAACGCCAAAGAAGACGCTGCCGCCGGCAACACGCCGCCGGAAGTGATCACCACGGTCACGGACAACGAGACGCAACAAACTAAGAAAGTCCGCCCGGAGTATCTGCAGCCAACGGAAGTCAAATCCGCCGCTTCGCCGACTTCGCTGCCGCTGAAACCCGAAACTGGCGAGACCATTGTTTTCCTCGGAAACGATCTGGCCTCTCGGATGGAGCTGTTTAATTTCTTTGAAACGGCGTTGTACCAACAGTTTCCTGACCAGCAGCTCACGTTCCGCAACATGGGTTTTCCGGGACACACGCCCGCCTATCGTCCGGAAGCTGGCAAGAAAGATCCGTGGGCATTCCCCGGAGCCAACAAGTTTCGCCCGGAAATCCAGGCTCACTACGGCGAGGGTCACTATCCCAAACCGGACGAATGGCTGACCATCGTCAAAGCCAACACGATCGTCGCGTTCTTCGGCTTCAACGAATCATTTGATGGCTTGGAAGGCGTTGAAAACTTCAAAAACGAACTGCGCGCTTTCGTGGATCACACCCTGTCGCGTTCGTACCAACGTGATCCGGCCCAGCCGCCGCGGTTAGTGCTGGCCACGCCGATCGCAATGCAACAGCATCCTGATTATCACCTTCCCAGTGCCGAAGATCGCAATCAAATTTTGAAGGCCTACGCCGATGCCGTCGGCGTTGTCGCGGACGAAAAGAAAGTGGGCTTCATCGATCTGTTCACACCCACCTCCGCATGGTTCCAAAACGCGGACGAGCCTTTGACGCTCAACGGCGTGCACCTATCGGAGGCGGGCTATCAAAAGCTCGCTCCCGTCTTGATGCAGCAACTCTTCGGTGCCGACGCGGGCACTCCCGAAAAAGACTCACTGCTGCACCAAGCCGTCCAAGACAAATCATGGTTTTGGCGCAATGACTATCGCATGCTCAACGGCGTGCACGCCTACGGACGTCGCTGGGCCCCCTACGGGAACTTCAACTACCCCGAGGAAATCGAAAAAATCCGCCAAATGACGGTTCTGCGGGACCAAAACATTTGGTCCGTCGCACAAGGCAAATCGTCCACCCTCGAAGTCGATGACTCGATCACGCGTCCTCTTTCGCCGGTCGAAACGAATTTCCGAATGAGCGAAAAGAACGGCAACCCGGACTACATCAAGGCGGAAGAAGAAGCCCTGAAGAAGTTCGAAATGCCGGAGGGATACCAGGTTTCCTTGTTCGCCTCCGAGCAAGATTTCCCCAACCTGGGTAACCCGGCCCAGATGCGGTTTGACAACGAAGGACGTCTTTGGGTCTCCACGTTGCCAAGCTACCCGCACTACAAACCGGGCGATGCAAAACCCAACGACATGATCTTGATCTACGAAGACACCGACGGCGACGGACGGGCCGACAAAGAAACAGTCTTCGCTGATGGCCTGCACATGCCCATTGGTTTCGAACTCGCTCCCGAAGGTGTCTACCTCTCGCAAGAGCCTTATTTGGTTTTGCTGAAAGACACCGACGGAGACGATCGTGCTGATTCGACAACCTACTTGTTGGACGGGTTTGACCCGCACGATACCCACCACGCCATCTCCGCTTTCGACGTCGACAACGGCAACGGCATCTACATGTGCGAAGGCCGCTTCTTGCACTCGCAAGTCGAAACCCCGTGGGGCCCACAACGGATGACCGACGGTGGCGTTTGGCGATTTGATCCAAGCTCGTGGAAAGTCGAACGCGTGATGCAGTCCGATGTTTCCAACCCTTGGGGCGTTGCTCATGACGAATATGGACAAACCTTCGTCAACGATGCGTCCGGTGGCGCGCAGTACTGGATGCTTGGCTACTCAATCAACATCCCTCACTCGAAGGAAATCCCGAAGGTTTCCAAGTTCAATTACGAGCACCACACTCGCCCGACATCGGGATCGGAATTCCTGTACAGCCGCCATTTCCCAGAGGAAGTCCAGGGCGACTACATGTACGCCAACACCATCGGCTTCTTGGGAATCAAGCAGTACAAGACCGTTGAGGATGGTGCGGAAATCAAAGGCAAGTTCCGTCAGAACCTGATTCAATCGTCCGACGGAAACTTCCGTCCCTGTGATTTGGAAGTCGCCCCGGACGGCAGCCTGTACTTCATCGATTGGCACAACACGCTGATCGGTCACATGCAGCACAGTGCTCGTGACCCGATGCGAAATTCCGAATACGGCCGCATCTATCGCATCACCTACGGCGACCGACCATTGGTTGATCCGCCGAAGGTTGCGGGTGCATCGATCGAACAACTGTTCGAAAACATGAAGCTCCCTGAGGTCAACGCTCGCAAACGTTCGCACCGCGAATTGCGTGGCCGAGACAAGCAAACGGTTTTGGATGCCGCTGCCAAGTTCGCTCAAGACAATTCGGACAACGAACGTTTGGTCCTGGAAGCTCTTTGGGCGACCTGGGGTCAACAGGCTCCTTCTACTGAGTTGCTGGATGCGTGCATGAAAGCCGAAGACCATCGCGTTCGTTCGGCGGCCGTGCGAGTCGTTCGTCACTGTCTGCATTTGCTGGACGATCCCAAAAACTATTTGCTGACGGCAGCCAAAGACCAGCACCCTCGCGTGCGTTTGGAAGCACTCTCGGCCGGTTCCTGGTTGGGTGGTCGCGATGGTGCCGATGTGCTTTTGACGGTCGCTTCCTACAAGACCGATCGCTGGATTCGAAACGCTTTGAACGCCGCGATGTGGACGCTGAAAGGCGATGTCGAAAAAACGATCGAAGAGAACTCGTTTGACACCGACAACTTGATGGTGGAGTACAAGAACCTGCTGGCGAGCAAGCTGGAAGGTGCGGCTAAACCAAAGAACTACCGAACCAAATCGGACAAGTTCAAAAACAAACAGTTCGCCCAAACTTACAACCTGGGCCAACAGGTGTTCTTCGAAGAAGGATCGTGCTACGCCTGTCACCGGGATGACGGTGAGGGCATCGTGCGGATCTACCCTCCACTGGCCGGCAGTGAATGGGTCAACGGGGATTCCGAACGTTTGATCAAGCTCACCCTGCACGGCATCTGGGGCAAAATCCGCGTTCGCGGCAAAGTCTTTGAGCCAACTCAAGGTGTGCCTCCGATGACCGCCATCGGGAACATGTTCTCGGACGCGGAAATCGCTGCGGCATTGACTTACGTTCGCAACAGCTGGGGCAACGACGCCAGCGCCATCACCCCCGAAGAGGTGAAAGAAGTTCGCGCAGCGACCAACGACCGCCAACGGTTCTACAGCCCGGAAGAACTGATCGAGATGCATCCGTTCCCCGAAGGCAGTCGCCCGGAAATGGTCGAAGACGAACCCGCCACCAATCAGCTCGAAACGGAATTGTTGGCGGAATCGCTGAGCGATCTGGTTCGAGATGCTCGCGAAAATGGGGACGCCGTTCGGGGTGCACAGTACTTCTACGGAACGAAGACGGCCTGTGCGACCTGTCACGACGTCAGCGAGGGTTATCAGCTTGGACCGCAACTGACAAAGGCTCGCGAGGACATCACTCACGAGCATTTGATCGAGTCGATTCTCAAACCATCGGAGAAGATTCTGGATGGGTACCAAACGGTGAATGTGATCACCGTCGATGGTGCGATCCTGTCAGGCTTCTTGGTGGAAGAAACGGATGACAAGATCACGCTCAGCATCGCAGCCGATCAAGGCAAACCACGCACGATTCCAATCGATGATGTGGAAGATGTCCTCGAGTCCCAAAACTCGACGATGCCTCCTGGCCTGGCAAACATGCTGAAAGATCGCCAGCAGTTCTTGGATCTGTCCCGCTTCCTCTTTGAGATCAACGAAGGCGGCGTGGAGAAACTGAACCAGCTGAAAAAGAAGGCCAAGATCAAGAACTAAAGCCTTTTAAATTTCATTTGGCCGGTGCGAAGTTGCCTGACTTCGCACCGGCTTTTTTTATGCCCGCACGGCTTTCGTTTGCTGTGGTTCACGCTTCATCGCGAGTACAGTGTCGTACGTTCACACAAATTCTCGGCATTCCACCAGCTTCATTATGTTTCGCGGTCGCTTCATCATCCTCGCCCTGTTGCTGTTATATATCAGTCTGTTACCGGCCATTCATTCTGATTTGCACGCTCAACCGTCTGACGACAAGCTGCATGTGATCCTTGGCGGCGACCACGCCGACCCAACCATCGTGCGGGACGGCAATGACTTCTACATGACGCACAGTTCCTATCGAACTTATCCAGGACTGAAGATCTGGCATTCCACGAATTTGGTCGACTGGACTCCCATCGCCAATGCGCTTGGTCGCGATGTGGGAACAGTTTGGGCCCCCGAGTTGATTCATCATGATGGGCTCTTCTACCTCTACTTTCCTTCCAGCGGGAAAAACTTTGTGGTCACGGCCGAAAACCCTCGCGGTCCTTGGTCCGATCCAATCGAGCTGGATGTGCCCGGGATCGATCCGGGCCACATCGCTACGCCGGAGGGCGAGCGATTCCTCTACCTTCACAACGGCAAGGTCGTCCCGTTGTCCAAAGACGGCTTGAAGGTGATGGGAGGCCCGCAGCAGAAGCACTTTGGGTGGCAGTACCCCGACGATTGGGAAGTCGAATGCTTTTGCCTGGAATCACCCAAACTGACTTATCGCAACGGCTACTACTACATGACGGCTGCCCAAGGCGGCACCGCTGGACCAGCTACCAGCCACATGGTGACATCCGCCCGGTCGAGATCCCCGTTGGGGCCGTGGGAAAACAGCCCTCACAATCCCGTTGTCCACACTTGGTCCAGAAACGAGACCTATTGGTGCAAAGGACATGGCACCATCATCGATGACGCGGACGGCAATTGGTACGTCGTTTATCACGGCTACAAAAAAGACGCCTTGCCACATGGCCGGCACACCTTGCTGGAATCCATCCAGTGGACCGACGACGGATGGTTTGTTTTGAAACGTGATCCGAAGGTAGAACCCGAGATCATCGATCACACCAATGGAACGCTCGCGGACGACTCCTTCGATTCACATGAACTTGGCCTGCAGTGGCAAATGACGGGTGCCCACGTTCTGAATGCGCATCACGTCGGCGAGGGACAATTCGTTTTCCAGAACCCCGATGAACGCATGCGAACTTTGCAGGTCATTCCGCCCGAGAAAAACTACGACGTTCGAATCGAAATTGGTGACCAAGATCCCGACGTCGAACTCGGTCTATCCATTTGGTACTCCGAAGCCCGACTGGCCGGCGTTGCCGTGCAGAACAATCGCGTCATCATGCGACTGAACGATTCGCGTCGGTCCTTTCGAGGCGTTCGTGGCGAAAAAATTCGATTCCTCCGCGTGACTCTCTCGAACATGACAGCCAACTTATACGTCAGCGAGGACGGTGAAGACTGGACCAAGTGTTCCCGAACCTTTGAGCTGTCCGGCTATGACCACAACGTCCTGGGGAGCTTTTCTTACCTTCGTCCAGCGATCTACGCGGAAGGAACCGGCAAAGCTGCGGTTCACTCGTTCGAGTACTCACCGCTGAGCGAATGAGACACCACAACCGGTGGCTTTCAATTTTCGGACGAGTCACGGTGCTTACAAACGTTTGCTCCATCAGACGTGTGCGAACCATTTCGCTCAGCTCGACGCGGACTAGAATCGTGCTCGATTCTTCCCTCTGATTTAACGAGCGTTTCGCGTGACTCATTTCGACGTTTTCAATGGTGATGCCGACGGCATCTGTGCCCTTCACCAACTCCGCTTGGCCGAACCCAAAGAAAGCACGCTGGTCACGGGTGTCAAACGCGACATCAATCTTGTCAAACGAGTCCCCGCGGTCTCGGGTGATTCGGTCACCGTGCTGGACATCTCACTGGACAAGAATCGCGAAGAACTGAAACGAGTCCTCGCGGCCGAAGTTCCGGTCATCTACTTCGATCACCACTTCGCCGGCGACATTCCGGAATCGTCGCTCTTGTCCACGCACATCGACACCGCCGGCGATGTCTGCACCGGTCTGTTGGTCAATCGCTATTTGGATGGTCAATTCCTGCCTTGGGCGGTCACCGCCCTGTACGGCGACAACCTGCATGACGCGGCAAAAACTGCCGCTGAACCACTTGGCCTGAATGATGACCAGCTCGCTGAACTCGAACAACTGGGAACCTTGCTCAACTACAACGGCTATGGCGGAACGCTGGACGACCTGTATTTCGCGCCGGATGAGCTCTATCGGAAAGTTCAACCCTACGCGGACCCGTTCGAATTCATCGCATCAGACACCACGTTCGAAACGCTACGTGATGGTTTCGACAGCGACATGACGCGAGCTGCCTCGATTGAGCCCAAACTTGCCACCGAGTCTTGCGCCGCATTCCTATTCCCCAACGATTCCTTTTCGCGTCGAGTCAGCGGCGTCTACAGCAACCAATTGGCTCGCGAAAATCCTGAACGAGCCCACGCGCTGCTGAGCGAACTTCCGTCGGGGGAGTACTTGGTCAGCGTCCGAGCACCACTGGCAACCAAGACCGGTGCCGATGAATTGGTCCGCCAATTCCCAACGGGTGGAGGCCGCAAAGCTGCTGCGGGGATCAATCAATTGCCCGCCGACCAGCTTCAAAAATTCCTGGACACGATGCAGCAACAGTTCGCTCGGTGATGGAACCGGAAACCACCAGCGCAAACGGCTCGATGCCGGTTCCGACACTCTCTCGTTCGCTGCTGCTCGCATGCGTCTTCGGCTTGTGTGCTTTCGCGGACGATGTGTTCGAAGTTGGCGTCGCGCATCAGGTGCGAGCAGCCGAGATCTATCTCAGCCCCGACGGTGACGACCGAAATTCCGGCACCGCGGACGCTCCAATGAAAACGCTCGCCGCGGTCGCCGACGCGGTGCTCGCCAGCCAACCCGGCCCGGGAAAAGAGCCCATCACCGTTTGGATTTCCGGCGGCCGCTACTCAACCACCGAAACGGTCACCTTCGATCAACGATTCGCGGGAACCCCCGACGATCCGATCACACTGCGCGCCGTCGATGGCGAATTGCCGGTGTTCGATTCAGGACTCAACCTGCCGCTCGCGGACGCCAAAGCCATCGATGCTCCCGAGATGATGGAGCGGATCCCTGCTGCGAGGTCACAACGTGTCTACGCGTTGCCGATCTCGAACGAACGATTTCGCAACGCACTCCGGCCTGATTCGGCGAGCTGCAGCGTCGACGGACACTTCATGACTCGAGCACGTTACCCAAACGTTGGCTTTGCATACATCGACAAAATTCTCAGCGAGGGAGCGGTCTACGCAGCGGGTCGAACCCCGGGCTCACGTCCCAAATGGTCCCTCGACAATCCGATTGGAGGTCGATTCACTGTCCGCGAAAAAGACGTTTCGGCTTGGACGCGTGAGATGCAAAACGGCGGACGCGCAAAGGTCACCGGCTACCTCGCCTACGACTGGTATCGACAATCGCACCCGGTCGCATCAGTGAACGACTCGGTCGTGCAACTCGCCAACGATTCGCGATATGGCGTTCGCAACGTCGCCAAGGTGCCGCGTCGCTTCATCATCAGCAATCTGCTTTGCGAACTGGACTCGCCCGGCGAATTCTACTTTGACCCGAAACAAAGCGTTCTCTATTTCATCCCCGGGGCTGAGCTCACCGCTGATTCGATCCTCAGTGTTCACGGAGGACCGGGGCCGCTTCGCTTTGACGGTGCGTCCAACGTTTTGGTGGAAGGAATCCTTGTCGAAGGCGTGGGCAAAGGAGTCGCATCGATCGAGATCGCCTCGGGTAACAACGTGGTCCTGGCTGGTTGCACGATCCGCAATTCGTCTCGTCCCGGAGTCGTGATCACCGGAGGCAAACGATGCGGCTTGCGTTCGTGCGACATCTACGACGTCGTGAATCATTTGACGCTCAGCGGCGGTGATCTGAAGACACTTGAACCGGCCAATAACTTTGCCATCAACTGTCACTTCACTCAGGTCAACGCCAGCGACTACTACGGCGCGGTGCGACTGCGTGGCGTTGGCAATGTGTTTCGTCACAACCTGTTGCACAACGCACCTGGTCAATTGATGACATTTGGCGACTGCGATCACCTGATCGAACGCAACGAGTTCTTCAACATCGGATTTGAAGAAGGTGACGGCGGAGCAATCTATTCCGGCGCGGCCATGTGGAGTTGGGGAAATGTGATCCGCCACAACTTCATCCATCACCTCATGTGCATCCCGCAACTGCACCCGCGAGGCGGCATTTACCCGGATGACTTGGACCAAGGCGAGACCATCGAGGAAAACATTTTTTACAAAGCCGCCCACCGCGCCGTGTTGCTCAATGGCGGCGCGGGTCACCGGGTCAATCGCAATCTGTTTCTCGAAGGCTACATCGGCATCTACAACACACAGACCGCCGCCAAGAAGCTATACGAACAAATGCCTAAGTTCGAATCCGGCGAACTCAAACGCGGCGACAAAGCCGACTATCTGTACCGCGTCGAGAAAGCAATCGGACCGGACGGATGGAACCAGGAACCCTGGGCCAGTCGTTTCCCACTGTTCCGCCAGATCATGAACCAAGAAGAAATGCGGTATTATCCGATCCACTGCGAGTTCACGGGCAACCGCTTTGCGAACAACTTCCGCAACATTGAATACCGCGTCGCGAGTGGAGACCAAGGCGTGAAAGATGTGGGTGAGGTGCCGTTCATCCACACGGACGACAACCGCGACATCAGCATGAACTTGTTCCGCGACCCCAATTCACTCGACTTTCGTTACGCCGAGGGAGCCCACACGGCGAGCTTGCCCAGCGTCCCGTTTGAAAAGATTGGCTTGATTCGCGATCCAGCCCACCGGCCGCACGTTCCCGAAAAAGCCGCCTACCGAACCGCGGTCAGAAAGCATTTCGCAGGTCGACCATCCTACGACCCCCAAGCCATCTTCGACCCGGACACCATCAACGAGTCCACCTACTTCAACACCGGACAACTCCTCACCAACCTCGGCGGCCTCATCCACACCCCACCCTCCGAGAGTCCTTGAATTCGTCTCCGACGTGCTCAGAGCGAAAAAGTCGCCGAGGCACAACTCTCGCGGGACTCGAACCACACATATTATTTGCCGAAATTTGATTCCAAACGGCATATGCTTCGCGACCAATTCCGTCGGCGCATGAAAAAACCCCGTGAATCACGGGGTCATTCGGATGCGGCCGAGAGGACTCGAACCTCCACGGGATTAACTCCCACTAGGCCCTCAACCTAGCGCGTCTGCCAGTTCCGCCACGGCCGCGAGCTGTATTGGGTGTCTGGTCGGGCAAGTTTGGCACAAATCCGGCCCGCGTCAACGCCCAGTCGTTTCAATTCCCGCCGCATCATTGGGCCCCTGGAATCCCAACCGAACGGCTGCAACGAATTGACGGATTCTCGCGGCGTTCTTGGTGCCCTTGGGCTGCTCGACACCGCTGGCCACATCCACGCTTCGCGCACCACTGCAGACGATGGCTTCAGCCACATTTTCCGATGTCAGACCGCCTGCCAGCACCCATGCGGCAGCATCTTGCGATCGTCGCTTCGCCCACTTGCGGATACACGGCCAATCCAGCGGCATCCCGCCACCGCCAAACGCCGCCCCCGCATCGGCGTCCAACAACAGGGTCACCGGCAACTCCGACCACTTGCCGATTCGCTGGTCGATCTGCGACGGCGACAGTCCCCCTCGCGGCAATCGAATGGCTCGCAGCACGCGATGCCCGGACTGAATCAGGGAAGCAGCAGCATCGACCGTTTCGTCACCGTGCAACTGGACCCAATCCAAATGCAATCGCGAAGCCACACGCGATACCTCAGCCAGCTCGTGATTGACGAACAAACCAACCCGCGTCAGCCCGACTTTTCGAGCCATTTCATTGATCGATTCGGTGGACTCCGAATCGGGCTGGAGACTGCGAACGCTGGGAGAGTAAAAGTTCAAACCGATCGCGTCCGCCCCGGCCTGGCTCACATTCCGGACATCATCCACCGTGCGAACGCCGCAGATTTTGATCCGGAACGGCAGATCACCACCGGAAGAAATTGAATCGCCAGTGGGGTCTGGGAACGGTTCGCTGGCTGACAAGGTTGGCACAATCGTTTCAGGTTTCCTGGATCACCGAAGCGGAACCCGCCGATGAAACAGGAGGCGGTTCCGACGGCACAGAGTGAGTGCGAAGGGACGGCACGTCTCATCGCTTCGTCTTTTGATGGCAACGTTCCGTGTTTGGCAAATTCGCTGCTTTGAAGATCCTAACACGCAATTCCGCCGGGGGAATCTCGCCTTGGGCAGGCATCGTGATGACGTCCGTCGCCAGTTTCACATTGGTGATGGCGATCTGGCCGCCTCGCCCCACCCAGCTCCGCGTTGAGTTTCCACAAACGAACGTTTCTCGGGCTGCGAGTTCTCAGGCAGCGACCGGAAACGCGAAAGACACTGCGACCGCCACGTGGTCGCAGCGAGTGATGGCGAAGGACAACCTGGAAGGCTTTCGCCAACGGTTGATGCAGGCTCAGCAACCCAAGGCGTCCGCCAACGTCGGCTGGGTCCGGTGGCGAAGCGAAGTGGCCGAGTTCTATGCGACCGCCGAACAATCTCGCGGCGACACGACGGCACGCGGCGACATGACGGACCAAGACGCAGCCTCACCGGTGAAATTCGCGAGTCATTCCAAGCAGGCTTCTCCGAAACGAGCAGCTTGGGCCGATTTTTGGGCGGCAGAGAAACAACGAACCAACGAGTGGTTGGAAGGTTACGAGCAAGCGAACCGTGAACGGATCGAATTGTTCGCTCAGTCCATCCGAGTCGAACCGCTTCCGATCTCCTGGCCGTCTCGCGCATGGTACTGGGCGACTGGGATCGGGCTGGCCGTGGCAATCTCCGGTTGGCTTTGGGCAGACGCTTTCCCCGCTCGACAATTGAAACCAGCTTCGTTGGGCTTCGATTCCGGCGACAACATCGAACGCTCCGAATCGACATCCGACTGGGCCGAGATGGCCTTTCGAACGGAATGGGTTGCGGTACGGCAACCCACGGGCGTGTGGGCGAGGCGTCTGGCAGGATCCGGCGTGATTGCGGTGGCGACCGTGGTCGTTGCAGCCCGCGTCATGGGTGCTTTCTAGGGCGTTCCGCCGTCTTTGCAAGTGCGGCCCGCGATGCATTGAGGACGCGTGCTACCAAACCGTGCGTGACTTCACGCCAAAGCTTCCACGCCGTCTTGCACCAGCCCGCTTGCCCGAAATCGCCCCCTGAGGGAACCTGTTTGGGCGCGGAGCGGTCATTCTTTTTGCCGGGTGCCCTGCCCCGCCCTGCCCTCCCCTTCCCCGCATCGTTAAGACGACATGGTCCGCTACAACCCCAACGAAATCGAACCTCGCTGGCAAGCTTACTGGGACGAGCATCACACTTTCGCCACGCCCGAAAAAGTCGGTGAAAAGAAACGCTATGTCTTGGACATGTTTCCCTACCCCAGCGGCGATGGTCTGCACGTCGGGCACCCGGAGGGCTACACAGCGACCGACATCGTTTCGCGATTCGCACGGGCTCGCGGTGAGTCGGTGTTGCACCCGATGGGTTTTGACGCCTTTGGATTGCCCGCGGAAGAACACGCAATCAAAACGGGTGAGCACCCTCGTATTCAAACGCAACGCAACATCGATAACTTCACCCGCCAATTGAAGATGTTGGGTTTCAGTTACGACTGGGACCGCGTGTTGGCGACAACCGACGAAGACTACTTCCGATGGACGCAGTGGATCTTTGGCGTTCTGTATGACACTTGGTTTGATGCCAAACAACAAAAGGGGCGTCCAATTTCGGAGTTGCCCATTCCACAGGAAGTCACGGCCGAAGGCGAACTGGCCATCGAGCAGTTCCGTGACTCGAAGCGTTTGGCTTACTTGGATGACGCGTTGGTCAATTGGTGCCCCAATCTGGGAACGGTGTTGGCCAACGAAGAAGTCGTCGACGGCAAGAGCGAAGTTGGCGGCCACCCGGTCAAACGCATCCCGCTGCGACAGTGGATGTTGCGAATCACGGACTACGCCGAACGTTTGTTGGAAGGCCTGGACGAGCTGGATTGGCCAACCGGCATCAAGAAATTGCAATCGGATTGGATCGGTCGCAGCACCGGTGCCGAAGTCGACTTCTACTTGCAACGTGGTGCAGTAGGTGACGACACCGGACCGTTTGTCGCTTTCAAACGTGCTCGTGAAGCGGAAGGCTTCCCGGCCGAACCGGACAAGGATTGCTTGCGGGTTTACACCACGCGTCCGGATACCTTGTTCGGCGCGACCTACATGGTGGTGTCGCCTGAGCATCCATTGATCGATGTGCTAGTCAAACCGGAGCAGAAGGCGGAGGTCGATGCCTATCGAGAAAAGGCATCGTTCAAAAGCGACCGCGAACGCACCGATGGCGATCGAGCCAAGACCGGCGTCTTCACCGGATCGCATGCGATCAATCCAGCCGACGGACGCAGCATCCCAATCTGGGTCGCGGACTATGTGTTGGCGGGTTACGGCACCGGAGCCATCATGGCGGTGCCCGCGCACGACGAGCGTGACTTCGAGTTCGCGGTGGCGTTTGACTTGCCCGTGATCCCGGTGGTCGATCCGCCCGCGGACCACGAACAGCGCGACGAAATCTTGGCCGGCAAGGTTTGCTTCGTCGCCGAAGGCCAAGCGATCAACAGCGGCGACTTTGATGGCAAGACAACCGCGGAGGTCAAAGCTGCGCTCACCAAGTCGCTGGCCGAACAAGGCTTGGCCCGAGAAGCCGTCAACTACAAGCTTCGTGATTGGCTGTTCAGCCGACAGCGTTTTTGGGGCGAGCCTTTCCCGATCTTGCATGAGATCGACGCGGAAGGAAATCCGACAGGCATTCGTCGTTTGGTTCCCGACGATCAATTGCCAGTCACCTTGCCAGAGCTGGCGGATTTCAAACCGCACGGTCGTCCCGAACCACCGCTCGCGAAAGCCGACGACGATTGGTTGATTGTTGAAATCGACGGCAAACGCTATCGCCGCGAAACCAACACGATGCCTCAGTGGGCCGGTTCGTGCTGGTACTACTTGCGTTACATCGATCCCAAGAACAACGACGCGTTGATCGATCCGCAAAAGGAAAAGGATTGGATGCCCGTCGACTTGTACGTCGGTGGCGCGGAGCACGCGGTGTTGCACCTGTTGTATTCACGGTTTTGGCACAAGGTCCTGTACGACCGCGGGCACGTGACCTGCCCCGAACCGTTCCGCAAACTGGTCAACCAAGGCATGATCTTGGGCGAAGTTGAATTCACCAGCTTCGTTGATCCCTCCGGCAAACATGTCTCGACCAAGAACGTCAAAAAGGACGCCGAAGGAAACCGCGTGACGAAGTCCACGGGCGAACCCGTCGAAACCGTCGCTTTGGCGGAGGACGACGTCGTCAAAAAGGGCGAAGGGTTTGTCTTGAAGTCCGACGCTTCGATCAAGGTCGACAGCCGCGCTTTCAAGATGAGCAAGAGCCGCGGCAACGTGGTCAACCCAGACTTCGTCGTTCGCGATTACGGTGCGGACTCGCTTCGTTTGTACGAGATGTTCATGGGGCCACTGGAAGCCACCAAGCCTTGGGCCATGAATGGTGTTGGCGGTGTGCGGAGTTTCTTGGATCGCGTTTGGCGGATGATCATCGACGAACCCGAGGACGACCTGAAGTTGTCCGCCGCCGTCGTCGACACGCCATGTGACGAAGAACAACGCCGCGTGCTGCACCAAACGATCCGCAAGGTGACTGAAGACAACGAAGCGATGAGCTTTAACACCGCGATCGCGAAGATGATGGAGTTCACCAACCACTTCACCCGGTGCGAGACTCGCCCGCGCGAAGCGATGGAATCGTTTTTGATTTTGTTGGCTCCGTACGCACCGCACTTGTGCGAAGAGTTGTGGAAGCAACTGGGGCACGACGAGTCAATTTCGCTGCAGCCTTGGCCGCAATGGGACGAAGCCGCCTTGGTGCAGTCCAGCATCGAGATCCCGGTGCAGATCAACGGCAAGGTGAAGGCGAAGATTTCGTTGTCACCCGAAGCGAAACCGGACGAGATGGGCGAAGCGGCCTTGGCGGATTCCGCGGTCCAGAACGCGATCGGTGATAAGAAAGTCGTGAAGACCATCGCCATCCCCGGCCGCATGGTCAACCTCGTCGTAAAATGACCACGACAAAACCTGTGGCACGGCGGTCCCCCGCCGTGATTGAGCCCAGCTCTCGGTGGAGGACCACCGAGCTACGGTGAACTGTAGGCCGGATGAAGGATGCTTGCGACGCACATCCGGCAGTGATGATTAGCCGATCGATCGGTTCGCAGGTGCCGGAGCTGCACCGAAGCGGCTGGTTCCGGCCTACCGCCCAAACGCGAATCAATCTGTGGCACGGCGGTCCCCCGCCGTGCTTGAGCCCAGCTCTCGGTGGGGGACCACCGAGCTACAGTGAACTGCAGGCCGGATGCAGGAGGCTTTGCGACGCATATCCGGCTGTGGAGATCAGCCGATCGGTTCGCAGGTGCCGGAGCTGCGCCGAAGCGGCGTGTTCCGGCCTACCGCCCAAACGCGAATCAACCTGTGGCACGGCGGTCCCCCGCCGTGATTGAGCTCAGCTCTCGGTGGGGACCACCGAGCTACGGTTTTTGGTTTTGGTTGTGGGTGTGCGTGCTCAAACGGCTGGTTCGGCAGCGGGCTGTCGGGCTCGTTCAGTTGCTTTGGCATACAACCGACGCAATGCCTTGGTGATCGGCTGCTCGACTCGGTTGGTGATGACCAAAGCCAACGCGAAGGAGAACACAATCGCGATCGCGAGACTCGCGAGCGGCGGCACTCCGGCGTGGTCAAACGCATGAATCAACGCACAGCCCAAGTTGTTGTGACAGAGATACAACGCGTAGGAGATCGCACTGACGGTGACAAACGGTTTCAGCCGAAGCACAGGAATTTTGCCGTAGGCCGCCATCGTCACCAAGCCGATGATCAAAACCGTCGCGGCGGGATTGTGTTTGCCATGATCAATGCTGTGGAACACACCAGCGGCGATCACGATCCCCAGCAGGTTCTTCCACTTTGGCCCGACGCCCGTCTTGATCATGTACAGCAAGAATCCGATGGCGAACAACGGTGCGAAATCCAATACCAACAGATGTCGCACCGCGGTGAATGCTGCGAAGATCGTCGTGTCACCGTAACTCGCTTTGGCCGCATCCAACGTGGGGCACAAGACCAGCGATGCCGCCAGCAGCGATCCCCACCCGACGAAGTATCGTTTCAAAAAGCCTTTGCAGAACAACGTCACCAGGACGAAGTAAAACATCATCTCGACCTGCAACGTCCACATCACCGGATCGATGCATTCATAACCAAACACGCGAGGCATCAACGTCAAGTTGGCCAGGAACTGAGCCGTGGAAACGGGTTGACCGTTGAGCGGAGCCAGCGTTGTGATCCAAAGATTCGCACCAATGACCATCAAGAACAACGGCACGATCCGGATCAATCGCGCGGCCACAAAGTCAGTGGGCTTGCCGCGACGCAGCAACGACATGCTGTTGACGAAACCGCTGAGGATGAAGAACAGCTCCACCCCATAAGCGCCATACGGCCACTCGCCACCCAGCGGACTCGTGTATCCAAACTTGACAGCGTAGACGTGGGTGAAGTGGAACAGCACCAAGTTGATCGCGGCCATTGCCCGCAATGCATCCAACTCAACGATCCGGCGATGCGGCTTCAAAGCGGCAGCCGATTCATCGCTGCTTACCGACTCGATGCATTGGCCTTTACGGACCGCTTTCGCCAATTCTCGAACTTCCGCGGGGGAGTGCCCCGTGGCGGCCGGTGAGTCGCTATCGGTCGAAATAGAAATCGCAGACTCCTTCTGCCAAGCGGACGGAGCGAATGGATCGGCGGAGGAAGAATGCGTCGTGGATGTGACAGCTTGCATCGTCAAATTCGGTGCGAGAACGAAGAGAGCTATTGATCCAATCAAGAATGGGTCACGTCCGACCACTTCACCACATCTTTTTGGGTGGTTTGGTGTCAAGCCTGGGGACGCGGTCCGATTGCAGCGATTGGCACAGTCACGTCATCTGCTACGCCCCCGACTGAGCGATCTCGGTCGGGCCCTTTCGTTTTTTCCAGTGTTCAACGAAACTGCCACAATTCTCTCGATCATCCCGGCGGAGCCTTCGCCATGAAATATGCACTGATTATTCCCGACGGCTGTGCCGACGAACCCCTGGAATCGCTGAACGGCCGCACACCGCTGCAGGCCGCGAATCTGCCCGCGATGGACAAGATCGCTTCGCTGGGCCGCGTCGGCGTCACGGACAACACGCCGATTGACTTTCCCGCCGGCAGCGAGATCGCCAACCTGTGTTTGCTGGGCTACGACCCCAACGTGTGCTTCACGGGACGCGCTCCGCTGGAAGCCGCCGCACAAGGCATCGAGCTGGGGCCGTACGATTGTGCCGTTCGCTGCAATTTGGTCACCATACGCGACCAAACGATGATCGACTTCACCGCTGATCACATCAGCACCGAAGAAGCCACCACGTTGCTGGCCGACCTTTCGAAAGAATTGTTCGGAGAGAACGGCCCCTTGGCCGACAGCGACCTGGCTGAGCGTTTGGAATTTGTCCCCGGCGTGAGCTATCGCAATTTGATGCTGTATCGCGGCGACGCGGATCATCCCTCGCCGTTCACCTCATCGACGCGATCCAGTGCCCCTCACGATTTGACCGACTTAAGCGTGGTCGATGATTTCCCACGCGGCCCAGGAAGCCAGATCTTGGTTGACCTGATGAATGCCTCGGCTGAGATCCTGGCGAAACATCCGATCAATGCGGCTCGCAAAGCGGCAGGCAAAGACGAAGCCACGCACGTTTGGTTGTGGAGCAGCGGCGGCGCCCCCAAGCTCTCAACGTTCGAAGAACGATACGGCATTCGCGGCGTGATGATCACCGCCGTTGACTTGCTTCGCGGCATCGGCGCACTGGCGGGCTGGCCTCGGATCGAGGTCGAAGGTGCCACGGGTTACCTGGACACGAACTACGCCGGGAAAGGGCAAGCAGCAATCCAGGCACTCGCTGATTATGATTTCGTCTGCGTCCACATCGAAGCACCGGACGAAGCCTCCCACGAGGGCAACGCGGACGAGAAAATCAAAGCATTGCAGCAGATCGACGAGCACATCGTTGCTCCTTTGTGGGAAGCGTTGTCGCAGCACGGTGAGCATCGCATGTTGATCCTGCCCGACCACCCAACCTTCTGTCGCACGAAGAAGCACACCCACGGTCCGGTGCCGCTTGTGATGGCCGGAACCGGGATCGAAGCCGATTCGGCGACCACCTTCGACGAGGTGGCCGCGAATGCTTCCGGTTGGGCCTTTGATCCTGGTTGGACAATGATGGATTCGTTCGTCAAGAAAGCCGATTGATCTCCACGCGATCGCAACCTGAGCGACTGTTCTGATCGTCGCTCGCCACCTTCAACTCCCTTTCGTTTCGTCATCTCCATGTCCCTGATCGTTCAAAAATTCGGCGGCACCTCCGTCGCGGACACCGACAAAATCCGTGCTGCTGCTCGCAAGGCCATCCGTGCACAAAAAGCCGGTCACCAAGTCGTGATGGTGGTCAGCGCCATGGGCAAGAACACCGACACGTTGCTGGACCTGGCTTCGCAGATCAGCGAAGAGCCTCCCGCCCGTGAAATGGACATGCTGCTCAGCACGGGCGAACAAGTCAGCGTGGCTTTGGTTGCGATGGCCATCCACCAAATGGGTTCCAAAGCGGTCAGCCTCACTGGCGGCCAGATTGGACTGAAGACCGACAACAGTTTCAGCAAGGCTCGCATTCAATCGATCGACACGGGTCGCATCGAAAGCTTGTTGGATGCCGGCAACATCGTGGTCGCCGCGGGATTCCAAGGCATCGACGACGACCTGAACATCACAACCCTGGGTCGAGGTGGAAGCGATACCACCGCTGTTGCTCTGGCGGCCGTGCTGGGTGCCGATGCGTGTGAGATCAACACTGACGTGGATGGTGTCTACACGACCGACCCACGTTTGCTGGCCGAAGCTCGCCGAGTGGATGTGATCAGTTACGACGAAATGCTGGAACTGGCATCGCTCGGTGCCGGCGTGATGCATTCGCGATCAATCGAATTCGCCAAAAAGTTTGATGTGCCGATTCATGTTCGCAGCAGCTTCTCGGACCAAGACGGGACGATGATCGTTGCTCAACCGGAATCCGAATCCGCACCGGTATCAGGAGCCGCCCTCACGCGTGATGAAGCTCGCGTGACGGTCCTGGGCGTTCCGGATGTGCCTGGCATGAGCCAAAAGATTTTCTCCGCAATCGCGGCTGAAAAGGTCGCCGTCGACATGGTGGTTCAAAACGTGGGCGACGCTGGCAAAGCCGATGTGTCCTTCACCGTAGCCGGCGGCGAGTTGAAAAAGACTCTCAACGCGTTGGAAGCGATCCTGAAATCGCTGGGTGCCGATGGCGTGACTCACGACGATCAAGTTTCCAAAGTCAGCGTGGTCGGACTCGGCATGGCGCATCAGAAGTCCGTCGCCGCGAGCATGTTTCGCGCCTTGGCAGACGCCAACGTGAACATCCAAATGATCACGACCAGCGAAATCAAAATCTCATGCTTGGTGCCACGTGACCAAGCCGACACGGCCCTGCGCGCGGTCCACGAAGCGTTCTCGCTTCACGAGCGTCCTGCGGATGCAAAAACTTGGAACGAAATCAAAGCCAGCGCGGCCAAGGAAGCCGACGTCGCGGACGTGGTTGCACGCCTGCAAAACGATGCATTGGAAGCACTCACGCTGACCGACATTTCGATCGTTCCCGATCAAGCTCGCGTCACACTGGACGGTGTGCCTGATCAAGTCGGTGTGGCGGCGGACATGTTTGACCAAATCGGCCAGGCAAGCATCTTTGTCGACATGATCGTTCAGGGTTATGACGGCGAAGACGGCAGCACCAGTGTCAGCTTCACGGTGGAACAAGCCGATTTGGCAGACGCGGAAAAGGTTGCTCAAGCGATTTGCGACAAGCATCAAATGCGAGCCGTGCGTGGAGCTTCGGGCATTACCAAGCTCAGCGTCAGCGGGATTGGTTTGCGAAGCCACACTCAAGTCGGAACGATCTTGTTTGATCAGCTCGCCTCCGCCGGGATCAATGTGGAGATGATCGCGACCAGCGAACTGCAGGTGAACGTGGTGATCCAAAGCAGCCAAGCTGGCAACGCCGCAGAACGGCTGAAACAAGCCTTCGCCGACGCGTTGAGCTGAATGGAATTCAGCGTGACCTCACGATACAACACCTGTGGCACGGCGGTCCCCCGCCGTGAATGAGCTCAGCTCTCGGTGGGGGACCACCGAGCTACAGGGATTGAACTTCAGCGGGCTGCAACTTCGGTGGTTGCGGGCTCTTCGGTTGTCTCTTCCGTTTCGGGTGGGTTTTGCAACGACCGCAGGTAGTTGATCAAGTGCCACACGTCGTCTTCTTCGAACTCACCATCGACAAACGTCGCGGCGGGCATCGGAGAACCTTCGATCCCCTGGGTGATCCGCAGATACAAATCCTCCGCGGTGCCTCCACCATGAAACAACCCGGTCGTGAAGTTGCGAGGTTTGGCGTTGATCGGCGGCAATGCCCCACGAGCCAACAAGGGGATCAGATCGTCCCGGTTCTCAGGTTTGATCCCGATGCCGAGCGTCCATTCCTTCGTCCAATCGTCGTAATCCGTCGTTTGTCCATCGCCCATGCCTTTGGCGCCGTGGCATTTGCTGCACAGGGCGATCTTGCCCATGTAAAGCTCTTTGCCGCGAGCGACTGACTTTGCCAACGTTTCGGCTTCGTCGCCATTCTGCAACGCAACGTACTCGTCGTAGTTGTCAGCGACCGGAATGTCGGCAGGTGGTTCCGGAACCTCCACGACCATGTCAGGTGCGGCCAACCAAGCGTCCGCGATCTCCAACACATAATCCTCCGCGATCTCCCAGCCTTCGTCGAAGAGTTCTTTCTCTTCTTCGTCAGTCGAGTTGCGATGAGAGGGATTGATGATTCGATCGCCACCTTCCAAATCCAGTTCGAAGATCGCGTCATCAATCAACGTGCGTTCCAATTCGCCACGCCACGACAGATAGATCACGTAATCCGTAAGTGCCTCGACCTGCTCCTCCAAAACCTCTTCCTTGGCGGCTTCGACTTCAGCTTCGCTCATGGAATCGATCGACTTGCCCAAGTGCGCCGCCAGTTGCTTGTCATTCAGCTTCGGCACTGGAACCATCGCGGTGCCTTCAATGCCGTGCTTGATCAATGTCGCCAAGTCCTCTCGGGTTGGCTTCTCGCCACGTTCCGTTGACTTGAACTTGAAAACACCTTTCCGGTAGTCACGCGGATAGGGATTCAAAATAGCGGAAGAGGAACCACGTCCATCGCCGCTGACGCCGTGACAAACGGCACAATGCTTTTGATACAGCCCGCGACCCTCCGCGTCGGCAGGACCCGATGCCATGATCAGGTTATCCAGCGAAACCAAAGTCGCGAAATCTTCGTCCTCCGTGGCGGCCTCCGGCAACTTGGGTTGCTCGGGCGTGCCAAACATTTCCGTCACGATCCAGAACGCATCGTTGGATGCCTGTTCCATTTCGATGCCCTCCTTCAACTCGTACTTCATCGCGTGCACGAGGTTGGGCTCGAACGCCATCGGCTTCGGTTCACTGCATCCGCTGATCGCGATTCCACCAGCCACCGCCGTCAAAATGCCAGCGGCCTGCATGGGACGCGTGGGGAAAACAGGTCGAAGATTCTTGAAGAATGACAACATGGTTGTGTTGGCGTGTGAGTTGAGATGGGAGGCTGAACGAGGAAACCGACAGGGAAAGCCGATAGGGGATGCCAATCGGAAACCCAGGCGAAACACCGTCGCAATCAATCGTCACGTGTCTCAGGCCAACAAGTTGGCTTCCTTGGACAACGAAGTCACCATTGTATGCAGTTGGTCTCGAAGTTGGCAAAGCACCGGATCCGTTTCACCGCGAGGCGGACGCCCCGCCGGCACCGGAATCGCTTCCCCGACATCAATCACCACCTTCATTGGAATCGAGTCCTTGGCCTTGCCAAAAATCGCTTCCTGGATCCGCTGAATCGTTTCCACAATTCGCGTGTCGGTAATCTTTCCCGGGGTTAAGTATTCATCGGGAAACGACAACAGAAACTGTGCTAGGTCAGCCCGTTCCACATCGCGACGAAAAGTCGCAGGCTCTCGATTCGATTCTTCCGCGGAGAAGAACGTGCTGGAAACGGCCGCTCGGATTTTGCGAACGCGTTCTCGGACATCGTCGGTGGACTTTGCCACCAAGTCGTACCGTTGTTCGGCCTGTTGAAGCAACTGCTCAATCAATCGATCGCGACGACTGCTCAGATCGCCCGTCGATGCTTGCCCGGTGAATTCGATCTCTTTCAGCGCCAAATAGGCCTGCGAAACCTTCAGCAAACGCCCCACCAAATCTTGGGCGGATCCCATTTGCGAAGCGGGCAACCAACTCAAGGTTCCTTCCAGCTCGGCCAACTGCTCATGAGCCCAGTCACGAGCGTCGTCCAGACACAGATACTTCAGCCCGACCGGGTGAATGACAACCTCACCCTCCCCTGCCTTGGCACGTTTTTTCGCTGCGGCACGAGCGATGAAGGTGACTCCGTCCAGCAACGGCTTCAACAAATCATTGGTGCGGTTGGTGGTGCCTTCAGGGAACAACACCAAAGGACGTTCCCCGGTGGTCAGAATGTCGATCGCGGTTTCCAAGGCTTTGCGATCGTTGCCTTCACGAAAAACGCTGAACGCACCCATGCGCCGAAGCGCAAATTGCTCGAACCGATTGGTGTTGAACAAATGCCACGACGCCATCGCGTACAAATGCGTTCGAACTTGTCGAGCCAACCACCCCAGCACGATCGGATCCGCGTAACGGCAATGATTGGGAGCCAGCAAGATCCCGTGCCCGGCGGACAGAGACTCCGCAAACCGATCGGCGTTGCGGCATTCGTAGTCCAACACCGCTTCTTTGGAGCGAAGGTGCCAATCAATCAACCGGAAGGTTTGAATGGCGGTGGGCCACAGGTTGCCGCGGTAGGGCGGAACAAACTCGTAGGGCCGATCGAGAACTACAGTCAAGACGTCACTTTTGCCAGGAAGTATCCCAACGCGAGAGCGGCGATGAACAGGGAAGTCACGACGGTTCCTAACAAGACCGGGTCGATGCCCTTGTTCTGGTTCTCGTTGCGAGCCGCACGCGTCGCGTTGGGATTGTTTCGTTGAATACCCGAGCCAACGCCGCGTCGACTTCCCGAACTCGGCGTCCGTGCTGTGGGCCCCTTGTACCCTGATTCGACTTCGAGGTCGAGGAAGCTTCCTTCCATCATGTCGGCCGGTGTCACCGGTGCGCCGACTTTGACCAAACGCCCGCTCTCGCTCGCCGCTTCGTTCTGTTCGCGAATCAATTTGGAACGACTGCTGGCCAGCGTGTCGTCGTTCTTGTTCGTCACGGTGTCCTGATGCGACTGGTGAACCAGCGAACCAGAACTGCTTTCAAAATCCATCGAGGACAAGCTGCTGTCTTCATCTGGTGCCTCGCCCAATCCCACGCGAATGGCTTCGCCTTTGGGAACCGCGGAGGCGAACTTTTCGAGAATTTCCGCCACGGCTGACGCGGTTTGATAGCGATAGCGAGGATCCTTTTGGATCATCTTCACGCAGATCCCTTCCAACTCGCCCGGACACTCCGGCCGCAATTCTCGGATGGCCTTGGGCATCTCGTTTTGATGCTTGGCGATCCGCTGGGCCAACGTGCCCTCCGCAAAAGGAGGACGCCCGGTGAGCAAGAAATACAACGTGCAACCAAGGCCGTAGATATCAACGCGGTGGTCCACCGTGTGGCTGTTCAACGCTTGTTCCGGAGCCAAATAATCCGCGGTGCCCAAAACGTTTTCGTTGTTGGCGACCGTCAGCGATTCATCATCGCCCGTCGCGGAAACCAACGCCAAACCCATGTCCAACAAACGCACTCGTCCGTCGCTGTCGATCAACAAATTGGCGGGTTTGACGTCACGGTGCACCACGCCGCGTTCGTGGGCGTGTGCCAACCCACGAGCCGCTTGGCCGATCAATTCGGCAGCGGTGGAAAAGTCCAATGGCCCGTCGCGACGAACCAACATTTGCAGGTCCACCCCGTCGACGTACTCCATCACGATGTAGTGGACGTCACCGTCATTGTCGATGTCGTGGGCCAACACGATGTTGGGGTGATTCAGCGACGCGATCGCCTTGGCTTCGAGTTTGAAGCGAGCCAAATACGACGCATCATTGACACGTTTCTTTGGCAATACCTTGATCGCACGTTTGTCCCCCAGTCCCGTGTGCTCGGCGAGGTAAACGCTGCTCATCCCGCCGGAGCCGATGTGCCCGAGCAGTTTGTACTTGCCCAGGAAGAAGCCCTTGTATTTTCCGGTGAAGAGCTTGTCGACGTGCCAATCCGTCAGCAGCCCGGCTTTCTTGTAAGCCAATGCCAGCTTTTTCGAACTGGTCGGCAGCTTTCCATCACACTTCTCCCGGACCTTCTTGAGAAATCGTTCTTGCGTGGCTTCGTCGACAAGGTTGCTTCTCGCAACCATCTCGACAAATCGTTCCGATGTGATCGAAGCCATAGCGGGTGGAAGAAAATCTCGTTAGAAGACAAGTCCGCGAATCGATATCCCGGTCGAAGGAGACGCCGTGGAGACTAGGAGGAGAGGTCGCGACAAAGTGAATCACACTTGGCCACACCTTTCATCAAGTTTAACCAAAAACTCGCGTTCAGCAGGATGAAATTGTCGGATTGCCGAACGCCTGGGGCGGAATTGTAAACCAATCTGACATCACGTAGTGGTCACGACCGGCATCCTTTCTCGGCAGCAACCAACATTTTCATGTCCGATCCGAAGGCAGATTCCGACACGCCCAAAGTCGACAACGAGCCGAAGCACCCGGCGCCCCAGCCGTGGACTTCCAACGGGCAAGCCAGCCCCCAATCGAGCCCCCCGGTTCACGATGTTCGCTCAAATGACGTCTCCGCCCTGCCCTGCGAAACCGCCGCCCCGGCACCTCGTCAATCCGGCAAACCGGAGTCCGCGCAACCCCGCCCGACACGCGTACTGGGCGTGATGGCCAAAGTCGCCATGTCGGGAAAGGTCAAAACTCGTTTGGGATCCACCATCGGTTTCGACCAAGCCGCCTGCCTACATCAGCGATTCTTGGACCAACTGTTCCAGGAATTTCGTGATTGGGGCGAGCGGCGTGAATGGGTCGCGTCTCCAGTGCTGGCAGCTCGGAAGCAGCAATCCGCTGGGTCGGAACACTGGGCCGGTTTGGAACACTGGACGGTGGTCGACCAGGGTGACGGCGATTTGGGCGATCGAATGAACCGCTGGTTCGCGAGCCAATCGCCCCGTGGGGATTTCATTTCGCCGACGCATGCCATTCTGATTGGAGCCGATTGCCCGCTGCTGGCGACCGGCGACCTGAACACCGTCACTGAAATGCTGCTGTCTCATGACCTGGTGTTGGGACCAGCAGACGACGGCGGTTACTACCTGATCGCGATCTGCCTGAAACCAATCGCACGTGACTCACTGCAACCAACGACGTTTCGTTGGGACGCTCTGTGGCAAGGCGTGCGATGGAGCACGGAGACCGTTTTCGAGGAAACAATGCGGGCCGCCGAGTCGATGGGACTCCGGGTTGGGACCCTACCGACTCGATCCGATGTCGACACGTTCGACGACCTGACGTCCCTCCTTCATCAAATTGAAAATCTCAACGACAATACCGACGTCGTTCCGACGAGATCAAGGGACTCGCACCGACAACTTGCAAGCGACATACGCCAAATTCTCAAACTGACCGTTGACTGATTTGTCCAACTCTTACGCCTCCACCGATCACGTCTCAACGGCACCACCGACGTCCTGCGGTAGCGTTGTGATCGGCGGTGGAGTCATCGGACTCTCCGTCGCTTGGGAACTGGCACGTCGTGGCGAAACGGTCACACTGCTGGACCGCGGTGACATCGCCAAAGGAACGTCCTGGGCCGCGGCAGGAATTCTGCCGCCCGCCAATTTTGACCGCGCGACCGATCCGATTGATCGACTGCGTGGGTACAGCCACACCTTGTGGCCGCTGTGGTGCCAACAGTTGACAGAACACACGGGGATCGACCCCGGCTTGATGCGTTGCGGTGGCATGTACTTGGCCGAATCAATCGGCGAAGCCTCCGCGCTGACGGGAATGATGGCTTACTGGAACGATCTGAATCTGGAATGTGAACGCATCGATGCCGACGAACTTCTGCGTCGACAACCACGATTAAGCAGTTGGGCCGAAACCAATCCCTGGATCCAAAAACATCCCCAAAGCGCCGGATGGTGGACACCGGACGAGTACCAGATTCGCCCGCCCAGGTTGCTTGCTGCGTTGGCAAAGCAATGTCAACAACGCGGGGTCCATTTGTGCCCGCATTCCAACGTTCGCGACCTCCATGCGACCGACACCGGTTGCAAATTGGTTGTCGAGACATCAGGTGGCGTAGCAAGCAGCATTCAATGCGACCAAGTCGTGCTATGCGGCGGGGCGACCATCGGCAGCATTGCTCCCGAAGTCCGCTTGAACGCATCGGTCATCCCAATACGAGGCCAAATCCTGTTGCTTCACAGCCAAACCTTCACCGATCCGATCGTGCTCAACATTGGCAACCGATATTTGGTGGCCCGGGGTGACGGACATGTGCTGGTCGGTTCCTGCGAAGAAGAGGTTGGGTTCGAATTAGGAACCACGCCCGAGGTGTTGGAAGGCCTTCGCCATTTCGCGAATCGGGTTTGTCCGGAACTGTCATCCGCGAAGGAAGTGGCCAGTTGGTCGGGGCATCGTCCCATGACCTTTGACGGTTTCCCGATGATCGGACGCATCCCCGATCAAGAACGCTTGCTCGTTGCGGGCGGCCATTACCGCAGTGGTATCCACCTCGCTTGCGGAACCGCCGTCGCCATTGCCGACACGGTTGAGCGACGCACCTCCTTCATGGACCTGTCGAGCTTTTCGGTTGGAAAGCAACAAGCCCATCTCAGCGTCTGAGCGATGCGAATTTCGGCGGCTCATCACGACGCATCAAAGCACCGATTGCGAACCGTCGCTCCGCCCGAGAGATTCTGAACGTCAAATCCATGTTGGCGTAAAATCCGCGAAGCGATGTGGCCGCGAACTCCAACCGCACAACTGACGACCGTGGGACGTGTCGGATCCAATTCATCCAGTCGATCACGAAGCTCGTCGACCGGGATGTGAATCACGCCGTCCGCATTCCGCAGCGGCGCCTTTTCAATTTCGGCTTTGCTTCGGACGTCCACGATCTGCAAACCTTCCAAATCCGCGTCCGAATCGGCAAAGGTCTCCACACCGTCCAGCAAATTCGTTGCGGCAAATCCTGCCATGTGCACAGGATCCTTGGCCGATCCAAACGGCGGAGCGTACGCCAAATCCAGTCCCGTCAGGTCTCGCACCGACCCGCCAAAATGCATCGCCGTGGCGATCACATCAATCCGCTTGTCGATCCCACTGCCGCCAACGCATTGGGCTCCCAGAATCTTTCCATCACCTGGATCAAAGACCAACTTCAACGTCATCATCTCGGCCCCCGGGAAATAACCCGCGTGGTGTTTCGCAACGACGGTGACGCTGGTGGCTTCCACACCACAGCGTTTCGCGGAGGCACGAGTCAGCCCCGTCATGGCGACGGATACATCAAACACTCGCACCACGCTGGTGCCCCAAACAGGCACAGTCGGCTGAGACTTTCCCGTCACCGCATGCTCGCCCGCCAGTCTGCCAGCACGGTTCGCCGGTCCGGCCAAAGCGACTCGCATCGGTGACTGAGTCGGGCCAAAGATCGGTTCCGAGACGTCCCCCACCGCATACACATCAGGATCGCTCGTTCGAGAAAACTGATCCACATGCACGCCGCCTGTTCCGCCGATCGCCAACCCGGACTCCACGGCCAACTGCGTGTTGGGACGGACGCCGATCCCAAGAATGACCAGATCCGCCGCGCATTCAGACTGATCGCTTAAACGAACCGCCGTGGCGTTGGTTCCTTCGCATTGAATCGACTCCAGCCCAACGCCCAAATGCAATTCGACATGGTTTTCACGCAGGCTCGATTCAATGGGTTTTGCCATCTCCGGATCCAGCAATGGCAGCACCTGATTTTGCAACTCCACCAAGGCGACTTCGACATCGCGACGTCGAAGTTGTTCCACCATCTCCAGCCCGATGTATCCCGCACCAACCACCACGGCACGTTTGACTTTCGTGGAATCCACCAACGCTTTGATCCGATCCATGTCCGCAAGATTCCGCAGCGTTTGCACGTTCGCGGCATCCACACTGGGCAGACCGGGAGCAATGGGCAGATCGGGAACAATGGGTGATGCCCCCGGAGCCAAAATCAATTTGTCGTACGGTTGCTCGTAGGTCGCTTCGGCGGATCCACCTTCGATCGCGTGCCTTCGAACAGTGACAGTTTTCTTCTCTCGGTTCATCGAGACGACTTCTTCGCGAGTGCGGACATCCAATCGAAAACGACGTCTCAGGAACTCGGCTGATGCAACCACCAAAGCGTCTCGATTTTCAATCTCACCGCCGATGTGATAAGGCAACCCACAATTGGCAAAGGACACATGCTCGTCCTTTTCAAACAAAATGATCTCGGCGTCCTCATTCATCCGCCGCGCCCGGGTCGCGGCGGACGCCCCGCCGGCAACGCCACCCACGATCACCAACCGAACGGGTTTCGACTTCGATTCACTCGCCATCATTCCTGCCTCTAACAAACCATCACCTCAAGACATTTCGATGCATTGGTAATGTTTTGGTACCGCCGACGCAACACCGTCGCCGTCGAGTATTGGGCCTTCGGATGAACCAGATTCGCGAGACCGGTTGAGGCAATTCGGAGAATGATTGACGATACAGACTCAACTCCATGGAGTTTCGACGAGTTCGTTCACTTCTACGCAGAAAGCTTGCCTTTTATGTCCATCGCATCGCCCGCCACCCAACCCGTTTTGATCGCAGGAACCTGGCGAGACGCCAACGCGTCGTCCACTTTCCAAGCCACCGACCCCAATCGGAACGAGAAACTCGACGCATCGTTCCCCGTGAGTGAGTGGAAGGATTGCGATGAGGCACTGGACGCCGCCGTGGAAGCTGCCGCCGAGCTTCGAAAGCTGGGGCCGGAAAAAGTGGCTGAATTCTTGGAGTGTTACGCCGACAAGATCGACGCGGCGAAAGACAAATTGGTGGAAACCGCGTTTGCCGAAACCGGTTTGGCCCGTTCGCCTCGTTTGGCCGATGTGGAACTGCCTCGGACAAGCAATCAATTGCGTGCCGCAGCCAAGGCGTGCCGCACCGGCAACTGGGCATTGCCGACCATCGACACCCAAGCTGGCATCCGTTCTTGCTACGGTCCGCTTGGCCCGGTGTGCGTGTTCGGTCCCAACAACTTTCCCTTCGCCTTTGGAAGCGTTTCCGGTGGCGACTTCGCGGCGGCGATCGGTGCGGGGAACCCTGTGATCGGTAAGGCGAACAGTTCGCACCCGGACACGACTCGATTGTTTGCCGAACTGGCGTTGGAAGCCACCGCGGAAACGGGATTGCCAGCCGCCACCGTGCAATTGATCTACCGCACCAGTCATGCCGATGGCGAAAAATTGGTTTCCGATCCGCGCGTCGGCGCGACCGGATACACGGGCAGTCGGGGTGCCGGCCTAACCTTGAAAGCGGCGGCCGACAAAGCGGGCAAACCGATTTACCTCGAACTATCCAGCGTCAATCCAGTGGTCATCACGCCGGCGGCGCTGCAGGAACGTGGCGACGCGATCGTCGATGAATTCATGACCAGTGTTTTGATGGGCACCGGACAGTTCTGCACAAACCCTGGCACCGTGATGTTGCTCAAGAGTGACGCAACGGACCAGTTCATCGCGGCGGTCAAGGAACGCTTCTCGACATCGCCATCCGGCACACTGCTTTCGCCTGCCGTGGCGTCCTCGCTGGGCAAGAGCATTGAAGCATTGGTTGGATTCGGTGCTGAACTTCTGGCCGGTGGCGGTGAAGCGGAAGCAGATCGTTGTGCCATGGCCAACACGTTGCTCAAAACCAGCGGAGCCGAATTCCTTAGCAACCCAGAAGGCTTCCAAACAGAAGCCTTTGGCAACGCATCCTTGTTGGTCGTCGCCGATGATCTGGACCAACTCTGCGAAGCGATCCGTCATCTCGAAGGCAACTTGACTGGATGCGTTTACTCGGCCAACGACGGAAGTGACGAAGAGTCCTACTCGAAGATCGCTTTTGAACTGGAACCTAAGGTCGGTCGCTTGCTGAATGACAAGATGCCAACCGGAGTCGCCGTCAGCCCCGCCATGAACCACGGCGGCCCTTATCCAGCAACGGGACACCCGGGTTTCACTGCGGTTGGAGTCCCCGGTGCACTGCTTCGCTTCGGAAAGCTAACCAGCTTCGACAACGTTCGCGAATCGCGATTGCCAGCTTTGTTGAAAGACACGCCTCCAACTGCGGAGACTTGGCGGATGATCGACAACCAATGGTCGCAGGGAAGCGTTTCCTAATCGCGAAACTGGACTGAACCCGACCGTCGCTCGGTCGACGAACCGAGCGACGCCGCGCCCGCCGATCCGACGCATCTCTGATCTCGAACGGCATTGACAAAGCCCCCGTCACCGCAGTTCAGACACGCTCATAATGTGCGTCCCCGCCTCGTTTTGAGTGTCCCTTTCGGATCACCCTATGCTGTCTTTCCTCACGTTAGTCACTTTGCAACCGATGGCGACCAAGGTTCGTCCGCGTGGCCAAAGATGAACCAAACGTGCAACAATAAACGACAAAAACGCCATTCAATGACCAGGAAACCGAAATATTTCCTGAAAAAACACAAAAAACAACAAGAGCGACGATCCCGCCCTTCTCTGTCGCTTCAGGAAACTTGCCGACAGTAGCGAATCTCTCAGCGACTCTTGATCGAGGTCACCCCCCGTTTCGAACCGCGTTTGATATTTGGCGATTCGGATTTGAGTGCTTATGGTCCTTCTCAGTGGCCGAGTAAAGGAACGAATGAGACCGGTTCCGACTCGACCGTTGGGCTTTCAAACCAGCAAGGACCAAATGATGACTTCGTGCATGTGCCAAGACGGCAAATGGATGGCTTTGGCGTTTCTCTTCCTACTGCTAGCCGGTTGCGGGCAATCCTCCAACTCGATGTTGTCCTCGAGCAACATGAGTGAAGAGCAAGCTGCCGTGGAAGAGCTGATGGGTCGCTCGAACGTGCTCGCGGCACAGCGTCCCAAACTCCCAGGCCTTCGCTAGTCGTTGAGCCTTTAAAGCTTGCTCCAGTGCGGCTGCGATGACTCAAGAGCATCGACAGCCTCATGAGCCAAATCGGGAAAGGCGGATTCCCAAATCATCCGGAACCAAGAGTCACGTTGACGCAGCGTTCCTGGATTCCCACCTCTGCAAAACTTCCCTCCTGCAGCCAACACAAAACCATCGGTGCCATGATGTCCGCTTCAACACCGCACTTGACCGAACTCACTTCTACGACACTCCCGCCGAAGCCTGGCCGCTTTGCCAAAGCAAACCCAGCCCAATCTCGTTCGGCGTTCACCTTGGTGGAACTCTTAGCCGTCATCGCGATCTTGGGTGTGCTGATCGGCTTGATGCTTCCCGGACTGCAATACGTTCGCGAAGACGCCAGACGCACCGGATGCAGCAACAACTTCACGCAGCTCGGACTGGCCCTGCACAATTACCATGCTGCGTACAACAAGTTCCCCTACAGCCGCACCGTCAACGATGCGAACTGGCGTGGCTACAGCGCGATCGTTGGCATGCTGCCTTACATGGAACAGCAAGAAATCTGGGAAATGGTTTCGAGCCGCCACACCAGCGACAGCGGAACCCATTACGAGAAGTACGGCGGCTTTCCTTGGACTGCCGACTACACCCCCAACCGCATTCAAATTCCCGCACTTCGATGCCCGTCCGATGCGACCGAAACAGCCGCGATTGGGCGTCTGAATTACGGATTCTGCTACGGGGACGCCGCTCGCTACATCACTTACTACTGGTTCCATCCGGACCAAAACCATCCGGAAGAAGAGCACACTTGGCTCGGTGATCCTTCGGTGGACCGTGGCATGTTCACCTGGAACCGACGCAAGCAATTTCGTGATTGCCTGGACGGAACAAGCCAGACGATGCTGATGGGTGAGATGGCGACGTTCCAGGGCGACCGTTCGGTCATCGGCACCACCGCGATCTTTGGCACGCGGGACTTTCAAACAGACCTGCAACAATGCAAAGACACGGTTCAACCCAATCGTCCGCAGTTCTACAAAGAGGACCAAACCCTGGCCGGCATGGGACGATTCAGCGGCCAGACCAACCGCGGGCGTTGGTGGATGGATCCGGTCAGCTGCAACGCAGCGGTCAACACGATCCTGGCGCCCAATCAACCAAGCTGCACGTTCAGCTCTGAACCTGGTTTGGATTGGTACGGCGGCGTCTATACCGTCTCCAGTCGCCATCAAGGTGGGGCTCATATTTTGATGACGGACGGAGCGATCAAGTTCGTCACCAACACCATCGACACCGCCACCGACAAAATGGACTCCAACACGACCGTGACTCAGTACGGACCTGGGGAAGGACATACCGCCGGAGCGGAAAGCCCCTTTGGTGTTTGGGGTGCACTTGGCACAGCCGCATCGCAGGAAGCACGAGCCAACTCAGCCGCGTTTTAGCGGCCGGTTGGTCGATCGAATCGACGCTCAAAGGGCGACCATCTGTTCTGTGCTTTGCCGGGCCGAGAGACGCTGGGTTGGCGGAGCAAAGCGGTCGGTCAATCTGCGGGCGGTTTGAATCCGGCGACAGCCAAAGCTTTCGCCGCCAGAAATTCTGAATAAACGCGGCAAAATCGAGTATCAAAGCGAATTGCGGCACTCCTCGCGGGCTCTGGCGAAGGGTGCACTCCCGCGACTCGTTGTGGCATTTCCCCGGCCATGGCGAAGCTTCCCCGCAATTTGCCATGGTTTCCAAGATGGAAATACTGCTCGTCCTCGTCGCCGCTTGGCTCGCCGTCACCCTGCTGGGTCATCTTAGCTGGGTCATTCTGCGAACCATCTTTCAGCTCATTTTCCGGCCAAGCGAACTGCTGGAATCACGGCCGAGCCAAACGCGAAAGAGCGGAAACGGCAACAACTCGCCCTCGCGAAAACTCAGCGATGACTCGTCGCCACCTGATCCCAAACAGGATTTGATCGCATTCTCTCGAATGCTGGATGCTCTCATCGCAACGGGACGCCTGCCGCGAGACGAAGCTAGGTCCCTGCGTGATTCCGCGAAATCGCTTGCCGACGGAGAACCTCACGCCAGCCCGACTCCGCCTCCGATTGGGCCAACATTGGATGAGAAACCATCCATTGTCCAGCCGCCTGCCTTCGAATCTCCAAGCTCCAAATTGCCCGTCGCTGCACCCAAGGCTGAAGCTGGTTCAGCGGAGACGGAACCATCCGTCGTCACAGCGGCTTTGGTGTCACCGAGCCCGGAGCCGAGCCCCAGCACATTACGGAACCAAACACCAACCACCCCCAAGAAAGCTCTTTCAGAAGTCATCACCTCGTTTTTGGCACGCAACAACATTCGTTGGGGTGAATTGGTGGCGGGGTTGCTGGTGGTGGTTTGCTCCATCGGATTGGTCGTTAGTCTTTGGAACACGTTGACCTCCGCGCACCGCGTGATTCCATCGCTGATTTTCATGGGAGCCGACGCGGCGATCTTTGCCGCGGGGCTGTACACCGTCAAACGTTGGAAGCTTCGCCACACCAGCCGAGCCGTGCTGATCATCGCCACTTTGCTGGTGCCGCTTTGCGTCTTGGCGGGGATGGCTGCCGCCGGTGCGGGATTGGATTCTGTCTCACTGTCTGATCCCGCCACCTTGGGAACCATCGCGGTTGGACTAGCGGGTTGCGGTTGGTTGTTGCTGCAATCATCACGAAGCCTGGTTGGACGTGCCGATGCTTTGGCACTCACCACCAGCGTGATTGCGCCGACGCTGTCGTTGCCACTGTTGCCCACCGCCGCCCGATGGTTGGGAACACAGGGGTTGGGAACACAAGCGGGATATGCGGTGATCGTTCCGGCGATCATCGTCGCGGCGACGCTACTCTGGCCAAGGCACCGAGATCGCACCCGCCTACTGAACGCTGACAGCCGTTCACCTATGGGTGGTCGCCGACATTGGAAAAACCGTTGGCTGAGCATCGGCATCGCCACGGCCGCCATGAGCAGCGTACTCGTCTACGCGGCGTTCTTGTTGAGCGGGTTTGATAGCCCTCAGTTGGTGCAAATGGCCTGGATCCAAATCGCCATCGCATCCATTCCGTTCTGGGTCGCGGTTGCATCGAGCTGCCACCAAGACGCATCTCGACTTCGGCAGGCACCTGATGCCTCGCCAAGCTGGGTAGCCAACTCGCATTTGATCGCCACGGTGCTGAAGCTGCTCTCGCTGGGAATCGTCCTGGCCGTCTTGCCAGCGTCGCTGAGACAGTTGGATTGGATGTGGGTGCATGCTTCGGTTGCCGCAGCGTCGTGGGGCGTTGCATCGCTCGCCTTGCGACAGCGTGGTGTGATCGCCGGAACCAGTCTTCCTCTTGGTGCGGCAGCGATGATTTCGTCGCCGACTTGGCTTGGAGACACCCAATGGGGCGAGCTTCCGCTGTGGCGAATGATCCTTGGTGGGGAAGCCATGGCCGTGTCGTTGGGCATGAGCTTGCTACTCGGATCAGTGGCATTCGTGCTGTGCAGGACCAAACGCGATTCAAAGTTGATTCAGAACGAAATCGGCGGCACCTCGCTCGCAGCAGCGGCCTGGGGTGCGTTGGCATTCGTGCAAGCACTGGTCCTCAGCCTCGCACCTGAAAGCTGGCGAGGAGTGATCCCGAGCTTGACCGTCGAAGTGGTTCTCGGACTGTCGACCTTGGCGTGCATCGCGGCTTCGATGAAAGAGGCTCGATCGGCACGAGCGACCCCGTGGATCTGCCTCGCGTTTTGGGCATCCGCCATCGGTTTAGTGAACTGGATCGACGGGCGGGCCTCCCTGGATTTGAACGCTGCTCCTTGGATCGGATTGGCCGTGGCGATGAGCCTGGCCGCCGCTGCAGTGCTGAATCGTTTCCTGCCAACCTTGGTGAATCAGACAACCAACGATCCGGAACCGTCTTCTAATCGCGAGATGTCTTGCATACCAGCAAGCCTGTCGTCGATGAAACGGCACGCCATCGCGACGGGTGCCAGCAGTTGCCTCGCGATGGCAGCTTTGGGCGGAGTCGCACTGCTATCGAACCACGCCGAGTCGGTCGCTGCACCGGGATGGTGGCTCGCCAGTGGACAACTTTGGCTTCTGACGCTGTTGCTCGGACTGACATCAGTACTGTTGAAGAAACGCGGTTGGTTGCAGACAACAATGTGCCTGTCGTTGGTTCCGGTTGTCACCTGCTTAACCGCCGGTCTTGGCGTCACCACTTGGCATGCGGATTCGTGGTGGAACGGCATCGCAACCTGGTGGGTTGCCGTGATCTTCACCGCCACCGCTGCGTTGTGGTTGCTGGCAAGAGAAAGCCAACTGCTCCGCCAATGGTTTTCCGATGAACAACCGACCCACAGACAATTGAACTGGCAAGCGATGCCGGATGGCTGGATGGGGATGCTTGCGGTCGGCACGATTGTTTTCACCGTGGCACGCCAATACGCGGCGATCGCGGTGGCACCATTGCAGACGATGCAGTGGTGGCCCAACAATCAATGGTTCACCGCCGCCGACTTCGCTTGGTATGAATCCGCAGGTGCTCTCGCATTGATCTCCTTGACGCTCGGGTTGTTTGTCCGATCGCGACAGCATTCTGAGAACGCCTCTAGGTCGGGATCTGAATGGAAACAGTGGGCGACGGGCTTGCTCGCTGCGGCGTGCATCTACTTGGCTTGCCAATTCGCCATCGCATGGACAACGCAAGCAGCGACTTGTTTGGTGCTTGCCACTTCGTTGAGCTGTGCGTTTCTCTTAGCGTGGAAATATCTGCCGCGCTGGCTGCTAACTGCTTCGCACAAACTCAGTGCCCTTCTTGAAAACCACGACACCAATCGATCGCAGCCTTGGATCCCAGCGATCGCGACGTTCTTGGTGGCTCTTGGCTCTCTGGTTCTCCTCGGCACGGACTGGCTGACATCGTTGTCCAACAATCAGTCGCCCAACGTGGTCAGCACGCTTGCGGTTTCGATTTGGTGGGTGATGAGTTCGATTGCATTGCTTTGGTCGCAATCAACGACTCGACGCGAAGAGGTCTCGAACTCACTTTTGTCTGCGGTATTGCTGCCGCTCGCGGTTGGAATTGCTTGCCCCGCGGTCATCGCTCGGGTCCCCTTCGCCAAAGAACCATTGGTTTGGCTACAAGTTTCCGTCTTGGGCTCCCTGGTGTGGTGGTCGTTGCAACTGGTTCGCCAACGCCTTTCAACACAAGCCAACCATGAAAGCGTTTCGAGCCAAGGGACCTTGTCCGCCGGCACGCACCTGACGCGAGCATGGATATTGTCGATGGGATTGATCGGCTGCGTAGGATCGATCTGGGTCGCAGGCTGGTCCACCGGGACGATGCTGCAACCACCTTTCTCTTTGTGGACGCTTCCGGTGGGAGCCCTGATCTCTCTTGTCGGGGTTGCGGTGGTGATGCGGCACGACCTACGTCCCGCCAAGGACGCTTGGCCATTCGCGATCAGTTTGCTTTCCGGGCATGCTGCGGTGCTTGCCGTGTGGCTGAAGTGGATTGCCCCTGAATCAAGCCTACTGTTGATGAGCAGTCTGTGGTTGCTCGCTGCGGCGGGTTCCGCTGTCGTGCACTGGCGACGCAATATTCCACTTCACGCTTGGCATCTGACCGCGCTGACCTTTGTGCTGGCGTGGGTCGCCGTGTTTGCCGACACGCCAACGACCTGGGGCTTGTCCGTACTCGCACTCGCGAGCCTTTCTGTCGCGGGAGTTTCCTCCGCACGATTCGGTCGAGCATTGACCTCGCCGGAGCCTGCTGACTCGACCGAAAAACAACGGCCGAGGTGGCAAACGCTTGGATCGCTGGCATCTGATACCGCTTGGGACTGGCGAAGCGTCTTGCCTCGGCTCATCGGATGGTCAACGGTTGGAATCGGATGCTGGCTACTGTGGTTTGAAATCCTGGATCCTTACGTCTCATTCAGGAACTTTGACCCAACATCGATTTGGTTGGCATGGATGGCGATTTGGGTCCTGATCTGGCGATGGACTGGGAGCCAATCGTCCGCTTCACTAGCGGATTCTGAAGTTGCGCTGGCGATGATTCCCGTCGCGGGACTGGGGTGGATGGAGTCGCACCTGGCGCTGCCTCGATCGGTGTTTGCGGGGGCGGGCTGGCAAGGTCCAACCAGTGGCTTGATGACGATTGGTTCGCTCGCGTTGGTTGCAGCATCGGCTTGGCTGCGTCCACAGAAGCGAACGGTTTGGTTCGCCAGCGTGGTGCTGTCTTGCATAGCCTTGAGCGAAACCGCTCTTTGGGTACTGGCTCAATCCAGCATCGATACCAACAGCGGGTTCATCGCCACACACTTGGCCGTGACCGTCGGCTTGATCGCATGGACGTTCGCAACGTCGGTTGTCGGAGGCTCACGTTTCCGTTTGGCGACCGCATTGGAATCGGTGGGCTTGCTTTGGGCTGGCGTCAGTTCGCTGCTGGCCTGCTATCTGGTGCTTGATCATGTTGCTGCGCCTTGGCCGGCCGTTTGCATCCTTGCCACTGGAACCTTGGCGTGGGTCTTTTACGAACTGGCCGAACGGAACCTCGCCCAAAACCCAAACAACACGAGCCCAAACAACACGGCTCCAAACGCCACTTCCCGACGACGCCACATTGCCGTCGGCTTAGTGCTATGGTCCATCGGATTGCTGGCGGTATTGACGGGACTGCCACAGAAATACGCAGTGCTCATTGCGGTGATGCGTTTGCTGGTGGCCAGCGTGGTGATGGTGGCGGTGTTCCTGCTCGGCATCCCCAAACTGCTAAGCGGGCCTTTCCTCGAACGATGGAATCAGGCACTCACCCGAGGCGGCTTGCTATCGGGATTGGTCGCAACCATCGCGACGGTTCTGATGCTGGCGTTGGAGGTGTCCATCCGCCAGCCGATCATAGGAATTCCCGAAATCAGCATGCCTGTGGTCGTTGCGGTGGCGATCACACTGGGTGCGTTGGGAGTGATCGCAGGTGTGTGGGCGGTGCTGGCGGGACCTGCCACTCGACAGAGTCCCAACACTCGACGGGGCCCCAACACTCGACCGAGCATCACACTCACCGACAACCAACGCAAAGGACTGCTTTACTTTGCACAAGGCATCGCGGCAACGACCTGGTTGCATCTGTTTCTGTGCCGAACAGGAATCGCGTTTTTGGGTTTACGTCAAGTTTGGCCCTACGTCGTCATGGCAATCGCCTTTGCCAGTGTTGGCTTGACACAGTGGGCGATCCGCCGAGGCGACGAAGTGCTTGCGGAGGTGATGCGCCGCACGTCGATGTTCCTGCCCATGATTCCCGTGGTTGGTTTTTGGCTCAGTGGTTCCTACGCCGTGTTGATGCAATCCGAGCAGTGGTCATGGACGTTCTTCCGCGGCACGACTTCCTACCAAGGCTTGCTGCTGGTCGGTGCGATCTATTACGGGATGATGTCGCTGCTGTGGCGAAACGGATTGCCACGAGTGGCGACGGTCGTCCTTGCCAACGCAGCGTTGTGGATCACGTTGACTCAAATTCCTGGCTGGGACTTTCTTTCGCATCCGCAAGCCTGGTTGATCCCACCAGCGGCATGCGTGTTGGCTGTCGCTCACTTGCAGCGAGATCGCCTGGATGCCGCGACCAGTTCGGCGGTCCGCTACGCGTGCACATTGGTCATTTACCTGAGTAGCACCGCCGACATGTTGCTGTCAGAGATTGGCACCTCGCTATGGGGACCAATCATCCTGGTTCTGCTCGCACTTGCCGGAATGGCAGTCGGCGTCGTTCTACGAGTTAAACCATTCCTCTACCTAGGCACCATTTTCGCATTCCTAGGGGTGACCAGCATGGTGTGGCATTCGACCCAAGCCATCGACGCGGTGTGGCCATGGTGGGCATTTGGAATCACCACGGGACTGCTGCTGTTGACTGGTCTCGCGATGATCGAAAAGCACCGGCCAAGACTCAACCGCTTGGCCAATCAACTTGCGACCTGGGACGGTTAGACGCCCACCGCGAAACGAAATGCCATGCACCTGGGTGCTTCTGTTCGCTAGACTGCGCGGATCCAGCTCAAAGGAAAGGATCACCATGGCTAAATCAGAACAACAAAAGCAGAAAAAACTTGCTAAGAAAAAAGCAAAAGAACAACGCAAGAAACGCGAACTGGCACGCCAGCAACAATTGATGACGTCCATGGCTGGCAAGATGCAGGCGGCCGCCAATGGAGAAATCAAAGATTGCTTGATCAGCGATTCCCTGTTCGAAGGCAATGACGAATCGGCAGCGATCGGACACGTGATGCTTTCGCGAGTAGCACCTGGCGGTCACATCGCGATGGCATTTTTCCTGGTCGACCTGGGCTGCATGGGCGTCAAAGATGTGGCCGGAAATTATCGGACACCAACCGAATACAGCGATGTCATGACTGACATGCGCAATCGAAGGGCGATGCAGCCCTGCTCACCCGAGTTTGCTCGTGGCGTGGTCGAGGCGTCCATCGGCTTTGCTGAATCTTGCGGGCTGGCTCCACACCCGGACTATGTCAAATACGCGCCGCTGTGGAACGACATTGAACCCATTTCGGTGGAAAACAAAATCACCTTTGGCGCTAATGGGCGTCCCGTCTACATCGCCGGACCTTTTGACAACGACGCTCGCCAAGCATTGATCTTCAATCGAATGTCAAACGCACTCGGTGCCGGCAACTTCCACTTCGTGGCAGTCCCTGAGCAACAGCAAAAATTGCTTGAAGAAGATTTTTCGGACGAGCCCACCATGAACCGAATCGACTCTGCTGAATAGCGAACCGATCATTCCGTGACCGTTGGTCCAGGCGACGAACCTGAACCATGGGCGAGAAGCAATCCAAGCTTCTCATCCACATCTGCCTCAGCGATTCAAAGGGTGCCAACCGGACTCTTGAGTTGGCTTTGCCGGAGCTAGCTGACCAACCGCCGGACGTTGAACCGATTGCCGCAGCGAAGGCTGCCGAACCGACGAAGGTTGGCGGACCGGCAAGTAATCACCGATGGGCTCTTCTCGATCCAACGATCGGGCATCACTCGAGCGGCGTTCGCTCAACGAAGCTTCCCGAACCTGATACCCCCACTGCACGGGACCTTCCTGAGCCAAACCATTGTCCTCGGTTGAAAAACCGGGGGTGCGAGCTTGTTCGTAATCGTTGCGGTTCGAAGCTGGTGGAGGCGGCAACGCGGGCAACAAGTCCGGCGCTCGCAACGATCGGTTGTCCGCTGCCGCGGGTGCCGACAACGATGGAATGGAACGCACCGGTGCGGTGCTGGGCCGTTTTGGGGACGCGGCAGGAACATCCGCTGCTTGCGAACGGTAATCGCCAAATGCGTGCTGGTAGCCCTCGGGCGCGGGAATTGGACGCACACGAGGTGCGGCGGAAGGAGCATTCACGGCCTGATTGCCAGACGTCAACCGACGCAAATCTTCTCGGTCGCGGAGAACCTCTAGTTGGCTGCGGCTGAGATAACCGTCCAAAGAGTTGGGGTCTTCCGAGGAGTTGGGATTCGCATTGGACGGAGACTGCTCCGACGAACGATCGTCCTGCGATGGCTCAACGCGGTAACGATAGCTGTCGTAGAGGTCGCTGTTGTAATTGTCCTCCGCCGGTTGACTGGATCGCGTGCTTGGCTCACTGGCTGAACCAGACGTGTCGTTGTCCGCACGAGCGGGCGGGTCAAAGCTGTAACGATACTGCGATGCCGGTGGTTGATCTGATGGCGAAGCAGGCGGCTCGCTCGATGGCGGAGTCATCGACGATCCTGTCAATGGCGACGGCGTGTATTCATCGGGCCGGAACGGCTGCAAATTCGATGGCGTCGACGCGGGAGGAGCCATGGGTTGCAAGTCGCCGGTTTGCGCGACACCACCGTACCCGTTGGGATCAATCGTGCTAGGAATGCTCGAGGCCGTTGGTGTTTGCCCCCAAGCGGGCTGCGCCGCATAGGAATTCATCGGCACTGTTTGGTTGACAGGTGCCACACCGTATGGGCTGGTCATTGGTGCCGCGGACGTGGCGACTCCACACGAATCAACCGTTGTCACGCAAGGGTCCGTCGGCGTGACCGTGTACGGCGACACCGTGACGGGCTGCGATGCCAACCCTTGGAATGTGGTGTACGGAGTTCGCTGCAATTGCTGAACAGTCGAATCACACGCACGCTGGACGGTCACCGTCGTCCCTGTGACTGGGTCCACCGTCGTTGCGGGACGATAATAAGTGATCGGCGCGGTGTAATAAGAACTCCGGTAACCGGTTCCCAACAACGAATTGAAGAACCGCGACAGGCCACTTCGAACGGGTGTCGCATAAGTGTTGGCGGGCCGGTAAGCCGTGACGGGCTGGGTCGCCACGGGACTCGCCCCCACATAGCCGTTGCTCGGGTAAACATTGCCGGTGCCGAGGATCGAACTACCAGTCGACACGGCACCACGGTATCCCGACATCACCGGTTGGCCGGTGTAGACCGATGGGTTGTCCAGCGGCACGGCACCATAGGCGGGACGCTGCAATGCATAAGGCTGAGACGGCGTGTAGATGCTGGACGGGTTCAGCGGCAGCACCGACGAGTTTGGCGCGGCTGTGATCAACGGCGTGTACCCCGCGACATAGGCCGGTGGCGGAGCGACCGCAGGCGTCCCAGTGGTGGTGATGGTCGCCACCGGAGCCCCCGCGACGGGAGCGTAACCAGCGACGTAGGCGGGCTGCTTCCCGTACAACCAATCCGTCAGACAGCATGCGCTCACGGACGACGTGGCGAAGGAACCAAGCACTTGGCTCGCAATCACGGCAGACAGAACAATTCGGCGATGGCACCAACGCATCAGCACAACCAATCAGGTTTGAATCACTTTCGGGCAAAACGGATTGGCAGAGCGGAACAATCGCCGTGCCAAACACGCGCACACATTTTTCAACGACCACGCATCGACGCGCAGTTGCCGCAAGTGAAGGTTTTGAAAACCAAAAGGTCAATGATTCTTGAGCAGTGAAGTTCGGCTTGGCAAGCAATTCCGGCCGTCCCAGGCCGGTCGAAACGGTTGCAACGATTGGGCAAGTCGTCGCCGCGTGACGTGCCGGACACGTGGACAAATGAACGCCCGCGAAGCCGATCCAGAATCCGCCCTGCCACGTTGGCAAGCGACACTCCTGATGCGTTCATCCCGACGGCCTCGCGAGCACGCCCCAAAAACCTCAAACCATTGCACACGCTTCACTTACAAACCTTTTTCTCCTCGCGGTACGGCGATTGCTACCTGCGAGCCCCAACGATCGCGGTCGTGCCCGAATGGCCGAATGGCATCGCTGACACATCCGTTGGCGAGGCAGGTCCGACCACCTCGGCTTCCCCGATCGCACGAACCGAACACATTCCCCGTCTCTTTCCCTCTTGGCATCGAATCCGTGGCCGCCGGGCTCGCTTTTGCGTTCCGCCCAATGAAATCGCGTGCCTGTCGGATCCAAACCACCTCAGGAGAACTACATCGTGGCAAAGCAGATCGTTTTCGACGATGACGCACGCGGCCCATTGCTTGCCGGCGTCAGCAAGCTGGCCCGCGCCGTCCGCAGCACCCTTGGCCCCCGCGGCCGCAACGCCGTTCTGGACAAAGGATGGGGTTCGCCCAAAGTCACCAAAGACGGCGTGACCGTCGCCGAAGACATTGAACTGGACGACCCGTTCGAAAACCTCGGTGCACAACTCGTCAAAGAAGCCGCCAGCAAGACCAATGATGTCGCCGGCGACGGAACCACCACCGCCACCGTGCTCAGCGAAGCCATCTTCCGCGAAGGCCTGAAAATGGTCGCCACCGGAGCTGACCCAATGGCTTTGTCACGCGGCATCCAAAAAGCCGTCGACACCGCGATCGCTCAAATCGCCAAAATGGCGACTCCTATCAACGAGAAGAGCAAGAGCGACATCAAACAAGTCGCGACCATCGCCGGTAACAACGACCCGCAAATCGGTGACGTCTTGGCCGACGCCTTCACCAAGGTCGGCAAGAACGGCGTCATCACCGTCGAAGAAGGACGCAGCAACGAGACCTACGTCGATGTGGTCGAGGGCATGCAGTTCGATCGCGGATTCCTGTCGCCACACTTCGTCACCAACCAAGATGAAGTCACCGTGGAACTGGATGACTGCTACATCCTGTTGTTCGAAGAAAAGATCAGCAACAACAAGAAAATGATTCCGTTGTTGGAATCGATCAGCAAAGCCAAGAAGCCTTTGTTGATCATCGCTGAAGACACCGAAGGCGAAGCTCTCGCAACTTTGGTTGTCAACAAGATGCGTGGCATCCTGTCGGCATGTGCCGTGAAGGCTCCTGGCTACGGCGATCGTCGCAAAGCCATCTTGGGCGACATCGCAGCCCTGACCGGTGGCAAGGCCATCTTCAAAGACCTCGGCATCGACCTGGAAAGCGTCAAGATGACCGACCTCGGTCGTGCGAAACAAGTTCGCATCACCAGCGAAGCCACCACGATCGTTGGTGGTGCTGGCAAGAAAGCTGACATCGAAGGCCGTGTCGCTCAAATCCGTCGTGAAATTGAAGCGACCGACAGCGATTACGACCGCGAAAAGCTTCAAGAACGTTTGGCCAAGTTGGCCGGTGGCGTCGCTCAAATCAACGTGGGTGCCGCAACCGAGACCGAGATGAAAGAGCGCAAGGCTCTGATCGACGACGCTCGTGCCGCGACCCAAGCTGCACTCGAAGAAGGCATCGTCCCCGGTGGCGGAACCGCTCTCCTGCGTTGCCGTGCTGCGGTTGAAAAACTGGAAAAAGCAACCGAAGGCGATCAAAAGCTGGGCGTGCGAATCATCCGCAACGTTTTGGATCATCCCATGCGTGCTATCGCGAACAACGCTGGCTTGGACGGCGCCGTCGTCGTCAACCGCGTGGTTCAAATGAAGGGCAAGACCGAAGGCTACGACGCCAACGCGGACAAGTACTGCGACTTGGTGGCAGCCGGAATCGTCGACCCCGCCAAAGTGGTTCGCACCTCGCTGACCAACGCCGCTTCGGTGGCATCGTTGTTGTTGACCACGGAATCGTTGGTCACTGAAATCCCCGTCGAAGAAGAACCAGGCGGTGGCGACCATCACCATGACCACGGCATGGGCGGCGGAATGCCTGACATGGGCGGCATGGGCATGGGTGGAATGGGAGGCATGGGCGGAATGGGCGGCATGATGTAAGCCGCCGTTTTCGGCCCCTTTTGATTCCCCTTCACCTCATTTCAAACTCAACTTTCAAACCACAGGAACTAACACATGGCCACTGCTAAAAAAATCAACCTGCGTCCTCTCGATGACCGCGTCGTGGTTCAACCCAGCGAAGCCGAAGAAACCACCGCTGGCGGCATCGTCCTTCCCGATTCGGCCAAGGAAAAGCCACAACGCGGCACCGTCGTCGCTGTTGGACCAGGCAAATTGCTCGACAGCGGCAACCGCGGTGAACTGAGCGTTTCGGTCGGCGACGTCGTGATCTACGGCAAGTACGGCGGAAGCGAAATCGAAGTCGACGGACACGAAATGAAGATCCTTCGCGAAAGCGACATCTTGGCCAAGATCGGCTGAACCGGATCGTTCTTTCACCCCAAAACAACTCACGAGGAATTCAGTCGTGGCAAAACAATTGCTTTTTGACGATCACGCCCGGGCCCGCATGCTGGCCGGCGTGGAAAAATTGGCCAAGGCCGTCGCTACCACGATGGGCCCCACCGGCCGCAACGTGATCATCGACAAATCCTTCGGTGGCCCAACCGTTACCAAAGACGGTGTGACGGTTGCCAAAGAAGTCGAACTCGAAGACCGCTTCGAGAACATGGGTGCCAAGTTGGTCATTGAAGTCGCTCAAAAGACCAGCGACTTGGCCGGTGACGGCACCACCACCGCAACCGTGCTTGCACGTGCCATCTTCAAAGAAGGCCTGCGAAACATTGTTGCGGGTAGCAACCCCACCGCGATCCGTCGCGGGATCGAAAAGGCCGTTGAAGCCGCTTGCGAAAAGTTGGTCGAAATGGGTCGCCCCGTCAGTGGCAAACAAGAAGTCGCTCACGTCGGTGCCATCTCGGCGAACAACGACAACACGATTGGCGAATTGCTCGCCGATGCGTTGGAGCGGGTTGGCAAAGACGGTGTGATCACCGTGGAAGAAGGCAAGAGCCGACTGACCGAAGTCGAGTACGTCGACGGAATGCAGTTCGACAAAGGCTACATCTCGCCTTACTTCATCACTGACTCCAGCACGATGGAAGCGAGCCTCGAGAACGCACTCGTGTTGCTGTACGAAAAGAAGATCAGCAACATTCGCGACCTCGTGCCATTGCTCGAGAAATCGGCTCAAACCGGTCAACCTTTGTTGATCATCGCTGAAGACGTCGACGCGGAAGCCCTGACTTTGTTGGTCGTCAACAAACTGCGTGGCACGCTCAACGTTTGTGCGGTGAAGGCTCCTGGCTTCGGCGATCGCCGCAAAGCCATGTTGGGCGACATCGCAACCTTGACCGGCGGAACGCTGATCAGCGAAGACCTGGGCATTCAGTTGGAAAACATCACGCTGGAACACCTCGGTCGTGCCAAGAAGGTCAGCGTCGACAAGTCGAACACGACCATCGTCGAAGGTGCCGGCAAACGCGAAGACATCGACAAGCGAGTCGCTCAAATCCGCGCTCAAATCGAGCAAACGGACAGCGACTACGACAAGGAGAAGTTCCAAGAGCGTTTGGCCAAATTGGCTGGTGGCGTGGCTGTCATCAGCGTTGGTGCCGAAACCGAAGCTGAAATGAAGCAAACCAAGGCACGCTTGGAAGACGCTTTGCACGCGACTCGTGCCGCCGTCGAAGAAGGCATTCTGCCCGGTGGTGGCGTTGCTTTGGTTCACTGCCGCGAAGCCGTGGAAGCCGCCAAGAAGAAAGCCAAAGGCGACGAGAAGATCGGCGTCGACATCGTCCTCGGTGCGTTGGACGCTCCCATGCGTCAAATCGCCGATAACGGTGGCATCGACGGCAGCGTCGTGGTTGACGAAGTCCTGCAAAAGAATGACCCCAAGATCGGTTTCAACGCTCACACGGGCGAATACACCGACATGGTCAAAGCTGGCGTCATCGACCCCGTCAAAGTGGTTCGCACCGCATTGACCAACGCCGCCAGCATCGCCGGCTTGTTGCTCACGACGGAAGCCTTGGTCACGAACTTCGAAAAAGAAGACAAGGACAAGACTCCTGTCGAAGGCATGATCAGCTGATTCAATCAGCATCACGCCACAACGTTGACGTCGCCGACAAGGGTGATTCCCACCGGCGACTTCAGAACAATGAAAAGGGCCGTTCGCCTTCGGTGAGCGGCCCCTTTTCATGACACCTGCTGAAACAACACACCGCAAACGGGAAAGGCGAAACGCTCTTTCACCGCGGCAATTTCCTCAGCAGCCAAATCGAACATTCAACTCCAATCACTTGGAATCCCATGGCCACCAAAACCTGCTACTACGAAGTGCTGAAGGTCGAGCGAACGGCCACGAAGCAGCAGGTCGATCGCGCGTACCGCAAACTCGCCATCAAATATCACCCGGACAGCAACCGGGATGACGAATCCGCGACGGCTAAGTTCAAAGAAGCCACCGAGGCCTATGAAGTCCTCAGCGACGCTGACAAACGAGCTCGCTACGACCAATACGGACACGCGGGAGTCGAAGGGGCGACGCACCAATACGGCGACGTCGAAGACATCTTCGAAGCCTTCGGCGATCTGTTTGGTGGTGGTTTCGGCGACTTCTTTGGCGGCGGCGGTTCACGACGTGGAGGCCGACGGCGAGTGCGTCGCGGAGCCGATGTACGCTGTGACGTCACGCTGACGCTCGAAGAAGCCGCCCGCGGATGCCACAAAGACATCTCCTTCCGTCGCCGCGTGGCTTGCGAAACCTGCGATGGCAGCGGTGCAGCAGCCGGAAGCGAACCCATCACCTGCACGATGTGCGGCGGACAGGGACAAGTCATCCAATCCGCCGGCATCCTTCGCGTCCAAACCACTTGCCCCACGTGCAAAGGCGCTGGCAAACAAATCGGTGAACCGTGCGGCAACTGTCGCGGCACCGGCACGCAAAATGAAAAAGCGGAGATGAACGTCGAGATCCCCGCCGGGGTCGACGACGGCATGCGAGTCCGACTTCAGGGCGAAGGCGAACCGAGCCCCGATGGTGGCCCCAACGGCGACTGCTACTGCTTCATCAGCGTTAAAGAACACAACCTGTTCAAACGAGAAGGACAGCATCTGATCCTGCAGATGCCGATCTCGTACGCCCAAGCCGCCTTGGGTGCCGAAATCAATGTTCCCACTCTCGATGGACCTCACGAGCTGACCGTTCCCGCCGGAACGCAAACCGGCCACGTCTTCACCATTCGCGGGCAAGGGATCGTGGATCCTCGAAGCGGACGCACGGGCGATTTGCTGGTCCAGATTTTCATCGAGGTCCCCAAGAAACTCAGCGACAAACAACAAAAACTCCTCCGGGAACTGGCAGAACTCGATCACGATTCTGTGCTTCCCGAACGAACATCGTTTCTCGACAAACTGCGTCACTTTTTTGACCCCGAACCGGAAGAAGCCGAAGCCGGCAACGCCGACACGGAGAAAGATTCATGAACGAGCAACCGAAAGAAGAACTGCAATCGGACGACGAGACCCTCGAAGGCCAAGTCGAAACATCAGTGGAAAACGAAGCCGCCTCAACCGACGAAGCCTTTGCCGAAGCGGGTGAGGAAACTCGCGACGAAGAAATGATCCGCTTGCGCGGCGAAGTCGACGAAGCCAACAAACGCGTCTTGCAAGCACAAGCCGAAGCGGAAAACTTCCGCAAACGCATGCGTCGTGACACAGAAGACCAACTGAAGTTTGCCTCGATGCCATTGGTCAACGACATCCTGCAAGTTCGGGACAATCTGTTGCGTGCAATCGAAGCCGCATCCGCTGCCGGCGACGCCGAATCCTCAGCGGGCTTGAGCGAAGGCGTGTCGATGGTTTGCAAACAGCTGGACGACGTGCTCGCCAAACACGGCATCAAAGAGATCCCCGCCCAGGGCGAATTATTCGATCCAAACTTCCACGAAGCCATCTCGCAGATGCCGCACCCTGAGATCGCCTCGGGCATGGTCGCACACGTCGCCACACCGGGATTCCAAATGCATGAACGCGTTGTGCGTCCAGCCCAAGTTGTCGTCAGCACCGGCGACGGCTCGGCGTGATTCGCGGCGAAAGTCGTCAAGACTTTCGAAATCATCGACTCGATTTTGACGCCATTCCTCCCTCTCCTTTTTCTTTCAATCCTTTCCTATGCCGACTTACGATTATTTGTGCGAAGCTTGTGGTCACGAGTTGGAAGTGTTCCAAGGCATCAATGACGCGGTGCTCAAGAAGTGCCCGGAATGCAAAAAGAACAAACTGCAGCGTCAGTTTGGTACCGGAGCTGCGATCGTTTTCAAAGGCAGCGGCTTCTACCAAACGGACTATCGCAGCGATAACTACAAAAAGGGTCAGAAAGCCGACAAGCCAAAGTCCGAATCCAAAGGCGATAGCAAGAAAAGCGACAGCAAAGCCAAGAAGCCAGCCAGCAAGTCCAAGGACTGATTGCCGGCATCCCGCCGATCAATGGACCGACAGCAACACGGTTCAGACGAACTGCATTTCGACGCAACTGCGAACCTGCTACCATTTGCGTTATGGATGTACTGTGTTTGCAATCGGGAAGCAGCGGCAACTGTGTCTTTGTCGACACGGGAACAGAATGCCTTCTTTTTGACGCGGGAATCAGCTACCGCAAAGTTCAAACGCGATTGAACGAAGCGGGGCGGGATGCCTCCGAAATCGACGCGATCATCATTTCGCATGATCACCGCGACCACATTGGTTGCCTCGGCGTCCTCAATCGCAAGCTCAACGTGCCAATTCACATCAGCCGCCGCACGCTTGCGTCCACGGAACGACGAGTGAAGCTGGGCCCGGTCCAATGCGTCCAACATTTCTCTCCCGGTGAAACCATCTCACTGGGCGAAACCCAAATTGAGACCATCCCCACGCCACACGATGGCGTCGACGGATCCGCCTTCACCATCGACAACGGTTGTTCGCGGTTCGGATTGTGGACCGATTTGGGCTGCGTTTTTGACGACCTGCTCGCCAGCGTCAAAACGCTCGACGCTCTTTTGATCGAGAGCAACTACGACGAGACCATGTTGGCCGAGTCCCCCTATCCGGATTTCCTTCGCGATCGAATTTCCGGTCCGGGAGGCCACATTTCCAACCGAGAAGCGGCGGAAGTGATTTCGCACGCGAGTGAGCACTTGCAGTGGGCATGCTTGGCTCATCTTTCAGACGAAAACAATGACCCGGCCGTTGCGATGCAAACCCATCGGAAGTGCCTGGGCAACAAACTGCATCTTGTTTGTGCACACCGCCAACTGGCGACCGACCCCTTGCGAATTCAACCGTCGAAGAACATTCGACTGACCCAGACCATGTTCTTCTGATGCCCGCTCATGCATCGGCCCACGAGCACAACGAATCGACGTAAGCGGATCCGCCATCACGGTTCCAACCATCCAACTGACTCGGTTCCTTCAACTGCTGGCCTCGTCGCATTGGCGTGACAATGAAGCGACTGTCGATGTCGGACAACGTCGTCATGTCGCCCCAAAGCTTTTCAAACTGGGCGACGGGGAACACGTCTTCCTGCGCGTGCCCCCAACGTTTCTTGACTTCTTTCAGCGTGATGTAGGTCGGCAAACGAGCTGCCATTTGACGGACAGCCGCATCCACCGCCGCCGAATCGTTCAGACTTTCGCGATTCAGCCCAAATGAATCCAAGAGAGCGTCAATGTCGATCCAAGTGGTCATCGAGTTGTAGTACTTCAAGCCAAACTCGATCTTTTCGTCAGGCATCGCCAAGCCTTCCACCAATCGAGGCCGGCCCGCGACCAACGCCAACCCGCCGCCACGATCTTCCAAACGCCGCGGGATCACTTCGTAACTCAATGCGGCCCCGGAATCGATGTGCATCCCGAACAAGCCCGGATCCACGTTCGCACCAAGCGTGTCGATGTTGTGCAGCATCAGGTACCGAAGCGATGGCTGCTCTTTCAATAGTTTCGACAGGGTCCCGTTGCGGAAGAGATTGGGGACTTCGTACCAGTGACCAACCGGGTGCACGCATTGTGCGGGCAAATTGTCGTTGTAGTCCGATCCCTCGCCGGCTTGCTGAGCCCAGTTGGCGATGGCTGAACGAGCACTCTCACGCATCTTTTGCTGTTGCTGGTCCAACACCTGCTGCGGTGTTTCTTCCCACAGGAAATGCAGATCGCGAACCATCGGCACCATTCGCAATCCGACGCTGCGGCCGCTGGAAACGTGCACGGGTCCTGAATGACCATAATTTTGCGTCCGTTCCAAGGAAGTCCGAATCGCTTCGTCGGTCATCCAACTGGTCGTGATGACATGTGGGATCACGCCGCCATGCTGTTGCGTGGAAGCTCGATTTTTCGCCAGATGAATCTCGAGGAAACTCCGGTGTTTCCCAGCGAAGCGATGAAACGGATGCAGGGCTTTGCAAACACCGGCACCTTGCGTCCAACGACTGCCCACGCCGGCCGCCAGCGTGACCACACCAATCTGTCCCGCGGCAATGGCCTCGGCCCCGATCTCAATCAATCGTTCGTCCACACCGTTGCGGGCGTCGACAACATGCTCTTCCCGCACGTCGGTAATTTTCAAATCCGACGACAGGCGATTGGCTGCCAACCCGAACTTGCCGGCACGCATGTCCGCTCGAATCTGCTCGTGTTGAGAACGATCAAACCCACTGCGTTTGAGAATCGCGGGCAACGAATCTTCTTCGCCGGCCAATTCAGTTGAATTCTTTCCGGTCCCGCTGGATGGCAACACACTTCTTAGCAGCAACGCGGCATTGGCTTCACGATCCGACGGGTCGTCGCAACGCTGTGAAATGCCAGCCAACTCTTCCCGCAGTTGTGGCGACAGCTCTCGCATGGGCTTGCGCAACCACTGAGGCAACATCAGGGCGTAGTATTTCTGTGGCATGATCGCCGCTTTCGCGGGAAGCAATTCGGCGAAGGTCCCATGATCGTTGATATGAAAATCATAGACGACCGGATCCATGGCGAATGGCAGAGCGGTCTCCAGCTCTCGCTTCACCCGCACCATTTCCCGGCTCAACCAATCCTGAGCAGCCTGCTTGACTGACGGATCAAAGATGAACCCCATCCCCCCGCCGGACATCCCGCCGAGCATCCAAAAACCCCAGAATTGTTCCCCGTATTCTTCGCGGCAATGTTGAATCATCACGTCGGTGAACCGGTTGGTCGCCCAAGGGATGATGGTCTGCAGTGGGCCCTCAAAGTTCTTCGTGGTCAGCATTCCCAATCGTCGAATGTCACCTTCTTGCAGTGCCTCGACGACTTGATCGTAGATCGCCATGGCCTCTTGTCGCCCGACCCACTGTTTGCGTCCGCGAACCAGATAGTGCTCGGTGACCATTTCCAAGATCGGACCGACATTCTGGGCCATTCCGCCGTGAACCACGACCAACGAATCCTGCAGCTTCTGGCGAGAATCGGCGCTGACGCGGTCTTCCTGTAACACCTCGTGATCGGGCATCAATCGACCGCGACTCACGCCGTACTCAGGATCGCCTTCGCCAGCGGGCTGCCCACAAATCAGCTTGATACCAGGCCATACCCCGCCCGAATCTTGCCATCCACCACCGCTTCCGCCGATCCACTCACCCAAGATCGCTCGCGCCGCAATCAACCGACGATCGGCTTCCGTCAACGCTCCTTCGAGCGATTGAATTTGTCCGGTAGCACGCATCAAGTTGCTGATCAAAGAACCGAGCAAGTTAGTCGACACGGCCAAACGAGATCCCTTTGGAATGTCGTTGATCTTGGAGACCAATTCCAATCCTTTGCCACGTCCGACCACACGTTCCAACAACGAAGCCATGTCGGCACCGCACCCTTCCAATCCCGGCGGTATAACGCCGGCGGCAATGACGGCGGCCTTCAACAAACCGAGATAATCTCGCGCGAAGTCGAACATTTCCGCGACCGTGGTGACTTCGACACTGGCGTTCAGATCGACGCTCACCAAACGAAACACCGGTTGGTCGATCACCCGTAGATAGGTCTCGATCGGCGGCCGCACTTCATCGTCACGACCGCGGACTCCCAAGTCGACCGAAACATTGATGACTCGAGCACCCTCGGGATAATCCATCCCAAGAAAGAAAATGTCGCTCCAAGCTGAATGCGACACATCCATACGTACCGCCGTTGTCTCCTTCAAAACGGGCGACTGATTTGGCTGATCCGGATGTGGCAGCAACTCTTTCCGGATTCGTAGCGGGTGTTCCGCGACGTGTCCTAATCGAAACATCCACTGGTTGCCGCGAACCGTCCGCACGCTATGCCGAACTTGGTCGGCCAACGTTTGAAACCCCAGTTCGTGGTACGCCGACGCGAGTGCACTGGAAAGCGTATCACTGGGTCCGTGCGTTGATTGAGCTTCTAGAAACTCATCGATGGCTTCTTGGAACCGTCGCCCTAGAAGATGTTCATAGCCATCGAACGGAATGCTGCCGGAGATCGATTGATCCAACCGATCCGGCAAATGGTATCGATAGATCGCAGACAGAAAGAACAATGCCCGGACGCGCTGATAGAGATTGTCTTCCTGGCGACGGTACCGGTCCAATTCTTGGACATGTGCCATCAACGAATCCAAATCAGCCGACTCGATCAATGACTCCAAGGAACGATCGCGAATCTCGGCTTTCTCGGACGTGATGGTCTCAATCAGTGGGTTCAACGTTTCGAGAGCCTGCATCACTGTGCCTCCCCTGCCGAAGATTCGCTCGCAACCGTTGAGGCCGACGCGGATGGCTCTTCTCGAGTCGCCAACAACTCGACCAATTCCGTCAACAACATGTCACGATCGCGCCCCGCCAACCCAATGGCGAGCTGAGCGATCAAAACGCCGTACTGCTCACCAATGTTGTAACGCCGTCCACGAAGTTGATAGGCGAGGTACTTTCCGCGGTGCGGCAGTTTGGCGGCGGCGTCGGACAAGGTGGGTCTTTCCAGACTCTCATCTTCGACCACTTCATGAAGCGATTCCAACACCGCAGGTGTCAGCACATGCATTCCGAAATAGCCCAGGTAGTGACCGCTTCGAAGCCCCGGCGTGATCAAAGATTGCTCGGCCAAAGTCGGTGTTGGTTTTTCGACCACCGTGCGAACGTCATACAGACCATCGAAACGAGGCACGCTGGCGCCACCAACAATCCCAAAATATGGCAAGCGATGTTCGCGTGTGGATTGCACCGCGGATACCGGACACGCATGTTGCTCCGCCATTTCAACCAATTGAGCCGCGCAGCTCTTGGCCATCGACGATAGATACAGGTGATCCCCAACGAGATGCAAGAATGCATCGTCCCCGCAAAATGTTTCGGCTTTCAAAATGGCGTCGGCATAACCCAACGGCCGGTCTTGATGAACGAAGTGCAAATTCCCCAGCGACCCGCCCGCGGCTCTGCGATAATTCTCTTCATCGCCGGGTTGAATGACCACGCAGATCTCTTCCACACCGGCGGAGAGCGTTTCTTCAACAATCAATTGCAGTGCCGTTTTCTCTTCGCCAGATCCATCCACCAATCGTTGCAGCGGAAGCGTGTTTTGATTGGGAGCGGCGGCGGTGATGACGGCTTTTCGAACTCGCATGGATCGTTCTTAAAAGAGAGAAAACGACTGTGAAATGCGTGGCTGGGACACGGAATGCCTGGGTCGCGGTGATGAACCGCGGCAATGAACAACAGGATAGTCCCGCCCCGGCATGTCGCCACCGCGGAGCGGGAATCTCGTCCATCGCCGCTCACTCCCCGGCCATAAAATCCGTCAGCTATCCTATTGGCGTTCCGCTTGCACGAATCAAACCGGTTTTTCCGGTCAAAGCGGTAACGCTTGATCGACCAATCCCCTGGAGCATCATCTTGTTCGCCCACTCCCCACGTCGCAGCCTGATGGCTGGAGTTTTGTTCTTCATCGCAAACTCGATGCTGGCACCGTTCTGCGGTACTCGAAGCTGCGCGGCCGAAACGAAAACCACAGAGAACTCTCGCCCGAACGTGGTGGTCATTTTGACCGACGACCAAGGTTGGGGAGACCTAAGCCTGCACGGCAATCCCAACCTCCAAACGCCCAACATCGACTCCCTGGCCCGCGACGGCGCACAGATCGAAAACTTTTACGTCTGCGCGGTGTGCTCGCCCACCCGAGCCGAATTTCTCACTGGTCGCTACCACACTCGCAGCGGCGTCTTCAGCACTTCCGCCGGAGGCGAACGATTCGATCTGTCGGAGCAAACCATCGGGGATGCGTTCCAGAACGCCGGGTACGCGACGGCCGCGTTTGGGAAATGGCACTCCGGAATGCAGGCTCCCTATCACCCCAACGCGCGTGGCTTCGACGAGTTCTACGGTTTTTGCAGCGGCCACTGGGGCAATTACTTTTCACCCATGCTGGAGCACAACGGGCGGGTGGTTCAAGGCGAAGGCTTTCTGGTTGACGATCTCACACAACACGCGATCGACTTCATCGAAAAGCATCAACAAGATCCCTTCTTTGTCTACTTGCCGCTGAACACACCCCATTCGCCAATGCAGGTCCCCGATGAAAACTGGGATGACTTCGCGGAGAAATCGATTACCCCTGACCCTCGCCCCGAAAACGCGAAGAAGGAAAATGTTCAACATACTCGTGCCGCATTGGCATTGTGCGAGAACATCGACCAGAACGTGGGGCGTCTCCTTGATTCACTGGACCAACACTCATTGAGCGAGAATACCATCGTTGTGTTCTTTAGCGACAATGGCCCCAACGGTTGGCGATACAACGGCGGTCTTCGAGGCCGAAAAGGGGCGGTGCATGAGGGCGGCGTGCGTTCGCCTTGCCTGATCCGCTACCCGGCGGCAATTCAGGCTGGCCGAACGATTGGCGGCATCGCCGGAGCCATCGACTTGCTTCCGACACTGGCAGACTTTTGCGATGTGAATGTTCCATCACCTGCGGGGCCTTTGGATGGTATCTCCCTCCGCGGTCCACTGACCGATCCATCGTCCTCGCCCAAGCCACGCCTGATCTTCACCGCTTGGAAAGGGAAGTTCAGCGTTCGCTCGAACCAATACCGATATCACCACAACGGCGACCTCTTTGACCTGCATGCGGATCCGGGCGAAACGAATTCCATCGCCGACCAGAAACCGGTTGCCGCGAAACGTTTCCGCCGAGCGTTAGAAGATTGGATCAAGGAAACCCAGCCCAAAGATCGCAATTATTCGGAAGAACAAATTTTTCCGGTCGGCCATCCCGAACACGCGTGGACACAATTGCCGGCCCGCGACGCGCAGGCGACTGGTCAGATCCGCCGCAGCAATCGCTTTCCCAACAGCAGCTACATGACTCAGTGGCATTCGACCGAGGACGCCATCACCTGGGACGTCAACGTGCTGGCAAAAGGCACCTACGAAGTCGAGCTGTATTACGCGTGCCCGGAAGCTTCAGTCGGCACCGAATTGAAGCTCACGTGGAATCCGAAGCAGTCGGCCTCCTCATCTGACTCAACCGGGACAGCCATCTCGCGAGCCAATCCTTCCGGTCCGATCTTTTTGGACAAAGACCGGTCGCCTCGCGAGGAAAGCGACGAGAAACATTGGCAAAGCCTCTCCCTTGGCAAACTGACTTTGTCGGAGGGCCCCGGTCGCCTGTCATTGACCAGTCCGAGAATCATGGGCCACGATGGTGACTCCAGCGGGGTGAAGATTCGACTGATGACGTTGCATCGCACCGCCGCCGAGTGAACCACTTCAGCGAAAAGCGGACAGCATGACGGATAAGGAAAAGCGAAACCCGAGGGTCACCACCCGAACCTTGCAACGAATGCGTGAGCGTGGCGATCGAATCACCATGCTCACCGCGTACGATTTTCCCACCGCGAAAATTTTGGATGAGGCGGGAGTCGACGTGTTGCTGGTTGGCGACACCGTAGGAATGGTGGTGCAAGGACACTCCACCACCTTGCCCGTGACGATGGATCAAATGATTTATCACTCCGAAATGGTGGGCCGCGCCGCGCAGCGTGCCATGGTCGTCGTCGACCTGCCTTTTCCTGACGGCCAACTGGACATCCTGCACAGCGTGAAATGCGGCGCACGTGTCCTGAAAGAAACCCAGTGTCACGCGGTCAAATTGGAAGGCGGTGCGGAACAAGCGGAACGCATCGAGGCAATGGTCAGGGCCGGTATCCCCGTCATGGCTCACATTGGACTGGGGCCACAAAGTGTTCACGTACTCGGGGGCTATCGATTGCAACGCGACATCGATCGATTGGTCGCGGATGCCAAAGCCGCTGAGGCGGCGGGTGCCTTCGTTGTGCTGATCGAATGCGTCCCCAGCCAAGCCGCCGCCGCCGTCACCGAGGCGATCAGTGTGCCCACCATCGGCATTGGCGCCGGGCCTGATGTCTCTGGCCAAGTTCTCGTCACGCACGACATTGTTGGGCTGACGTCCGGGTACACGCCAAAGTTCACGCGTTCTTTCGGGGATGTCGGTTTGGCAATGCGAGAAGCCGCTCAATCCTATTGCCAAGAAGTGAAGGCCGGCACCTTCCCAAGCGATTCCGAATCGTTCGAATGAACGTTCCGCTGTAATCCAATCTTTCTTTCAACCACATTGAGTCTGCAACGTGCCAATCTTTGAAACCCTTGACGACCTTTCTAATTCAGCCGCCGATGCATTTTGCAAACTTGCAACCGAAACGATCGAGCAACGCGGGGTTTTCCGGGTCACACTCTCCGGCGGATCCACCCCCAAACGCCTCTACGAGTTGCTGGCCAAGAAGGAGCTGCCCTGGGACAAGATTGAGTTCTACTGGGGCGACGAACGGAACGTGACCGCCGATCACTCGGACAGCAACTACCGAATGGTTCGCGAAGCATTGCTTTCCCACCTGCCGCAAGAATCGCTGCGTGCCTTCCCAGTTCCGGTGGACCCTGACAACCCTGCCGCCTCCGCCGAAGCCTATGAAAAAACGTTGCGAGAAACCTTCGCGGGGCAAGACACACCAACGTGGGACTTGGCGTTGCTCGGTATGGGTGACGATGCCCACACGGCCTCGCTGTTTCCCGAAACCGAAGCCATCAGTGAAACCGATCGCTGGTTCGTCGAAAACTGGGTCGCCAAGATGGAAACTTACCGTTACACGCTGACGGCCCCTGCCATCAACTCGGCACGGAACAAATGGTTTCTCATTGGCGGTGCCAACAAACGTCAAGCCTTGGCCAGTGTTCGCAGCCAAGCCAGTGACCTTCCCGTCGCGCTCTTTCCATCCCGCTTGGTGGAATCGCCCGAATGGTTCATCACGCGAGATGCCGTTTTCGAAGCGTGATGCTCACCGACATCTGTCTCCGGCGTGTGAAGTTCCGCGGATGAGAAGGATCACGCCGCGGTAAGTCCGGCGAACCATGCTGATACTTGGCTCAGCAGCCAGACGAAGATCATCACCATCAAAGCGAGAAACAGCACCAAGGCCGCGACGATCCCCATCAAAATGGGCCAGACGCTGCCGCGATGCTTGTCTTCGACATAGTATTGCCGCAGAAGCAACAGATTGCGGTGATTGGCCTTGTAAAACAAGTCAAAGACATTCCCTAGAACCGGAATGGTACCCACCAAAGCGTCCAGCCCCACGTTGCATAGCATCCGCAGAACCAATTTGGGGCTGGCCCCGTTTTTCGCCATTGTGGCGATCAGCACACCGGACAACCCCATGCTGATCGCGTCCCCCGCACCGGGCACCAAGCCGAGTAGGAAGTCCAACCCAAACCGAACCCTGGTTCCGGGGATCCGGAAACGAGTGTCCAGCAGACGACTGTAGCGATCCACCCAACGCAACGATGGATGACTGAGCTGCAATTCAGTCAGAACAGCGGTTTCGCCCGTCAACTTTGATTTCGATGATTTCATTTTCTCAAGTTCGGTAGAGCCCACGTCCGTCGCAGCGATCACCAATGTTGATCCACGCACCGCTCGCGTCCCACCACTGGCATCTCACCGCGAAAGCAAGACGACGCAACCGCGAGTTAGAACCCTCGCTGCAACCCGGGCGTGATATCGAGATCGAGACTGGCAAACTGACCGGCTTCCAACTTTTTCCACGCAATCGCGCCCATCACCGCGTTGTCAGTGCAAAGGTGCGGTGGCGCGATCAGCAACTCAAAGCCATCTTCGTCAGCTGCCGCTTGCAGATCACGACGCAAACGCTGGTTTGCCGCCACACCGCCGCCAACGATCAATCGTCCTGCTCTACTGCGATCCCTGTGCCGTTTGATCGCTCGTCGTGACTTCGACACCAACACATCGACTACGGCAGCTTCGAATGAGGCACACACGTCTCGTTTGACCTGCTCGGGTATCTGCAAGCTGGAAAAGTCCTGGCGTCCAGGCCCGGCAATCGCGTAACGCACGGCGGTCTTCAAACCACTGAACGAAAAATCGTCTGCCTCGTCATGAATCATCGAACGCGGGAACGAGTAAGCCTTCTCATTGCCCTCCGCCGCCAATTTCGCGACTTCCACCCCGCCGGGAAACGGTAGTGACAACATCGCTGCGACTTTATCGAACGCCTCCCCCGCCGCGTCATCGATCGTGCCGCCCAGATACTCCAGCTCAATCGCGGTATGACACAAATACAGGCTGGTGTGGCCTCCGGAAACAATCAGCCCCAACGACGGGTAAATGTCCTCGGGTGCTCCGTCGATCAACTGGCACGCATACAGGTGCGCATGCAGGTGGTTCAATGAAATCAGCGGTCGATTCCACGCTAGCGCCAACGTTTTCGCCGCCACCACCCCGACCAACAACGATCCGGCTAACCCTGGCCGATCAGCAACCGCCACGGCGGTCAGGTCCTTTCCCATCACGCCGGCCTGTTTCATTGCCGTATCGATGACCGGCAGAATCCGTTCCAAGTGGGCTCGCGCGGCGATCTCCGGCACGACGCCGTTGAACTGCTCGTGCAGCGTTTCTTGCGTTGCGATGCACTGCCCCAAAACTCGCCCCGATCGCTCGATGACCGCTGCCGCCGTTTCGTCACAGGTCGACTCAATCGACAGCAACAACTCCTGACTTTGCGACCTCGCAGATTCCCTGGCAACTGTCTCAGGAGCCGTCATAGCTGCACACGCCCAAGGACGTTGTAGCTGGGGCCATGCTTTTCGAGAAAGCTTCCCACAACATGCAGCTCATTGACCGTCATTTCGCCAACCTCGTCGTCTGCGAATCGCCGCCAGCGGTCCACAACCGCCGAATTGGCTCGCCGAGTTCCACTGCGGGTGCGACCGACCGTCAAGTGAGGTCGATAGTCACGCGATTCTGGTTTGTACCCCAAGGCAGCAAAACGCTTTTCCAAATCCGCAACCAGTTGAACAAGCGATGACGTCGGATCATCCACGTCGATGGTCAACACTCGCGGACGATCAATCACCGGTATTCCTGATGCTCCGCCCAGTGCCAACGGAAACGGATCCAATTCTTCACAAGCATCTTCGACCGTGTTGCAAACGGCGGGGGTTTCGACGTTGTCGACTTCGCCGAGAAACTTCAACGTGAGATGAAGATTCTCTTCGGGGACCCATTTGATCCCATCTCCGGGGGTTTTGGTTTCCGCCATCCAACGCGATGCTGTACGAGCGATATCTGAAGGCAGCGGGATGGCCACAAAAGTGCGAATGGTTTTCATGACCGAAAGTTTAGCGACATGACCTTTTCAGTGCATCGGTTCGATCCGCCCAGCTTTCGACCTCATCGTTGGCGTCGCGGTGGCCACCTGCAAACCTTGCTCGCGCCCCGTTCCAGCCTTCGTGCTGACGATTGGAAACGCCTGCAGCAACAGATTCATTCAAGAAAGCATCGACTGCCGGTTAGCGGTGGCGACACGTTGGTGCTGCACGATGATGAACCCGAGACCTGGCAAACCAATCCGCGAGGCAGCGTGCTCTTGCTGCATGGTATTTGCGGATGCCACGCGGCAGATTACATGATCCGGTTCTCACAGCGGTTGCTGCAGATTGGCATTCGAACGTTCCGGCTGGACATGCGAGGATGCGGTGAATCCATCGAGCTTTGCCGCGGGATCACCCACGCCGGACGCAGCGAAGATGTCCTGGCGTCTCTTCAGCTAATCGGTCAACTCACGGAAGACACGTCTGCACCCATTGGGGCAATCGGAACTTCCCTGGGAGGCAACCAGCTTCTTCGCGCTGCGGGTCGCGTCGGTGCGGGACTCGACGATCCTCCCGCCAACTGGGATCGCATCGGGCCGCTGCTCGCGATCGCCCCTCCCGTCGATCTGCAAGCCTGCAGCGATCACATGGAATCGTGGACGCTGAGGTTTTACAATCGTTACTTCATCACACAATTGCTTGGCCGAGCCAAAACCACCCTGCAAATGCGGGAAGAACTCGGCAATCTGCTCGATGGCCCAACGCCGAAGACTCTGCGGCAATTCGACCGTCGCATCACGGCCCCGATGGCTGGCTTTCCCGACGAACGAGCCTATTACGCTTCGTCCTCGGCCAATGTGGTGACGCAACACATTTCAGTGCCGACCATGATTGTGGCCGCCAAAGATGATCCGCTGGTCCCCGTGCGATCGTTTACTGAAATCGAAGCCCGACTCCCGCGACCGGTTCGTGTCCTGACCATGCCCACCGGTGGTCACCACGGTTTCTCCCAGCACGACGGGACGGCCTGGACCGACGACCTGGTTGCCAAGTTATTCAACGAGGCTTGGCCATAATCCAAACCTCGCTGCGATGACACGAGCCCGACGGACGCGATGCATCCGAAGCAAGCGTGTGCCCAGCGAAATGCGCCCCGTAGAATCAGACCTGCGGCCGTTTAGTTGGTGACGCCTTCGAAGGCCGCCTGGATCAAATCAATTTGCTCCAACTTGTGAGCCGCCATCGATCCGGTGCTGGGGCTAGCCGATTCGGCTCGAGTCGCCTTTGTGAACTGGAATCGCTTGTTCAACTCGTCGCCAATCTTGAGCTTCAAGTACGGCCACGCACCCATGTTCTCCGGCTCTTCCTGCACCCAGCGGATCTCGGTGCCTTCGGCCAGTCCATCAAACGCGGCGAAGATTTCTTCCGGGGACAGCGGGTAAAGCTGCTCCAACCGCATGATCGGCACGCCCTCGATTTCCTTTTCCGTCCGCTCTTGTAGCAAGTCGTAGTAGACCTTGCCGGTGCACAGCAGCAACCGCTTGGCACCTTCCAATGGCACTTTACGGTCTGGCAGAATCTTCCGGAAACTCCCTTCGGCCACCACTTTCAGCGGACTGGTGACTTCCGGATGCCGCAGCAAACTCTTGGGCGTCAACGCGATCAGAGGCTTCCGCCATTTGCGAATCACTTGGCGTCGCAACAAGTGAAAATACTGCGCCGGCGTGGTGGGCTGGCAGATCTGAATGTTGTCTTCCGCGGCCATGGCGAGGAATCGTTCGACGCGAGCACTGCAGTGTTCGGGCCCCTGCCCTTCGAAACCGTGCGGCAGCAACATCACCAAACCCGACAAGCGGTTCCACTTGTCTTCCGCGCTGGCGATGAACTGGTCAACGATCACTTGGGCAGCGTTCCAGAAGTCACCGAACTGAGCTTCCCACAAGCACAAACCACTTGGGCAATCTAGCGAATACCCGTACTCAAACCCGAGCACACCGGCCTCACTCAGCGGGCTGTTGAACAACTCCAACCGAGCCTGACCCTCCCGCAAATTCTTGAGCGGACAGTATTCGCTTCCATCTCGCATGTCGTGCAGCACAGCGTGACGGTGACTAAACGTCCCCCGTTCACAGTCCTGACCCGTCAACCGAATCGGATGCCCGGCGTCAAGCAAAGAAGCGAATGCAGCGGCTTCCGCAGCAGCCCAATCCAAAGGACGATCACCCGAGGCCATTTCTCGGCGCTGCTGCATCGGGCGTTTCAGTTTTTTGTGAGGCGAGAACCCTTCAGGCAATCGAGTCAGCGTGTCCAGCAATTCGCTGAGACGCTCCACCGGCATGGTGGTGTCGACCTCATCCGAAGGCTCCGGACCACCAAAGTATTCTTTCCAATTCGCAGCCAGCGTTTGGGTGTCAGGCGTGAAGGATTCGTTCTTGCTCGCCTCAAACTCACTTTCCAGCTTTTCGGTGCGATCGCGGCTGATTTCATCCGCCTCTTCTTCCGTGATTTTGCCGAGCTTCAACAAACGGTTTAGGTACTGCTGGCGAACTCCTGGACGTCGGTCAATTTCCGCATACATCTGCGGCTGCGTGAACCGAGGCTCGTCGCCCTCGTTGTGACCCCAGCGACGATAGGCATACAAATCGATCACCACGTCGCGGTGGAACTCTTTACGGAAATCCATCGCCAAGGAAACGACTTGGGCGACCGCTTCCGGGTCTTCACCGTTGACATGGAAAATCGGAATTTGAAGCATCTTGGCCACGTCGGTGGCGTAGGTTGTGCTGCGTCCTTCATCCGGTTCGGTCGTGAACCCAACCTGGTTGTTGACGACAACGTGCAGCGTACCGCCCGTGCGATAACCTTTCAGCTCACTGAGATTCAACGTTTCCTGAACAATCCCTTCGCCCGCGAACGCCGCATCGCCGTGAATCAAGATCGTCATCACGTCTTGTCGACTGCGATCTTCGCGATTGTCTTGTTTGCAGCGTGTCCGCCCCAAAGCCACCGTGTTGACGAATTCCAAGTGGCTCGGGTTGAAGCACAAAGAAATATGCAGATGGTCACCGGAGGCGGTCTTCCAATCGCTGCTGTATCCCAAGTGATACCGCACGTCCCCGCCACCACGACTCAGCTCCGGCGTGGGGTCATCGAACGACCAGAAAATGTTCATCGCCCGTTTTTTCAGGATGTTTGCCATCACGTTCAAACGACCACGGTGGGCCATCGCCATGACAACTTCTTTGACCTGATGCTGACCGGCTTTTTCGAGAGCCAAGTCAATCAACGGGATCAAACTTTCCGCGCCTTCGAGCGAGAAGGTTTTTGCACCAACGAACTTGCGTCGCACGAACTCTTCGAAAATCGTTGCATCGGCGAGCCGGGTGTAGATCCGTCGTTGAACTTCGTGCGACAGATCCAAGCGGTTCTCGGTCGTTTCCATCCGACGCTGCAACCAATCACGAATGTTGCGATTGTCGATGTGCATGAACTGCGCACCGATGCTTCGGCAATAGGTCGACTGCAGCTTCTTCAGAATGATGTCGAGCGTGCTGCCCGATACGTTTTCGAGAATGCTGCTGTCAAAGGGACGAGCAAGGTCTTGATCGCTCAACCCGTGGCTACGCGGCGAAAGCTCCGGGCAAGTGTGCTCGAACAAACCCAACGGATCCAGCGTTGCCACCAAGTGCCCACGCACTCGGTATTCGCGAACCAACTGGTCCACACGATCTTGGATCCGGGCCAACCACAACGCTTGATCGACGTTCTGGTCACCGGTCGATCCCGTGCGGTCCGACACGTCCGCGGAACTTCCCGGCTGGCCGTTGGCAAAGGCGGGACTGACCACGGTCCGTGCCCCGGCGGAGGAGCCATTGCTGGGGGAATCACCGCTCGAAGCAGTCGATGCCGGTGGCGTGATTCGCGCACCGGCTCCCACTAGGAATTGCTCGAAGTACTGACGCCAAGTTTCCGAAACGCTCGACGGATCACGTACATATTGCACGTACAAATCGTCGATGTAATCCAACGAATAACTATTCATAAGTCCCGCAGCGAACCGCCATCGCCAAGCAGACCGCAAAGGAGGAAGGAAACGTGGAAGGGGGGAGTGGGCCGCCACACTTGCCGACAAAGAAACGGCGTCAAGGTTGCGTTCAAGTCTACTGTACGGAACCGATCACCGGGTGGGTAGGACGACCGGGTGAACTTTTCCATGGTTCTCGCTACGTTTGACGAAGCTGGCTGGTTTTGGGAACGTTTTTTCCCACCGCTTTGTCCGATCCGTTGCCACCAAACGTTTTCAGAAATAACTCAGAATGGCCGTTTTAATTCAGCTCCGTGACGCCGAGAAACGTTTTGGCGATCAAGTCTTGCTAGACGGTGCAAACGTGTCCCTGGTGGACGATGTCAAAGTCGGATTTGTCGGACGAAACGGTGCCGGGAAATCGACGCTTCTCAAGGTGCTCTTGGGTGAGGAGGAGCTGGAAAAAGGTGAGGTGATTCACCACCCCAATTTGAGGATTGGTTACCTGCGTCAGCACGATCCGTTTCATGAAGGCGAATCAGCCCTCGACTTTTTGATGCGAGACAGCGGTGAACCCGAATGGCGTTGCGGACAAGTCGCGGGCCAATTCGAACTGAAAGGCGACTACCTGGAGGGTCCGGTGAAAGCCCTCTCCGGAGGATGGCAAACGCGAGTCAAATTGGCGGCGCTGTTGTTGCACGATCCCAACCTACTGATGCTGGACGAACCAACCAACTTCTTGGATCTTCGCACCCAAATCCTGCTGGAACACTTCTTGCGTGACTTTGGAAAAGCCGCGTTGATCGTCAGCCACGACCGTGCCTTCCTAAAAGCCACCTGCTCCCAAACGTTGGAATTGTCCCGCGGGCAACTGACCATGTTCCCGGGCAAGATCCACGACTTTTTGGAATACCGCGAAGAACGGCGAGAACACGAACGCCGCGTCAACGCCACCGTGGTCGCCAAACAGAAGCAATTGCAACGGTTCATCGACAAGAACCGCGCCAACGCCTCCACCGCCAGCCAGGCACGCAGCAAAGCCAAGCAATTGGAACGATTGCAAACGACCGAGATCGTTGGCGACGAACCCACCGTGCACATGCGTGCCCCGCGTGTCCAGCCGCGACAGGGCACCGCGGTACGCTGCGACGGATTGGCAATTGGCTACCCCGGCCATGTCGTCGCGGAAGACATCACCTTGGAAATCGAACACGGTCAACGCGCCGCCATCGTGGGTGACAACGGCCAAGGAAAAACGACGATGCTGCGGACGTTGGTCCACTCGCTGGATCCAATCGAAGGCAACCTGAAATGGGGTCATGGCATCGAAATCGGCACCTACGCCCAACACGTCTACACGACGCTGGATGAACGGCAGACCATCCTGGAGCACTTGGAGTATTCGTCCGACCCGGAAACCACTCGCCAAGACGTGCTCGCCATGGCCGGGGCGTTGCTTTTTCGCGACGAGCAAATCAACAAGAAAATCAAGGTACTTTCAGGCGGTGAACGCGCTCGAGTCTGCATGGCCAGCCTGTTGCTCAGCACCTGCAACGTGCTGGTCTTGGACGAACCCGGAAACCACCTCGATGTCGAAACCGTGGAAGCTTTGGCCGAAGCCCTCAAGCTCTTCCAAGGCACAGTGATCTTCACCAGTCACGACCGCCACTTTATGGCCGAAGTCGCCACCAACGTCATCGAAGTTCGCGACCGTCGCGTTCGCAATTACTTCGGCAGCTACGCGAGCTACTGCGAAGCCGTTGAAAAGGAAATCGAAGAAGGCGAACGACTCCGCAATGCCAACTCGAAGGCAAATGGAACCGCTCCTAAAACGGGAACCGCCAAAGCCAGCCAAGACTCACGCCGCGACCAAAAAGAACAACGCAAGCGTGAAAAAGAGGTCAAAAACCTCGAGCGAAAAATTGCCAAGCTGGATGATGACAAGAAAGAGCTCAACGCGAAGCTTCTCAACGAGACCAACCCAGAAGAAGCGGTCCGGCTGCACGAGCAAATTCAAACGATCGAAGCGGAGCTTGGCGAAGCCGAAGATCGATGGATGGAACTCAGCGCCGACGCGTGGGAGTGAACCATCACTCGCCGGTGAGTGGTTCGATCAACAACAGCTCGCGCTCGTTCGCCGAGACACGAACGGACTGCTCGAGTCCACTGGGCCAGACCACATCCAGTTCGATGTCCGGGTCGCCGTCCGGAATCGCAAACGTCAACAATGACTCGTTTGAACATTGATAGCCCGATCCAGCCATCCGTTGCCGCATCTGCTTTCCCGCCGATGTCTTCGCGATCACCGTTGTTCCGATGGCATCACGTTCAGAACGTGTTCCGACGACACGCACTTGCAACGAAACAGACTGTTGCGGTGTTCGGTTCATCAACAGTGCCGTTGGACGAAATAAATCGGTCACCACCAAATCGTTTCGTCCGTCTCGGTCAGCGTCCAAGATGGCCATCGCACGTCCCATGCGAGACTCATCAAAGTGAGGCCCCACGGAATCACCCGCGACCCATTCCCAATGGTTCTCTGGGTTCAGCGCCAACAACTGAGCCGGCATCTCGTAACGCAAACCGTCGTGTGAAAAGTCATCAATGTGACCGTTGGCGACCACCAGTTCATCAACACGGTCTCCATCCAAATCGACAAACTGGGTTCCAAATCCAAGCATGTCCCGGCTCGATTCGCCGAGGCGATTTGCCTCCGTCTTGTCTTCGAACAAACCGGGCCGAGTTTGCTCATAGAACGTGTTGGACTCGTCCGTGAAGTGCGTCAAATAGAGATCCAAATCGAGGTCTCCATCCGCATCCGCCGCGGCGATTCCCATCGATGCTTCGGCCGCCGATTGATGGTTGAATGCCACGCCTCGGATGGTCGCCTGTTCTTGAAGCGAGCCGGACAAAGGATCGAAATGCCAAAAATGATTCGCGGTCATGTCGTTTGAAACATAAATGTCCAAACCAAGCGTCCCATCGAGCTGCCCCACCAAGACACCAAGACCTCGCCCCGGATCGCAGCGCTGCAGCCAATCCGCCGAACGATCTTCGAACAGTTCCCCGCCTGAAATCACACCGCGGTTACGATGGACTCGGTCTCGCTCCGCTGGGAACGAGATTGGCTGACAAGAACGGTACTCGCGAGCGGTCTCATCCATGCAGCGTTGCTGGTAAGGAGTCGGCCCCCCGCAGTAATTGACTTCGATGAGATCCGACAGTCCATCATGGTCCACATCAGCAATCGCGGTTGACGATGTCCAGGTGTGCCGTGAATCCGTGCCCACTTGCACGATGGATTTACCCGTGTCGTCGACGTAGCGTTCAGGCTGCTTCAACATCCACGTCGTCACATCAGCGAACGTGCCGTCGCCGTTGTTCAAGTAAAGCGTGTTGAACCCGATGTTTGCAATCAAACAGTCTGGAAATCCATCCGCGTTGAAGTCACCCACACCAACGCCCTGCGTGTACCCGGGATCGGCCAGACCGGTCGCTTCGGAAACATCAACATAGTGTCCTCGCACATTCCGAACAGTCGTATTCGGCGTCCCGTTCCGGTCACCGGGGAGCCCACCCTCCACACCGCCTGCCGAGGTCAAATGCAGGTCTGGCCAACCATCCAAGTCAAAGTCCAATACCCCCGCTCCTCCGAGCCCTGACTGCCAAAGCCACAGTCCATCTTTCGAACGAGGACGATTGAGCCCAACGGTATGCACCAGACCGCGCTGATTTGCCTCGTCCTCCAGTCGATAACCTCTCTGCGCGACAGGCTGCTTTGGCGGCTGGCGTTTGGGGTTCGAATCCGCGGCGATGGACGATTCCCCACTGCCCGCCGACGTTTTCATAAACCATCCGGACTCCTTCGCTTTCGCGAGCATCGCTTTGGTCTCGTTCGATTCTGGTAACCATTCGCCATCGAAGGTTTGCCACGGGGTGTTGCTCGTTAACTTCGCCCTGGCGTCGAGATACGCCTGCTTCACATTTTCAGCGGGATCCTGAGGCAATGTAAACGCGGCGCGGAGCCAAACCACCGCTTCCCATTGCCGTCCAAGTTGCTGCAATTTTTCCGCAACAATCATTGCCAATCGCTGTGAGTTTCGGCGCCATCCAAGAAAGCCATCCACGGCATCACGAAGCTCGTTCACTTGCCCCGCACGAACCGACACCTTTTGACTTAGCTGCAGATCGCCAGACTTGGCCAACGCGGTCGTCAATTTTGTCAACGCTTCGTGGTGATTCGGATCCAACCGGACAGCCTCGGCAAAAGCAGCGGAAGCAAGATCCGAATCGCCGTTTCGATTCGCCCAGACCCCTCGAGCGATCCAAACCTGAGGGTGACTTTCGTAGTCAGCGTTGAAAGCCCGGGAGGAAATTTTCGCAAGCGTTTCGCGATCATTTGTTTCCACGGCGGCTCGCGTCAGGTAGGCCCACGCGGGTGTGAAATCAGGATGTTTCTGCACCACTGGAATGAGCCCGTCTTTCACGACCTGCCAGCGATGCTTGTAGGCATCAAAACGTGTCAAAGCGTACTTCGGCCGCAAATCGCTCGGGTTGAGTTTCAATGCTTGCTCGCTCATCTGCTCGTCAGCTTGAGGCCGCGACGCGTCACTGGCGATGACCAGTTCAGAGATTCCCGCTTGTCCACGCTGGATCAAGTGTTGCAGGTGCACCATCGCATCACGCTCCAACGCTTGCGCGATCATCAACCCCACCAAATCGACACGACGTTTCGCATCGTCTGGGTGCTGCTTGACACACCGCTTCATCAGTTCGATCGTGTCGAAGGTTCGTCCCACAGCCATGTAAGCGTGGCCCGTCTTCTCAAACAAGTCCGCGGTCGGTTCATCTGCGACCTCCAACGCCGCATCGAACATTTCGATTGCTTTCCCGGGATTGCCCATGACCTGCCAAGCTTCGCCCAAGGACTCGTAGAGTTCGGCGTCGGCAGCGGGGCTGAGCATCACTTGTCGAGCGATTTTGCTCAACGAATCCGCGTCCCTTTGCGAAACAACGGTGGCAATTTGCCGCTTCCATTGAATCTTTTCGTTCGCGTCAGCAGACGTGGTTTCATCACCACCTTTCGATTCAACGACGGTCTCAATAGGAGTTTGCTCTGGTTGCGGTCGATTGCTCGGCTGACACCCCAGCAAAATCATCCATCCAAGTATGGCGGTCGCGACGCCCGAAAATTTCATCATGTCATCGAATCGTGAAAAAGTTGTCTGAGACACCAAAGACTACCGCAGACACAGGTGTTTGAGTTCACCCCAATCCGATTCACCAAAGAAAAACGGGGACTGAATAGATCCAGCCCCCGTTCGAGAGAGAGTCAATGAAACCGAACGTTCAAGCCGTTCGGATCCCATCTCCTAGAGATCGTCGATGTTGACGATTTCCTTCATTGCACGCGTACTCAAAGCACCCCACAAACCGTACGGGCTCTCCGAACCAGGAGCGCGATTGCCGGTTTGGTTAAGCATCACCACACCATTTCGGATGTTTCCGGTATCAATGGAGTCCGTGATGAATTTGACTGCACCGTCACCCATCAACACGTGAACACCACCTTGGTGACGGCTACTTGGCGGGCAGGCACCGGTATCAAAGTCACCACCACCGCCAAAGCAAATTTCAGCGTTGGGTGGCAAGATGCAGTTGAATCCGGTGTACAAGATCGGCGTGTCCATCCATCGGAAACCACGCTTCCAGTCCGCGTTACCAGTACGGATCCCGGGGTTTCCGGTCCCTGCGGCATCTGGATCCCAGAACTGTGGACGAGCGGGGTTGATCCAACCAGCCTGATCACGGCAGTGAGCCGGGTTGTTGTGGATCGTTCCCCAACCAACACCGTAGCGAGCATTGGTCGTGATGGCGTTGTCACCCAAGTCCGTTGCAATCTCACCGCAAGCGATCGTGTTGGACAAACCATCCAAGACATCGCGGAACTTCAACTGACGACGGTGGTAGAAGAAGCCACGGTTGGTCGCATTCGCGTTTTGACCGTTGTTCGGCGTCAGCACCCAGCGTCCGCCAGTGTGACGCATGTAGCCGTGGTTGACCCAGTCAGTGCTGTCACCAATACAAGCGGCGTAGTTGGTACGGCCGTGTGCAGGAGCACCACGCCCCGGATCACTTGGGCAACGGAACGTACCAACTTCCGTGAACCAAGGACGATACGCTCCACCCCAGGGTGCCGGTCCCATTGGTGGGAAACCTGGGCTGATCGCATTCCCATTCATGTCCAAGTTGTAGGGATTGCTGATCTGCTCCCACAATCCTTGCTGCTCAATGAACGGCAACACTGCAGGCAACCAGCTCAAACGAAAACGGTTAGTGGTACGGCCTGGCCCCGATCCGCCCCAGTCACCGTCCACATACGTTCCACCAGCCTGTTTCGGCAAAGCGTTGTAGGCTGAGTGGTAATTGTGGATCCCCAAGCCAATTTGCTTGAAGTTGTTGCTGCACTGCATGCGGCGAGCCGCCTCGCGTGCTGCCTGAACTGCGGGCAACAACAGCCCGACAAGGACACCGATGATGGCAATCACGACCAGCAATTCAACCAGCGTGAAGCCAGACGCTTTTGTTCGACTCCGAACCATTCTGCGCTCCAAATAGATAGAGAAAAGAGAATAAGTGGCGAGCAGGGCAGTGGCAAACATCCACAACCAGCCCGAGCCACCTTTGATTACGGCAAGATGGTAGGGAGGACTTAAGGCCTTCTCTATCACTCAAAATGAGCAACAAAGGAGGATCAAGACACCGTAACAACCTTGCAGCCACCCACAGCCCCCGATCAGATCTCCTGATCTGCGCGACAAGCTGTCTATAGAGAAATCATTTGCGACAACGGCGTTTTTGCCAAAATGCTTTGAGTTCTGGTACCTCACCCCACGCCACCTGGAAAATGCGACACGCGTAATTTCATATTTCCCCGTCGCATTTCGATCGTTCAACAAAAAAACCCGGAACCAAAGGTTCCGGGTTTTTCTGTAACTTTTTGCAAAAATCTTCAGACAGTTACTGCTGCTGGGCCTCGGTGGAAGCGTCCATTTCTTCTTCGTAAGCATTGTCGTCGTAGCTGAACTCAGCAGCTGGCTCAATTTGAGTCGTGCTGTTGTCGGGAGCGCACCCGATTACAGAGACCGAGCCGACAGCAACACACAACGCCAAAAACACTTTCGTAAGCTTCATTGAAGAACTCAAAACAAAGGGGGAAGTGGAAACACCTCAATTCAGAGTAATCCCAGTTCGAAGAACGACGCAAGTGTTTGCATCGGGGTTTGTCATGGCGCGAGTTGAAACCAGTGAACGCGGTTTTGGGATTCGACAATGAGTCCCCGACGGCGTTCGTCTGATAGATCAAACGCTTGCTCACGCCCTGACGGCCAATTCACAACTATTCGGCGCAGTTCCCGGTCCTTCGGAATTGCAACTTGCACCATCGCCTCATTCCGTGACATGTACCCGTCTCCCGTGAGGACAAAATGCCGAGTCTCGCATTCACTGAATATCGCTGTCACGATCGCACCGATGGCATCTCGCTCAGACTCAGTTCCGACCAACTGCAATTGCACAAACCCATTTGGCGTGTCGGTCTGGTTTTCAAGCAGCGCGAGCGGATCCATGACATCACCGATCAACACATCAACGAGACCATCTCGGTTCCAATCCAACTTCGCCACCGCTCGGGCAAGATGGTCTTGTCGCAGATACCCTTCTTGCAACTCCTCGCTCAGTAGCACGAAGCGTTGTCGATGGTTCACCAACAATTGAGTTGGCATCTTGAAGCTCGATTTATTGGGTCGGTTGTCTTCGATGTCTCCATTGCCAACCACCAAATCCATGTCGCCATCGTTTTCGAAGTCAATTGCTTGCGTGCCGAATCCCAACATGGTTCTGGAGCAGAGATCCAATCCGGTTGAGAAGACCGCATCGCGAAAACTTGCATCCTTCTGTTGCAGATACAAATTCGACAACTCGTCGTCAAAGTTGGTGACCTGCAGATCGAGCAATTGGTCCTGATTGAAATCAGCAGCCGCGATTCCCATGCTCGCCAAGGGTTGACCGGCGACTCCTCCTGCAACGCCTCGCAGGATCGCTTCTTCGGACCTTGCCAAGCCCCCGGAATCATGATCTCGATCGAACTCCCAAAGCTGATTCAGTGTCTGGTCGTTGGCGATGAAAACTTCATTGGCTTCATCCGCATCGATGTCACCCACAACTAACCCCATCGCGCGATGAGGTTCTGCTCCATTTGCAACTCGAGGATCCAAAAATTCTCCCGCCCATTCACCGTCGGCCCATCCACCATCTTTCGTCGCCACAAACAGTCGGTCGGGGCCGGCGGTGAACTGCATGGGACCAGGCAAACGAATTGGCTGCCCCGACGCGTCGAATTGAATCGGATTAAAGATTCTTGAATCCGCCACATAGTTCACTTCGACGACGTCAGGGAGTTGATCTCCGGAAACATCCGCAATTGCGAGGCCGGTGGTGTAGGTGGCGTCTTGCCAATTTCCGAGGATGTCCTTTCGCTCAAACGTTCCATCGCCCTGGTTCACATACAAACAATTGACTTGCATGTTTCCAACCACCAAGTCCGCGAATCCGTCTTGGTTGATATCGCCGCAGGTGAGCCCCATGGAGTAACCCCGGTCATCCGCTCCGGCCCGATCGGCAACGGACGAGAAATGGCCACCCAGGTTCCGGGCCAAGAAGTTTGGCGATGCTCCCGGCAACCTTCCGTCGCCGTCTCCCTGAGCGGCATAGACATCCACCCATCCGTCCAAGTCGTAATCCAGGCAAGCGACCCCAGCACCCAAAGGCTGGTGCAAGAGAAAGTGTTTCGTCACTGGCGGATTCGCATTGCGGTACTGGAAATGCAACCCAATTTCCGCGGCAACGTTGCTGAACTTCGGTTGAATTCGCGACGAATCATCCGCGACCGGTTCGTTTGTCTTGGCTGCAGTTTCTTTAGAAAAACCATCCGCCAACGAGGACCAATCCGTTGCGTCCAGCATGGGCTCCATCAGTCCAACTCGTTGCAATTTCTCCGCCTCTTCCGTCGAGACGGTTGCTTGCAAGTGTTCAATGGCTTGCAGGTGCTGGTCCACACGAGCCATTCTTGGATTGGAATAGGCAATTGCATTGAAGTGCCAAGCGAGTGACTGAAACGGCAAACCGACGTCCTTCAATTGATTCGCCAGAATCTCACACGACCGGGCGAGATCACCTTTCCGTTCGATGATCGTTGACGCCAACTCGGAAAGATCGCGTGCCAACGCCGACCGTTCATTCACTCGGTCCGCTGCCTCTTGCTCCCCCAACTGAGCCAGGGCAACCGCCAGACGTCTCAGAGCCGAGGTGTGCAACGGTTCCAAGGCGACCGCTTTTAAGAATGCTTGTTTGGCCCGCTCTCTTTCGTGATTGGCCAACCAACAGTTGCCCAACGCGATCCAGTGGTCCGGCTGAAGATGGCACTCACCAGACGATCCCAGCAACGTTTTCGTTGCCTCTTGGAACGCCCCCATCTCCGTTTGAATTCTCGCGATGAGCGAAATGGACGCTGCGTTTGATGCACCTTCGTTTTGATCCTCCTGAAGCAATCGCAACGCTTCCGAGTGGCGATTTGCCTCCAGCAACTCACGAGCAACTGCGACAGTCTTGTAGGGCATTGGGATGGAAGACTGCTGGCTGTCATGGACCTGCAGATGCGGCGTCAACAAGCAATAAAGGTCCCCAGTCGTCATGGGCGAACGCCGAAGCAACCGACGCAAATTCACGTTGCCCTCTGCTCGATGTCCCATCTGGTTCTGAAGCAACGCAAGCTTCCGGAGAGCGTTCACCTGTTGCGGGTCCTCGGCGATGATTCGTTGCAAGTAGCTCAGGGTTTGAGCCAGTTCTCCGCTTTCCAAGGCCAATTGCGATCCAAACGACCAAATAGCCATTCGACTTTGCGGAATTCGCTCGGCTGTCTCGTCCAACAATGTAAACGCTTGCTTTGAATTTCCTGATGCATGTTCGGCCTGCGCAGCGAGAAACACCACTTCGATTCGATCAGGGTCTTCCAGAAGAAACGGACGGATCAAGCTCAAAGCTTCCCGCGAATTTCCTTGCTGAAGCAAACGGCGGATCCCCACAAGTGTCGGCTTGCTTTCCTTCGCAACCGGCGTCTGGGTGGCAGTGTCTGTTGGCTCTACCTGAGACCGCGATGGTTCAGGGGTTGGCCGGTTCGGCTTTGGCCGACAGGCCGACAACGACAAGAGAAGCAAGCATGAGATGCTGACGCTCAAGAAGACATTCAGACGTGGCGTTGCTGACATCTCAGGACACGTTTGAGTTGAAAATCAGACTGGACGGTCCAGTGCTGGGGTCAACTCGCAGTGTAGCGGCAGCGAAGTGGCGACGAGATCTTAAAATCTCAACTGGCCGCCAAAGCTCAAGCCATGAGCGACATAGTCATTTTCAATGAACCGAAATTCGGGACGCGAAGGTGAAGCGACCGTCCCTGGTGGTGCCAGCAGATCAGGATTCACGTCGCGGTCGATTTGGTCTCCGGGACGGACCACATTGGGAAAATACAATAACGAATACCCAACCGTCGCATCCAAGCAACTTGTCAAATGAACTCCAAGGGTGAAACCGATCTCGGGCACCATGGTGAATTCATCCCGCCTGAAGTTGCCAGAATTGTCGCGTTGGGCATACAGACCACCGCTGTAGTTCTCCGTCACTCCGGCTTCCGTGATGAAGGTGTTCCCACGAATGGAAACGGTTTGCTTGTTGTTACCGACCGCGACTCGCAGCATGGATTCCAACCACACGCGTTTGAGATTGGCTTGGTAAGTCACTCCCAACTGCAAACCATCGAAATCGTTGGTCGTTCGAAAGGCGTCAGCCAGGACAATGGTTCCTGGTGCACCAACCAATTGAGAATCCAGTGTTTCCCCGAACGTCAACGCTTCGTCCAGCTTCATGTGGCGATAACCGATCAACCAATCGACTCGATCGGTGTTGCGACAGGTCACGCAGTTGCCACCGCAGGTTGGACACAATGCGACGCGGCCATTGATCAAGTAAGAATCGAGTTTCGAGGCCGCTCCGATCGCGAGCGACCCATCCACGACACCGGGATAGTTGATCAGCTGAGCTGTTTCGACATCCGTGTCGGTTCGAAAGAATGGACGGGCAAGAATTTGGTCACCACCATTGCGACCAAACCCGGATGTATTGGATCCAATCCGAAAGTATTCTCCTTCGATTCCAAACGCGGACGCCGGTGTGATGAAGAAACCACCGCGGAAACGAATTCCGTTGGTGCTCTCGTCGTTGATCTCTCCACCGTACAGGACGCTGGTGTTTGGCAGTCCCAACACACCCGCGTCGGCTTGAGCTGTGCCATCGGGACTGGTGGTCACCAAAGCAGGTGTCTCCATCCCGTTGGCCCACCATCGGATGTATTCCGTCCGGAGCCACAAACGATCTTGCTGCACAACGTTGGGCACGAACAGAGTCGACGGAAAATTCTGACTCGGGAAACCAGCCAAGAAACCGTTGGCGGAGGTCGTCGTGTTGTAGCCCGCGGTTGCGTACGGATCGACGGTGCCGGAACTGATCGGTGTCACCGCGTATTGCTGAGCCACCGCTGCCGAAACTCCGCCAACCGCCAACCAAGCAAGCATCAAACAGAACCCGCCAATCATTCCCAGTCCGGAACGATTCTTTGGCGAGGCGTGTTGCGGTATGAAGAGCAGACGTTGGGGGACAGGCATTTTTTTTCCGTTCGAAGTCGGATTCGCTCAAGTTTCGGGCGGTTCCAACCGAACGGATCGTCAATTTCACGAGACGCCGTCAAGACCAAACTCAACAAGTGGCAAGACGGCCACAGTTTCCCAGGTGAAACTGCGGCACTCGCCATCACTCGCCGGGCGGTTCGATCAGCGCACAAAAAAGCCCGACCTTTTCCCCCCGAAAAAGGCCGGGCTTGCCTCACGATCATCGTTTCAAGCGTTCCACCGGCTCCCCGTTGGCTCGAAACGACGTGTTGTCGCGAGAGATCAAGACCAACGATCAGCGATCGTTGGGTCGGTTTTGGATACCGGGCGTCTGCATGAACGAAGCCAAGAAACTACGTTTGCTGTTGTCGACCACGGTGAAGTCCGTCAGCGGCACAGCCGTTGGATTGGCACCACCCACGTCGATGTCTTCGATGCTTTCACCGTTGCCCAAAGCCCCTTCCGCGGAACTCGGGAACTCAGGCCCGTCGCTGGTACCCGATGGCAACGACAGTCGAGTCACCGTGTATTTGCCGGGCAGCAGGTCTTCGAACAAGTACTCCCCGTTGGCATCCGTGGTCACGGTGACCGGTGTGAAGGTGCTTCCGTCGGACAACGTTCCGGTCAGTTGCAACTGAACCCCTTCGTAACCAATCTCACCCGCATCGCGGACGCCGTTGTTGTTGGCATCGCGGTAAACGTTGCCGGAGATCTCATTGATCGCTTGATCGATCGCCGTGGTCGCCGACGCGGTGTTGTCGTTGGAGTTGGTTTCCGTTGTGGTGGTCGATACCGTCACGTTGTTGATTTGGTCCGCGGTCACTCCGTCGTTGATCGAAGCAACAATCGTGAATTGGAAGGAACTTCCCGATGCAACCGTGCCGCCGTTGACGGTGACGGTCTGCCCGGTAGCGGACAAAGCACCGCTTGGTCCCGTTCCGCTGACAAAAGTCAATCCGGCCGGCAGCGTATCCACCGCGGTCACGGCTTCGGCTGGTGACGGCCCATCATTGAAGACGGTCACGGTGTAAGTCAGCTCGGTTCCTGTTTGAGCCGTGGTGGCGTCCACGGTTTTGGTCACCCGAACGTTGGCTTCTGGAACCACGGTGATGGCTTCTGCGTCGGAGTTGTTGTCCGTCTGCGTTTCACCCGTGTCTGTCGCCAACGACACGTTGTTCGTGATCGAACCGGATGCGTCATCGTCCACGGTGGCGGTGATCGTCAGTGTGCGAGTGGTGCCGGGTGCCAAATCGAATTCAGGGAAAACGATCACGCCGTTGGTCGTGCTGGTCGGCGTGACGGCCGATCCACCCGAAGTTGCCGAAGCGAATGTCAAACCATCCGGCAAGGTGTCCGTGACGATCACACCCGTCGCCGTCGATGGGCTCTCGCCATTGTCGGCTTCTGTTCCGTCGTCGTCCGTGTCATGCGAGATAACAATGTTGAACGTCACGGTGTCATCCGGACCAAAGGTGGTCGCCCCGCCCTGAACGGTTTTCGCAACCGTCAAGTCAAACTCAGGTGTCACGCCGATGGTGACACTGTCGGTGTTGTTGGTGTTGTCCAGCTCAGTCACACCCGGCACAGCGACGGCGGCGGAGTTCACCAAATCCGCGGTCACAGTCGGATCCACGTTGGCCGTCACGGTGAACGTGCGGGTTTCGCCGACCGGGATCGAGGCGTATTCAACTTCCAGCAATCGCGTGGTGGTGTTGAAGTTCGAACTGGATGACCCGGCCGCCGTGATTTGGACGTTGGACAAACCAGCGGGCAGCGTGTCGGTGATTCGAGGCGTGACCGCGTCCGAAACACTGTCGTCGTCGTGCGAAACGGTGAAGGTGTAAGTCACCGTGTCCGCACCGGGAACCACGGTGGTTTCCGCTGCCGACTTGTCGAGGATCAAGTCGATACGGGCATCCGGATCGATATTCACCGTCGCCGAATTGTTGTTGGTATCGGACTCAGGATCCGTGGTGCTGACGACCGCCGTGTTTGGAATTGCATCGAATTCATCGGAACCAATGGCCACCTCGAACTCGAAGGTCAACGATTCACCCGGATCCATGTCGGGAACCGTGAACGTCAACGTTTGGCCAGCTTCGGACAACGTGACTCCGGAAGTCCCCGCATCGAAGCTTCCCGCCACCAGGGTCAGTCCGCTGTCCAGGATGTCTTCGACTTCCACGCCGCGAGCTTCCGACGGACCGTCGTTGGTCACCACAATTTGGTAGGTCGCGAAACCGCCGGCGATCACTTGGAATGGCGCGGTGTCATCGATGATGTCATCGCTGTCGTCGCCATCGGTGCGATCATCAGGCGTCCGTGTTTCGATCACGGTTTTGGTCAGCGTCATGTCGACTTCACGAACAACTGCGGTCGTGTCGTTGGTCGTCACATCCGGTGCGTTGTCAGCCGTCGCGGTGACCGAGTTGTCCAGCGGCGAAGCTCCATCGGCGATGGCCGGATCGACCGTCACCACAATCGCAATGGTTTCGTCTTCACCCGCAGCCAAATCGCCTAGGACCATTTGAATTTTGCCAGCGTCGGGTCCCGCTGTCACTTCGCTGACCGACCCCGTGCCATCGGTGAAGCTGGCCGAGACAAAGGTCACGCCAGTGGGTAGCGTATCCAGTGCCGTGACATTGATCGCGTTGTCGGTGCTGGTGTTGGTGATCGTGATCTCGTAGGTCAACTGATTACCGGCGGTCACCGTCGCCAAGTTGTCAGTTTTGGTCACGCTCAACGTCGCAATCGGCACGTCCGCATTGGCAAGCGAAACGTTGTTCAGCAATGGATCGGAGTCCACTGGGTTGCTTGGGTCGTTGTCGACTTCCACTTCAAAGCCGCTCACGCGAGCTTCGTTTTCAGGATCTGCCGCAACGTTGGAATCGATGTCGGTGAAGACACGATAGGTCACTGAACCGGACGCAGCCAAAGCACCGATGCTGAACGTTCGGATTTCGCGTCCGGCACCACCAACCTCGGTGGTCGTCGTGGTGGCAACCGCACCGCCGCCGCTGTCTTCAATTCGGTCGAACGTCAAACCGTCTGGAATGAAGTCATCCACGCTGACGTCGGTCGCATCCAAAGGCCCGAGGTTCTGGATCACCAGATCAAACACAGCGGTACCGCCAGCGATCAGGTTCGACTGGGCTGTCACCAGTGATTTCGTAATCCGCAAATCAGTGTTTGGAACGACGCCGAAATCGACGGTGGAGTTGGTGTTGTTGTCGGTTCCATCGGTGGTCGGTTCACCATTGACTTCCAAGGTGATCGCACCGCTGACCAAGCCGATTCCGTCGACCCAAGTCCCGTCATTGTCGTTATTTGCGTTCGCGTCAGTGTCAGCCGCGGCCGTGCCGCTACCGGAATGCCCAAACAATGGCTGGCCGGTCGCGAATTCGGATTCGGGGATCACAACCGCGTAGGTGCCAGGTGGCAATGGATCGCCGCTGGTCAGGGTCGTGAAGGTGTAGGCTCCCGATGTGCCACCTCCCGCCGCAGTCGTGGTCGCGACCGGCGTGTCGGTGGCTTCAACCGTGTCGCCCGGCCCGGTCAATTCGTACAGTTCGACCACCACTTCGTTCCCAGCACCTGGGTTGGGGAAGTCGGGTTCGCCAGCGTCACGGATGCCGTTGTTTTGATTGGTTTGGTTGGTTCCACCGCCATTGTCGACAAAGATCTCGCCGCCCAGTTCCATCGGCTGAATGCTGGCGAGGTTCACCACGTTCTCGTTGCTGCTTTGTGATTCCAAAACAGAAACGAAAAGGTCCAAACTGGAAGCCCCCGCACCAGCGTTGCTGCCGACGCCGTCGACGAAGACTTCGATCGCACCCACGTTTCCAAAGTCAGCTCCCGTTCCCACATCCGAGAACGCACTGAACGGTACGAACAACTCTTGAGCAGGCCCCGCGATGTTGCTGGGCAAGTTCAACATGGTCGTGGAGTAGTTCGCAGCATCGGTGTAGATACGGACTTCAATGGCGTCCGTCACCGCTTGGTCGCTTCGCACAGACAACACAATCCCAGCGGCCGAATCAGAACCGGACAAATCGGCTCCACCCAAGCCCGTTGCGTTCAACGCCAGTCCGCCGCCGTCGGCATCCACGCCGTCATACTGGACCAACAAAGTCGCGGTGACGTCGCCACCGTTACTGAACACCAATTCGCTGGAACCAGTCACAATCGAAAACTGACTGTCGCCGCTAGTGCGAGCATCCAAAAAGATTTCGACGTCACGTTCGTCACCAATGACGTCACCGCCCGAGGTCAACGCGCCGCTGCTGCTGGTGGTCGTGCCGCCAGCCACCGTTTCCGTGATGGGTTGTGATGGCTGATCAATCGAAAACGCATCGATGGTGGCTTCGGTGACACCGGTGTCATCGGTGATGGTCACGGTGGCGGTGTCAGGAAAAACCAAAGCACTCAAATCGGGTCCGCCAGGTGCGTCTTCTTGCGTCAAGAAGTAAACACCGGTGGCGGTGGTTCCACCCGCGTCCGAACCATCCAGATTGGTGAAGCGATAGGCACCATCGGCGGCCGTCGTCACGGTTCCAACGCTGACGTCGGTTCCGGTTTCCAACGTACCGTTGCCGTTGGCGTCACGGTAGAGCGTGATCAACGCGCCCTCGATGGCGGGCTCTCCACCGTCCATCGTTCCGCTGCCGTCGGAATCGATGTAGGCAATCCCACTGATCGCGGCCAAGTCGCTGGCCATAAGTTCCCGTTTTTGCAACGATTCCATTCGCAGACGACGTTGCCCTCGACGTCCACGACGACTGGCCCTTGCTTGATCAGCTTGCTTGGAGCGGCGGGTTTGACCGGTCAGTCGGTCGATCATGCGTTGGAAGATCATGTCCAAATCCCTGGAAACTATTTTGGTTGGGGGAGCGTCCTTCTCCGGAACCCGTCACGCGAAACAAATCGGGATGACGCGACAGGTTCGACACCGGGCGGAGTCATTCAACTTTCGCCTGGTGATGGTTTCACCTTCACCGCTCCGAATCCCTCGGTTTCGGTGTAATCGGCATGTTTGCTTCATCCGCGTCAGCCGATTCGTCGCGAGCCAGCTGAATTTTTCGAATTGCTCGGCATGCCAACCGAGATTGCATTTTCTTCGCAGTCCGCAGACTCCTCCGCGGGCTTCAGCCGGCGATCACCAGCGGTATTCGCCGCCGAAGTTGATGCCTTGAGCCCAGTAATCCGTGTTGTCCCATTCGAAAGCGGGGTAATCCGCCAAGACAGGCGTAGCTGGGGTCGTGCCGTTTGGCAATTGAGCCGTGTCGACTCGTCGGTCGATGTGATCGCCAGGTCGAACCACGTTGGACCAGTACAGGAACGTGTACCCAAAGGTGGCTCGCAGTTGGTCCGTGATTTGGTAGCCGACGGTCAGATCCAATTGTGGCATGACCGAGAACTCGTCGCGGCTGTACTCACCAATGTTGCTGTTCTGAGCGAGCAAGCCGCCGGCTTGTGCCGCACCGCCATCGATTGACGTCTCACCGTCGATGGTGACTCGTTGACGAGTGTTCCCGACGCCCAAGCGAATTAGAGCGTCGAAGGTCCAGTAGCCACGAGTCCGTTTGTACATCCAACCCAAGTCCAATCCGTTGAACTGATTGCGAGTTCGGAAGTCGTCAAAGATGTCGTATTGCAACACGGTCGTGTCAGGAGCCGTTGGGATGCTGGCCAAGTCTTCCGTGATGCGAACGCCTTCACGCAGTTCCACTTGACGGAAACCAACCAAGTACTCGAATCGTTCGCAGGTGTGCTCGGGGCAACCGCAGAACAGTCCCTGGCTGCAACTGGCGTCGCTGCGTCGCAAGTGACGCAGGTGCAAACCCCAGCCTCGCAAACGACTGTCGACGTCGACCGCGACGGTTCCTGCCAATTGGTTCGGGAAAGCGACTTGTTGTTGATCTTCGACACTGCCGTTGGCAACGTTGATGAAGGGACGACCGAGGAATTGTGAGTCTGCACCGCTCGCTCGGTAACTTTCCGTTTCTTCACCGATACCGAAGCCCTCGGCACCAATGCCCCACGTGTGGCACTTGTCCAACCAGAAACCAAACTTCAGTCGCAGTCCGTCCATGTTTTCGGTCAGCACATCGTTACCGCCGTACAGGACCCGACCAGGATCATTCGGAAATCGTTGCGAAGGCAACACATCGGTGGACACCAACGGTGGCAAAGCCATGCCGTCTTGCCACCACAGCAGGTACTCTGCCGAGAACCAACCGTCCTGAGGCCAGCAAAGCGTGACGCAGGGACGCATCGCATCGCAATCGTTGTATTCGCCGCACATTGGGTCGCCATTGTGGCACACCCCGGCACCGCAACCGATGCCGTCGCACCCGCCGTAGGTCATTGAGCCGCAACCACCATCGCATCCGTGGTCGCCGCATCCACAGCTTCCCATGGGCATGGAGTCGCAACCGCCATCCAGCATTGGATCGTAAACCACTTGGCCATCCAAAGGCATCGAGTGGCTGATCGTGCCGCTCTCGATGATTGGATCGATCGAAGGTGGCATCGGAGGTGCGGGCAACGTCGCCGTGTGGTCCACCAATCGAACGTTGGCCGATTGAGGCTGGCTGGTTCGGGTCGAAGCAGCAGATGCTTTCTTCGAAAGATCACGAACGGGCTGCCAAGATGCACGAGCGTCCTGCTCGATGTAGCTGGCGTTTCGCACCGAACCCGACTGCGCGGATCGGGATGATCGTGTTTGTGCATGCAGAGGAGCCGCCATCAAGGCGAGCAGCCCAAAGACACAGGTTGTAACTAGACGTTTTGACACGGGCGTCACCCATCAATGCTGGAGTCGGGGGGGGAGGTGAGGCTCGACCCCGTCAACGCTTCTGACAATCCATGTCGCCACCGCGTCGTCGGTCGAGAATCACCGGCTCACCAGTCGTATCGACCCGAATTGTTGAGATCCTGCATCGAAAACCCGGAAAATCCGAAAAATCGTCACTCGCAACCCAACCAGCAAACTCAGCGGCCTGCACCCAAAGCCCCCTGGCCACGCGTCTTAACAGAGTGCAATGTTTCACGCCGCCATCACGCTCTCGCCGCGCAAAGTCCATATTTTCTGTCAAAAAACGTGCCTTCGTTATAATGCGTAGGTTCTGAATCAATTGCTAGAACCCCGCCTCCCTCCCACCTCAATCAATATGCTCTCTCGCTTCACGGCATTGGCTGTGGCGTTCGCGTTGCTCGCGGATCCGTGTCAGGTTATTGACGGATTGTGCCTCGCGAACGAACCCACCTTGGATGCATCCAATTCTCCAGCGGCAACGTCCTCGACACAAACGAATGCTGACGACCGAGTCGATTTCAATTCGCAAATCCGTCCGATCTTGGTTGCCAACTGCACGTCTTGCCACGGCGGCGTGAAGCAAGCCGGCGACCTCTCATTCATCTCCGGCTCCGATGTGCTTCCGCCCGACGGTTGGGTCGTGGAGCCGGGCGATCCCGAAGCATCCATTCTGATGAAACGGATCACCACGGAAGACGCGGACATCCGAATGCCTCCGCCGGATGAACATCCGGATCCCTTGTCTGCCGAAGACGTTGACTTACTGCGACGTTGGATTCGACAAGGAGCCAACTGGCAAAACATGTGGGCTCTGGGCCCACTTGCTCCGCAATCAGACACCCCCACCGGGACGACATCAAATGCGTGGGGCACTCAGCAACTGGATCAAATTGTTCACGCTCAACTAAACGAACGCGGATTGGAACCCAGCGAAGAAGCTCCTCCGTCTCAGTGGCTTCGTCGGACGGCGTTCGACCTGATCGGATTGCCGCCCAGCGAACAACAACTTGCTGAGTTCCTTGAAAAACTCGAACAAGCTTCCACCCCCGGCGATCGCGAATCCGTTTACGCCGCTCAGGTCGACACCCTGTTGTCATCGCCACACTTCGGTGAACGTTGGGCCTCCGTTTGGATGGACTTGGCTCGATACGCCGATTCCAAAGGCTTCGAAAAAGATCCACATCGTGACATGTGGCCCTATCGTGATTGGCTGATCGATGCGTTCAACGCCGACATGCCCTACGACGAGTTCACACTCAAACAACTCGCCGGTGACCTGATTCCCAATGCCACGGCCAACGACTGGATCGCGACCGCGTTCCATCGCAACACCCAAACCAATACCGAAGGCGGAACCGATGACGAGGAATTCCGAATCGCGGCCCTGATCGATCGCGTCAACACAACTTGGATCGTTTGGCAAGCCAGCACCTTTGGTTGTGTGCAGTGTCACTCACACCCCTATGATCCAATCGAACACAGCGAGTACTACGCTTCGCTGGCGATGTTCAATGACACCGTCGATGCGGACCTCGACAACGATTACCCCACACTTCGTATCCCCAAAGACCGCGACAGCATCGAATCCGCGGTTCAACTTCAACGCGAAGCCGAATCGCTTCGTCATCAACGCAACGCACTCGGTTGGCAAGTCGCGGAATCGATTTCATGGAACTCCCTTCCAGCAACTGAATTTGCAACTCAAAACGGCCAATTGAGACGTGACGGCGATCAGATCATGACTGACGGAGGCACGTTTCCTCCCGGCAACCAGTACACAGTCGAGTTCAATTTAGACACGCTGACCTCACAACTCGAAGAGCAAACGCTTTCGGCGTTGCAAGTCATCATCTCGCCGCGAAACCAAGATCCCGCTCAGTGGCCCGAGCAAGGTTCCGTGCTGAGCCACTTCAAAGCCGAATGGATCGACGCGGACAACCAAGCCGAAGCGATCGCCATTTCAGAAGTCTTCGTGGACGCAATCACCGGAAGCAATGACCCATCCGATGCACTTCGCGGCAACGCCACCGGCACCGGTGAATACCCGAAACTAACGGGACCACGCTTCACCGTTTTCGTCTTGGCGGAGCCCGCATCGCTGGAGTCACTCCAAGAGAAGAACGTTCGTGCGTTGAAATTGACGATGGTTCAATCTCACTCGACCTCGGGAAACGTTGCCACGCCCATTCGCCGTTTCCAGTGGCTCGGCACCTCCAATGCAATCATGCAAAACTTGCTGCAAAGCGAACGATGGTCGGCAATCAACCAAGACTGGCAATCGGCAAAAAAGGCGGCTTCCAAAATCTCAGGCCCCAACCTGCCCGTGATTTGCAATCGTCCGGAGACCGCCAAACGCGAAACCCGCCTCTTCCTTCGCGGAAACTGGATGGACCGTGGCGATGTGATCTCCCCCGCGATTCCGGTCGCCTTCACCGAAGGCACCACGGTTGTCCCTGAACACATCAACAATCGCCTGGAACTGGCAAAGTGGTTGGTCTCCAACCAAAACCCACTGACGCCTCGTGTTTGGGCCAACCGCATTTGGGCCCAACTTTTCGGAATCGGATTGGTGGAAACCCAAGAGGACTTTGGTTCCAGCGGTCTCCAGCCCACGCACCCGCAATTGCTGGATCATCTGGCGGTTCAACTGCGTGATGAACACAAATGGCATTTGAAACCATTCCTACGCGAACTAGTGCTATCAGCAACCTATCGGCAAAACAACCATGTTGCCGAGGACCTTCAAAAAGCGGACCCCAGAAATCAATGGCTGGCACGTGGCCCCCGCACTCGTTTGTCCGCCGAGATGGTACGCGACCAAGCATTGGCGGTATCGGAACTGATCTCAGATACCATTGGCGGGCCGTCGGTCATGCCGCCTCAACCCGATGGTGTTTGGCAAACCGTTTACAGCGGAGCATCGTGGAAAACAGCCGAGGGCAACGACCGCTATCGACGTGGGCTTTACACTTACTGGCGTCGCACGAGTCCTTATCCAAGCTTCCTAACCTTTGACTCGCCGACACGGGACCTCTGCGCTCCGCGTCGCATCGCAACCAATACGCCCCTGCAAGCCTTGGTCACGCTGAACGATCCGGTCTATCACGAATGCGCACAAGCCCTCGTGTCACGCGTGATGAAACAAAGTTCCTCCAACAACGACACGATCGACTCCCTGATCTCTCAAATCTTCGTTTGGGTCACTCAATCGCAACCGTCCGAAACAGAACGGTCCGAATTGGTTGCTCTGTACAAAGACCTGAAAGAAGCCCCCGAGACCGACGCGGAATCGACCACCATCGACGCTCCCGCCCTTGCGATCGTTGCCAGCACCATCTTGAACCTCGACAAAGCCTTGACCAAATGAACATGCCACTCGACTCCGCGCGTCATGGTTTCCTTCAATGGCAAACGCGACGCCACTTTTTAAAAGACTGCTCCCTGGGTTTGGCCGGCATGTGGCTGGGCAGCCAGGCCACCAACGCCTCGGCTGATTCAAGCTCCGGTCAGCACCCGCCGCACTTTCCCGCCAAAGCCAAACGCGTCATCTTTCTGCACATGGCTGGTGGCCCCAGCCAGCTTGAGCTGTTCGATTACAAACCGGATTTGCAACAACTGGACGGACAAGACACCCCGACCAGCTTCCTCGAAGGCAAGCGATTCGCCTTCATTCAGGGAGTCCCCAAGATGCTGGGACCGCAATTCCCTTTTGCCCAACATGGTGAAAGTGGAGCGTGGGTGTCCGATCGTCTGCCGCACTTCCAATCGGTCGTGGACAAGGTTTGCTTTGTCAAATCAATGCACACCACGCAGTTCAATCATGCTCCGGCTCAACTTCTGCTGCACACCGGCAATCAGAACCTCGGTGCGGCATCCTTCGGCGCTTGGACCATGTACGGACTGGGCAGCGAAAACCAAAACCTGCCCGGCTTCGTCGTGCTCGTCTCCGGTGGCAAAACGCCTTCGGCTGGAAAGAGCGTTTGGGGATCCGGATTCTTGCCCTCCGTTCATCAAGGCGTGCAGTGCCGTAGCCAAGGTGACCCGGTGCTGTACCTTTCCAATCCCGACGGCGTCAGTCGCGAACAACGTCGAAGAGCGTTGGATGCGTTGGCGAAACTGAATCGCGAAACGTTCCAGCAAACAGGCGATGCGGAGGTTCTCACCCGAATCTCCCAATACGAGATGGCGTTCCGGATGCAGACCAGCGCCACGGAAGCCTTTGACCTGACGCAGGAAACCGCCGACGTTCACGCGATGTACGGAACAGAGCCCGGCAAGGAATCGTTCGCCAACAATTGCTTGTTAGCCCGCCGCTTGGCCGAACGAGATGTTCGCTTCATCCAGCTTTTCCATTGGGGTTGGGATTCACATGGTGCGGGTGCCAACGAAGCCATCAACAAAGGCTTTCACGACCGTTGCCGGGAAGTGGACCAACCAATGACGGCTCTGCTGAAAGACCTGGATCAACGAGGCCTGCTCGACGACACGCTGGTGGTTTGGGGCGGCGAGTTTGGCCGCACACCGATGCGTGAAAACCGTGGCGGCCGCGAAATGAAATTGATCGGCCGAGACCACAACCCCGGTGCATTCACCATGTGGTTCGCCGGTGGCGGTATCAAACCGGGTGTCAGCATCGGACACACCGACGACATCGGCTATGAAGCGGTCGAGAACAAAGTCTCACCCCACGATTTGCATGCCACACTCCAGCACCTGCTCGGCATCGACCATCACAAACTGACCTACATGAGCCAGGGTCTGCCGCAACGTCTGTCCAACGTCACTCAACCCTCGCGAGTCGTCACCGACATGTTTGCGTGATCGCACACGCGAACATGCGTCATTCTCGCATCAACCGCTGAGCCCGGGGTAGCGTTGTTGCAACTCGGATCGGGCTTCGGCGGCGCGGTCGGGTTTGCCGACTTGAGTCCACAATTCCGCAAGCTGCTTGAGGGCTTCCGCGTGGGCGGCTGGATAGGTTGAGAACATCAAATGCGTGTGCAAATACGCCAGCAAGGCTCCTTCGTTGTCGCCCATGGCGGCGTAGCTCGCGCCTTGCGCGTTGTAGATGGCAGCGGCGGTTTCGGTGTCGGTTGGGTTCAACTTCGCGATCAATTCATTGACCGTCGAGATGGCTTCGTCGCCCTTGCCCTGCTTCGCCAATGCCACCGCCAATCCCGCCTTGGCCAACGTTTGAAGGCGAGCCCCCTCAGCCGACTGCACACTGATCCCAACAATCTTCTGCAGATCGCTGGCAGCATCCGCCGCGTTGTCTTGGGCCAATTTGACCAACGAATTGAGATACATCGACTCAATCTTCGTCTCCGCCGATGGTGCCGTCCTCAACGATCCGTAGTACTTCGAGGCTTGGTCGTAGGACTTCAGGCTCATCGCCAAATCACCCAACAATTTCGCGGTTTCGAAGAAGTGCCATGAGTTGGTGTTTTGCTTGATGAAGTTCAACGCCCCCGACGCTGCCGAACGAAGATCGCCATTGCCTGACAAAGCCTGTTGAGCGTTGCAGTACATCACGTAAAAAGCGAAATCCGCCTTTTGCTCGTCGCGATTGAGCTTTCCGGCATCAACCGTCTTCAATTCGGTGATGGCTTGCTCGAACTGATTGTCCAACGCGAACTCACGGCCTTCGGTCAGGCCGCTTGGGTCACCTTGAAAGAGAACCTTTTCGATGGCCCCCGCGTTGAATGTTTGGTCCTTTCCCGAGACCGTCATCACGATGCCGTTCTTGCTGATGCTCTTGATCCTGCCCAGCACAACTTCTCCGCCACGAGGATAGAGACGATCGGTTTGTGCAGCCGCCTGCGATGCGACCATCAGGGTCAACAAAACAGCACTGCAACAGAACGATGAACGGGTAATGGCAATCATGGTTGTTCGCTACGGTCGGATTGATTGAGAAGAGAGCGAGGAGGCGAGATCGTGGAGAAGAATCAAGGAGCTTTGGGTTCAGGCAAACCATCCACCGGTTTCCCCGCATCTTTTTGAATCTTGCGGATCAAAGCATCAAACTTCTTTTTCTGCTCTGGACCGCCCAGTTCCGGATACAACACGATCAGCGAAGTGATATCGCGAAGCGATTGTTGAATCAGAGCATCACTTTGAGTCGCTTTGCCTTGAAGGTAGCGACACAACGCGACGTGATATCGCGAATCGAAGAACACTTCTCGAAACTGTTCGTTGCGTTGGGTCAGTTGGCTGATTCGACCCCAACCCCAAATCGTGTTCTTCTTATCCGGACCGGGGCGACCACCGCTGAGCGCGGATTTGTAGGCTCGTCCAGCAAACTTTGAATCCAACTGGCCGGCCCATTGCTCGTAGGTCAACGCAGCCTCGGTTTGCGCGTCCAGCATCATCGCTTTTTGTTTCAGCACGCTTTCCAGTTCATTGAGTGCTTTGGAATACTCGCCCAACATTCGGTAGGTCTTGCCGAGCAAGAATCGGTTGGTCAGACCGTTTTCGCTGGGATCCTTCAGGCCTTCAAATGTGTCCGCCGCAGATTGCAGCAGTGTTGCGGCTTGGCCGTCCGCTTTGACTTGGCCAGGCCTCATCGAAGCCTGCCCCAGTTCCATCAGGGTTTGGCCCACCCACTGCAACGTGGCTTTGTCCTTCGTGGAATCCGCAATGCGAGTCAGGAAGACGTTGAAGGCATCGATCAGCTTCGCCTTCTTGGCTGGTGGTGCCGTGTCCAGTTGATTGCGAATGTCCGTGGCCAACGACACAAACGTGCCGACCAAACGCTTTTCGCCATCCGGTCCCTTTGAATTCTCTCGCAGAGCATCGATCGCACCCGCAGCCCGATCCAGCAACTTGTCCGCATTTTGATCACTACTGGTCATCCAACCAACGACCGCTTGAAGTTCAGTGCGATACAAGTCCGAGATCATGGTGCCGGTGGGCTGATCCAATTTTTCTCGGTTAGCGATGGGACCGTATTGCTTGTTGTCCAACACCTCCACCGCCGCTTGCGGCTCATTCAATCGCAGGCGAATTTTCGCGAGGGTCAATGCCGCTTGATAGCCTTCCATCGACACCAAGCCGCCCGAAATTCCATCCAAGCCTCGCTGCAATTCCACCGCAGCGGCTTTCATTTGCTTGTTGGCTTCTTCCGCTTTGTCTTCGGAAAGCAATCCAATGGAGTCGTTCCAAAGGGTTTGCCCGAACAACCGTGCTAGCATGAACTTCTGCGGTCCATCGGCCATCTCGTCAATCAACTTGCGTGCGCTGTCAAAGTCATCTTTGCTCAGCGCCAACCGCACCATGATGTCCTGGGCAGCGGCGGCCTTCGGATCATCCGGCCACACGCGAACGAGATAGTCGCCAACCGACTTCAGTTCTTTCAACCAATACTCCGCTTCGCGGTCACCCGACTGCGTGATCAAGGTTTGAGCGGAACCGAGGGCCAACACGCCGCCCACCAATCCGGCGTCCGTCCCGGGTGCATTCTGCGCGAGGTAGCGACCGGTCACGAAGCTGTCTCGATATTGACCTTCTTGCTGCAACAAAAACGTGAGGAACTTGCGTGCCTCGTTGATTTGAGTCGTGTCCGATTCGGAATCGATCATTGATAGACCACGCCGCAACAAGATCACACCTGTTTTGCGGGCATCCACCAACGATTGCTGCACCTCCTCGATCTGGTCAGCGGGAGCCTTGTCCGCCTGCAGCTTCTTCACCTGCTCGGTCAGTAGCTGAGAAGTCTGGACCAATTGGTTGGCCGAGGCGAACGCTTCGTCGAATCCTGCCGGTTCGTCCGCGGTTGGCAACTCAACCATCTCGTCACTGACTTCGACACCGAGCTCGGCGAGCAACGCTTGCGTTTCCGATGTGTGAGGTCCGTCCACTTTGTTCGCTGCCAAAAGCAACTGCCGAGCGTCGCTGGTTGCTCGTTTGCGTTCATTGGGTTTGGTGTTCTCTTCATCCTTGCTCATCGCCACAAACGCTTTGGCCAATTCGATGCGTAATTCCTGTGACGCGGGCAAACGTTTCTCGTTCGGGCGCAGAGACTTTTCCAGCTCTTCCCCCTGCTTGATTGCTTCGGTGTATTTTGGTGGATCGTTGGCAAGCGACAACTTGATCAATCCGGTAGCCGCACCAATCTTGGGTTCACGCAACGCATCCGCTTCACCTTGCTCCAACATTCGCGTGTAACTTTCAATCGCTTTGTCCTTTTGACCAAGCAATCGTTCGATGTCACCTCGAACGCGAAACGCCGATGCGCCGATTACGTAGTCATCGTACTTCTCGCTCAGCTCCACCATTTCAGCGAGGGCTTTTTCGAGCAGTTCCTTGCCGTCTTTGGATGGGTCCTCAAATGTCTTGGCCCCCATCAATTGGGCCTCGCCGGTGTTTTGGCGAGCCATCAAGTATTCAAATCGGTACTGATCGCGAAGCGTGGCCTTCTCCGGATCCTTCACGGGATCAATCTTGGCCCCTCGCATTCCCTCCAGCTTCTGCTTCAAATCGGCCTGGATGTTCTCGAACGTGGTGGCTGCTTTCGCGTAAGTGTCACGGGCATTTTTGCGTGCCTCGTTATCCGGCTCGCCGCTCATGTACTGAGCCGCACGCACCATTTGCAACTTGCCCAACGTTGATCGAGCTTCGCTGGCTCGTTCATGCGACGGGTTCGCATCCAAATACGCTTGCAGTTGCGATTCGGCTTGCTCAAACGCTTCATCACGTTGCGAAACGCTTCGCGACGCAATCGCGGCGTCGATAGCATTCTGAGCCTTCTCGAGCGGAATCGATGACTTCAATCGACCGGAGACGCCGGGGTAATTTGTCACCCGCTCCAGATATGCGTCCGCCAGATCGTAATAGCCGGCGGCACGCAAACGCTTTAAAAATTCTTCTGCCGGTTCACCTTCCGCGGCAGTGAAGGACGATGGAACCAAAGTCGAAATGCAGAGCATCGCCACCACGACTCGAACAATTGAACGAGCCCGGCGTCGTGATGATGAGATCGGTGCTGGCATGGTGGGTGCAGACGAGGTGGGAGAAGAGCTTCGGATGGTGCTGCCGCGACCCTTGCGGTTGTATTGCATCGCAAAAGACTAGATTAAAGTGCGAAAGTATCGGGAGCAACCTTTTGCAGCCAATGTGTCCATGAATCCCTCACGTGACCATGCGTATCCCCAACCAAATCAACCGCGATAACCTCTACAGTCGGCGTGAACGAATCAGCACGCCGACACAAACCTACCGGCGGTTGTTCCGATTGTTGCTCGCACTGGTCTTGGTTTTGATGGTCATGAAGCAGGCCGCACGACCGGGCGTCTACGCGATCTTCTTTCCAGAGACGATGGTCCAAATTCAGCCTGGACCCAGCCAGCAGGAACCACTCCCCTCCGGAGAAGTCTCAAACGGCGAACCAGCCCCCGGACTGGCATCCGAATCGCAAACCGGGGAAGCCACTGAACCAAACGCTTCGACCAACACCACCACTGACGAGTGGGAAACACTGCAAGCAGAAATTGCTCAGCAGATTCTCTCGGAACGAGGTCTCTCTGAAGCAGGAACGCTCGACGATACCGAACGTACTCCCTCTCGTATGGAACAAGAGTCATTGATCGCGCAGATCAAAGACGGAACGGTTTGGCGAGCCGCAGATCAACCCGCCCTCTGTGCAACTCTGGCACTGCACCGCTCCCCGAGTGAGTCGCGAGGTGAATCACCCGGTGCTTGGAATCAACATCCGCCGTTCGAACCGGTGGTGGAGACTGGTGTTTTGCCGCTGCTGCAACAACCAGACGTTTATCAAGGACGAACCGTTCGCGGCGTGGGCAAACTCGCTCGCCTGAATCGAGTCCAAGCCAATTCGAACCATTGGGGCATCGATCACTACTGGGAATGCTGGCTGCAACCGGAAGACGGAAGCCAACGACCCTGGCTGACGATCGTTCCCGATCTCCCCAGCGGCCTTCGCCAACTCGCTCCCGCGGAGACAAACCCCGCTTCCGTGGATGTCGCGTCACCACGGCCCACGATTGTGGTCGAAGGCGAGTTCATCAAAAGACTGTCCTATCAATCCGCCAATGGAGCCGAGCTGACTCCAGTGGTGGTCGGACACGTGCATGCGGTTCGGTCCAACGGAAATCGTGTCGTTGCAGCGGGACTACGCTCTGCCGCGCGCCAATCGTCGACGACGGCTCCGCGGACTCAATCCAATGACGTCTCCATCGGAACACTGGTCGGCATCGCCACGCTAATCGGTCTGACACTGGGCATCGTGGTGATGTGGCGTTCTCGCGTGCTGCATCAACGCATGCGAGCCCGACGCAACGCCAGGAACGTCAACCTGCCAACGCTGCTTGTTCTGGCGACCGCTCTCAGCATCGGATGCTTCGGACTTCCGGTGGCATCCGCTCAAGACAACTCAGCCACAACAGCGAATTCGCTCTTGGACGTGCTGCCCGGGTTTGATCTGCCTCGCTTACGGCAACTCGGCAATCAAATGAAGGACGCCGCACAACGACGTGAAGCGGTGAGTGAACAAGCCAAGTTGGTGTTTCGCTTGAAACGTCTCTCGGATGATGTGTTGCAACAACGAGCCAATGAAGCTTCTGATTCAGCAGCATCCATTGGCGACGCGATCGAGATTGCGGGAACCATCGAATCGCTGCGTTTGATCCAAGTGCCAGCGGAGCTGGTCGAATTCCTCAATCTGCGACAGGTGGTGGAACTTGAGATTCACACCCCCGACTCCGCAACACTTCGATTGGTCTGCGGGCCTCTCCCCGATGCGGTGGCGGTTGGTGACGAAGTCTCGGGAATTGGCGTGGCACTCGAAGAAGCGGAATCGTCTTCAACCACCAATCAATCGCCAACCGCTTCCACCGTGACCGTCGCCGCGGCGGGCAACCTGCGGTGGAAGCCTCGCAATCCAACCTCACTCGGATGGGAAGTCTTGGGCGAATTGGACGTGGACCTTTCGCGACTTCCTGAGATCGCGACCTTGAGCCGCCAGCCTTTGGGTGACCGCGACTCCACAATTTTCTTTTCAATGATCGGGGCAGCACATCAAGCCGGAACAATGACCACCGATCAACAGCCACTCGGCCCCACCGTTTCCGCGATGCGCGCCGCGGTGGCCGAGGTCAAACCAGCGGACCTGCTGAAATCACCTGAAGAGTGGCTCGGACAATGGATCGTCTTGGATGCGGAAACCGTGCGCTGGACGCGAGTCGCGATTGAATCTGAAACACGGCAACAACAAGTCGGCCAGGACCACTACTTCCAACTGGACGCGATTGGTGACCTTGGCAACGTGCAACTGAAGATCGCAACGGGGAACGGCGAAACCGTGACGATGGAAAATCGTTTTCCCATGACCTTCGTGACCGCTCGACTGCCGGCCTTCTTGGGATCGAGCGATGCCTTGTCCGGCACCATCGCCAAACCAGTCCGTGTCGAAGGATTCTTCTATCGGTTGTGGAGCTACGAGTCTGACTTCATGGCCTCACATGGTGGCAAACAATTTGCCCCGCTGGTGATTGCCGGACGCTGGATCGACCGAACGCCTGTTTCCACGGACCCAATCGGAGTCCGCTGGATTGGAACCATCGCCGCCATCGCGGTTGTGATGGCCATCGCCGGTGCCCTGCTGTTCGCCGGACTGAACCGCCGTGGCGATCGGCGTGCAAAGGCACATCGCGGAACCACATCACTGTAAAAACACCACAAAAAAATGCCACGTCTCGCGGAAACGAGACGTGGCAAAGTGATGCAATGCTTGGCGTTGTTTTTCAACAAGCAACGCGGTGAGAACTACTGCTCTTCACCGAGTTTGATTTCGAAACCGGTCCGTTCGTTGATGGTTTCGTAGAAACCGCGAATGATGTTGTTGGTTTCTTCGCTGCCCATGAATTGCGCCATGAAACGCTGTTGGGGCTGAGAGAACTGCTCCCGAAGCTGATCCATTTCAGGCTGAAACTCCTTCGGCTGAACCACGTAGATCACCGTCTGAGGAGCATTCGCGCCAACGCCAACGTTGCCCGCCTCGGTACTGAAAACGGCTTGCATGAATTCGGTTCCCACCGAGTCCAGTTCAGGAACGTTGCCGATCGTGGTTTGCATCATGCCGACCATGTCCAGCCAACTGAACGGCCCCAAACCGGTAAACAAGTTGGCCTCTTTGCCTTCAGGAATCACATCTGCCAAGGACTTTCCTTCCGTAACCGAATCCGCGATTTTCTGAGCCGCTTCGCGGGCCAATTCGCGAGCTTCCTCGGTTCGGATCGCCAAGATCACTTCGTCTTTGACCTCATCCAACTCGGGCGTGTAAGCCGGAACGTCTTTGGTCTTCCACGACACGTAGGTGCGTGCTTTGTCCAAATCGACCGAACGTTGCGGTGAGAATTCAGGTTGTGGTGGAATCGTTGATCCATCCTGCATCGCCGCACCAAACATCATGGCGTAATAAGGAGCCCCACGACGCTGAAGCGATTGCCCCAAACCAAAGGACTCGCCGACCAATTCATCGGCCACCGAAATTCGGTTGACCATTCCCGTGGTGCCGTAGCCCAAGCCCTTTTCCTCGGCGATCGCCTGCAGATCAGGACGCGTGGGAGCGTCTTCTTCGGTTGCAACACCAACCGAAACATTGCTTTCGTGGACTGACAGCTCGCTGAAATAATCACGCATCAACGCGTTGACTTCGGTCACGGTGTTGTCCAACTGGTTGCGAGCGGTCTCGGAAACCATGGCCGTGGCGATCTCGTCGCGAACCTCTTCGAAGGGCTGCGGCTTGGTTTCGTCTGGTTCGTCACCCAGTTCCATTTCATCGCTGGCCGCTTCATCGGCTGCTGCTTCATTATCTGCTGCTTCCTCGTCTGCTGCGGTCGATTCAGCCGCAGTCTCAGCGGGCTCTGCTTCCGTCTCGTCGTCTTCCTGCAACGCCGAAACCAACTGGACCGCTTCATCACGACGAATTCGCATCGAGCTGTCTTCTTCCGCGGGACCATCCGAAGTGGCTTCTTCAGCTGCAGCTTCTTCCGGAGTCGATTCTTCAGCGGGCGATTCTTCGCCAGCAGGTTCTTCGGTTGTCTTCTCTTCCGAAGCGGTTTCTTCCGTTGCCTCTTCCTTCATTTCCTCTTCGCTGGCAGGCTGCTCTTCCGTCGCAGCTTCTTCTGACTCGGGTTGTGTTTCCGCGTCAGAATCGGCGGGTTCAGCAGCTTCTTCCGCCGCGTTCTCCATTGCTTCGAGTTCGGCAGTCGCCTCTTCGGTTTCTTCCACCGGCAGTTGGAAATCACCACCAGCCAATCGTCGCTCGTACTCCGCGCGAATGGCCTCTTCCGACAACTTGGCTTTTTCGCGTTCGATGAACTCGTTCAGATCGGCGAAGACGTACTCGATCTCAGCCGAATCGGGCCGACGAAATTTGGGGGTGGGATCTTGGTCGTTTGGATAGGCCAGCAGATCCTTGCCTTCCTCGTAGACCTCGTTGATTCTTGACTGGCTGGGCGATTCGTCGGTTTTGTCGATGTACTCCGACACCAACACGCCATAAGCATCGATGGTGGCGGATTGATTGGTCTTCAAGAAATTACGCCATTGCCCCAGCGGAGTGACCACGGGCATTTGGCCATTGGTCAAACCGACCATCGAGCTACGCTGATACAGGTCCGCCAGCAAGTGCATTCGCAGTTGTTCGTACAACTGAATGGGCCCCATCTGGTTGCTGGTGAACTGCATCAGCATGCTGCCGATCTCGTTGTCACTGAGCAAACCATCCGTGTAGCGGCTGAGCCAATTGCGGATCGATGTGTCGTCCAACTCAAAGCCAGCTTTCTTGGCTTCGTTGTAAAAACGCATCGTGTTGATCGTCGCTTCGAGGCTAGGATTCGCGTCGATCCCGATCGATTGAATCTGCCCGGACTGCTGGTCGTATTGGAACCCAGGTACCTGGGGCACCCCTCCGCGACGAATGGTTTCCTGTCCCAAATCGCTGAGAAAACCAACCACGGCGCGGTGCTGCTGCGTGGTGCGTTCCACCCGACTTTGGGTCAGCGTCACACCGTCATAAACGGCCGCCACGGGATCGGAACTCGCCCCACCACCTCGGCGCAAATAGGTGTCCAGTGCAGGCAAGACGACGAACGCGAACAATGCCAACAAAGTCAACAAGACCATCAGTGGCTTGAGGTTGCGTCGAAAGATCTCGAACGGACTGCTGCTCATCGGTGGGCCCAGAAAACAAAAAATGGTTGCAAATCAAACCGCAGAGGGTATCTCCACGGGAATTTACTGGTCAAGGTGAGTTGGTTCGAGGGCGGCAACGCGACGAAGAGGCCCCTTTGGGTGAATTCCCAAGGTCCCGCGATTGCCGCTGGCAAGCTAGGCAATTCGAGCAAACTAGCTGCCCAGGTGCCGCGCCCCGTTCATCTTGGACGAGGTCGCGGCAATCTCTCACGATGTCACGGCGTCATTGACTAGGTCATCGGACAAGTCGTTGACCAGAACGCCAATCACCAGATCCGGATGCGTTCGTCCGGAGCCAAATACAACGGGTCCGTTGCGTCGATACGGAACGCTTCGTACCAAGCGTCCATGTTTCGAACGATTCCATTGACTCGATATTCGCTGGGACTGTGCGGATCGGTGATCAAACGTTTCCGCAACTCCGGCTCGCGATACAAGCGACGCCAAATTTGCGCCCATCCCAAGAAAAATCGCTGGTCACCGGTGAGCCGGTCGATGACTTTGGCGGGCTCACCCTCCAACGACAATTGGTACGCCTCGTACGCAACGCTGAGCCCCCCGAGATCGCCGATGTTTTCGCCCAACGTCAACTCGCCGTTGACGTTCATGTCTTCAAACGGCTTGAACTCGTTGTACTGATCCACCAATCCGGAGGCACGCTTTTCGAATTCCTCGCGGTCTTTGGGCGTCCACCAGTTCACCAAGTTTCCATTGCCATCGTACTTGCTGCCTTTGTCATCAAATCCATGTGACAGCTCGTGCCCGATGACGGCTCCGATGCCGCCATAGTTGACCGCGTCATCAGCCGCCATGTTGAAGAACGGAGGCTGCAAAATCGCGGCCGGGAAAACAATTTCGTTCATCGTCGGGTTGTAGTAGGCATTGATCGTTTGAGGCGTCATGTGCCATTCATTGCGATCAATCGGCCCGCCCAGCTTATCGAGCTGACGCTCCGTTTCAAAAACTGCCGCGGCAATCAAATTGGTCGCGGGGGATTCGTCGGTGATCTCTAGCTTTGTGTAGTCCTTCCACTCATCGGGGTATCCAATTTTGGTGTGGAACTGGCTCAATTTCTTCAATGCTTGCTTCTTGGTGCCTTCGCTCATCCACTCTCGCGTTTCGATGCGTTCAGCAAAGGCTCGCTTGAGGTTCTCGACCAGCTCATTCATGCGTTGCTTGGCTTCGGGAGCAAAGTGTTTTTCAACGTAGAGCTGCCCAACGACTTCGCCCAAAACACTACCGGTCAAATCGACGGCTCGCTTCCAAAGTGGTTGCTGCTCGTCGATCCCCGAGATGGTTTTGTCGTGGAATTCGAAATGCCGACGCTCGAGGTCTTCCGTCAACACCGATGCATACGCATCAATCGTATGGAACTGGAAGTAAGCTTTCCAAGCCGCCAACTCATGGCCGTCGATGATGCCGCTCAACGATTCCAGATAACTCGGTTGCCGAACCACGAAGGCGTCTTGGTCGGTCAAACCAATCGCCTTCGTCATCGCGGGAACGTCAAGGCCTTCGACGGCTTCGTTGACTTCCTGCAATGACTTTTTGTTGTAAGTCTTCTCCGGGTCGCGATTGTCGGTTTTCGTCCATTGGTTCTTTGCCAACTCGGTTTCAATCGCAACCACCTGCTTTGCCAAATCATCGGCTTGCTCAACCGACAAAGCTTGCAACATGTCGCGAACGTAGACTTGCAACGCTTCGCGAGCGGCGACGTATTGAGGATCGTCCTCCAGGTAGTAATCACGATCAGGCAGACTGAGCCCCGATTGCGTCAGGTAGACCGTGTAGGTATCGCTCGCCTTGGCATCCACGCTGACGTAGGCACCAAAAGGAGCCCCCACACCCACGCGAGACAACTGGCCCATGATCGACCCAAGGTCGTCTTTGGAATTCAGTTGCTGCACGATCTGCAACACGGGCTCGATCGGCTTCAGCCCCGACGCATTGCGTTTTTTCACGTCCAACACGCTGCGATAAAGATCGCCGACCTTCTGCGCCGGTGTTCCCTTTTCCGCTTTCTCCTCCGCAGCCTGTTCGATCAATTCGCGAACTTGCGAACGCGTCGCGTCATCCAACACCGTGAAGATCCCATAGTTGGATTTGTCCGATGGGATGGGCGTGTCCTTCAACCACTTTTCATTGGCGTGCAGATAGAAGTTGTCGCCCGGTTCGACCGTGGCACTGAACAACGATTGGTCGATTCCGGAAACCTTGGATGCGTTGGAAGCCGTTGCACTGGATGAGTTCGCAGCTTCCGCCATCGCGTTGTTGGTGATTCCGGCAAACACAGCCAATGACACGCCGGTGGAGATCCAGACACGGTGCAAGCGGCTGTAACGCGAAACGCGTTTCGACACGGCTTGAGGCAAACGATGGGTCACGAGCAATCCTTTATTTCGAAACAAGTCGATTGAAGACAAACGATTGAGGCAGACAAGCTGCACGCGGCGGCAGCCAATACGGGGTCAGTCAACGGCCAGTTCAGCCTGCATTCCGCCATCAAGATTCGCGATCATCGTCCCACAAAAAAGCACGGTTGTCAGGATCATTCCCGCGCCCCCGTGCGGCCCGATCGAATGCCCTCCGCGAGCGAGGCCGTGTGAGTCAATGCTGAGTGGTCCAATGCCCCATCGCACCACGGCAGCCGAGTAAGATGGCGTTCCCTCCCACCTTCCCGCCTCTCGACATTCTGCGAGGTCACTATGTCCCAGCCGCGAAATTCTGGTTCCCCGTCCGTTTCCCGTCGTGGATTTCAAAAAACGGCCGCAACCACCTTTGTCCTCTCCGCGGGCACCGCTCTTTCCCGTGCCCGTGCCGCCGGTTCCAACGATCGAGTCGGCTTGGGATTCATCGGGGTCGCCAACCGTGGCGGACAATTGATGAAAGCTTTCGCCGAGCACGCGGACTGCCAACCCGTCGCGGTTTGCGATGTGGATTCCCAAACGATGGATGCCGCCGCGACGAAGGCATCCGAAACAGCCGGAGAAGGCGTTTATCAAACAGGTGACTTTCGCAAGGTCCTGGAACGATCCGATGTGGACGCGGTGGTGATCGCCAGCCCGGATCACTGGCATGCTCTGCAAATGATCATGGCCTGCCAAGCGGGCAAAGACGTCTATGTTGAAAAGCCGCTCTCCGCAACGATCGTGGAAGGCCGTGCCATGGTCAACGCAGCTCGCAAGTACAAGCGTGTGACCCAAGTCGGCACGCACCGCCGCAGCAGCCCGCTGTATCAAGAACTGTCCGGCCGAGTCCAAGATGACCTGCTCGGAAAAGTCTGCGTGTCACGCGCCTATCGACTCAGCAACATGGCCCCGGCTGGCATTGGCAAACGATCGACCACCAATCCGCCCGCTCATCTGGACTGGGACATGTGGGTCGGTCCACGCGCCGAGCAACCGTACCAAGACAACATCGCTCCGTACAAATTTCGCTGGTGGCAGGACTACAGCTCGCAAATGGGCAACTGGGGCGTTCACTACTTGGACGCCATTCGTTGGTGCTTGGGTGAGGAGGCTCCCTCCAGCATCTGCGCGATGGGCGGGCGATTTGGCGTTGACGATGACCGAACGATCCCTGACACGATGGAAGTCACCTTCCAATTCGCATCGGGTCGCCTGGCGGTGTTTGGTCAATACGAAACCAGCATGAACCCAACGCTCGCCGCCGGTGAGATTGAACTGCGAGGAACACGCGGCACCGCTTATGTCTCTGAACGAGAATACGAAATCATCCCGGAACGCCGTGGTCAGTTCTCGAAACAGGATGACTTCAGCAAACCAGAGAAACGTTCCGAAGCTTCCAACAACCACGTGCTAACGGTCAAGCATGCTCGCAACTTCCTAGACTGCATGACTTCTCGCGAGATGTGTCACGCAGACATCGAGATCGGCCATCGCAGCACGACGTTCTGCCACCTGGCGAATATTTCCCAGTCACTCGGCAAACGATTGGATTGGGATGCGAAAGCCGAACGCTTCACCAATGACGAGTCTGCCAACGAGATGTTGCACTACGAATATCGGGCCCCATGGAAGTTGCCCACGGTTTAAGACGTCACCCTCCGCATTCTTGACGAATCGGGCCACACCTTCGCTTTGTCACGCTCCGAATTCTTGACGAATCCGGCTACGTCATCGCTGGGTCATCCATCAAATACTTGGCCGATCTGGCTACGTCATTGTCATGTAGGCCTGGTTCCACCTGGCGATGGTGACAAGCCGGCCCACAATGCGTTCGCGTGCGATGCCGAATCACACGTCTCGCTTTGTTCCAAAGCATCGACTGCGATCGCCAGGTACAACCTGGCCTACAAGGGAATGGTCGGCTGACACCTCATCTATTCCAGCTTGTTCTCCAGCAACTCCAAATGCTTTTGAACGCGCTGCTCGACTGCTTCAGCCATGTAGGCCAGGTTCCACCTGGCGATGGTGACACGCCATCACACAATACGCTCGCGAGCGACGTCAAATCACACGTCTCGCTTTGTTCCAAAGCATCGACTGCGATCGCCAGGTACAACCTGGCCTACAAGAAAATGGTCGGCTGACACCTCATCTATTCCAGCTTGTTCTCCAGTAATTCCAGTTGTTTCTGAACTCGCTGCTCGACTGCTTCGGGGCGGCTGAGTTCTTCGATGGACTCACTGATTTGTTGCAGTTGTTTTTCCAGTTGCTGGATGTGCAATTGTTTCATTCGGATTTGTTCGACTTCCAACTGGATGAACATGTCCTTGATTCGTTCTTTGGCTTTTGATTGATCTTCGCTGGATGCTTCCTCCAAGCCCGCATCGCTCAAACTCTCGAGCTCTTTCGCGATCTGCTGGCGAATTCTCTGAGTCTTCTCGACAACCTTTGAGATCGAAGCAATGTTGGCCGGTGGAGCGGCAAACGGCCCGTTGATGGGACGAGCACTAAACGGATCAGGCTGAGCACTGGGCGCGGGCCCCCTGGCAAACGGATCGCCGTTAGGATCGGCAAACGGGTTGCGGTTCATCAATTCTTGTGAGAAGAACAGGTCGATGCGTGGACGTCGGCCGCTGGTTTCGGATGACTCGGCCAAATCCAACGCGATCGCGACGTGTTGTTCCATGTTGGATTTCAAGGTCGCCTGGCTCCCGACCGGGACCTGCAACCAAATGCTGCTTTGGTCTTTGGAAATACTGAAGTCACTGGGCAGGAACGTCACTCGGTTCAAACCGAATCGCAGGGCTTTGAGGCGGATCTTTCGTTTCCAAGAATCGACGTCTTCTTCTTTCAATCCCTCCGGCATGCGAGCGATAACGTGCCGCTCGGGTTTGTCGGGGATTGAGAGTTTCATGTCCAAGTCGATCAAGCCAGAAGTGGGTTTTCGATACTGAACGGCGGAGACTGGCATGCCGCCCATGCCTCCCATTCCACCACCCATGGCGTGGTGTTGGGGTGGAAAACACTTCAGGACGTCCTGGACTGTCATGAAGGGTTTGGTCTCGAAGTCATAGTCGGGACCGAGAAGGATCGTGACCTTGAGAGCGAGTTCGGAAGGTGATGGAGGATCCAGCCTCATGTCCCTGTCCAAGCTACTCATCATCATCATGTCGCCCATGCCCATGTCCATTCCTCTTTGTGCCCATAGCGATCGAGTGGGCACGTCGATGCCAAGCATCAATGAGAAGACAACCGCAAACAGCAGACTCAGACGCGTGCACATAAGATTCCTCCGAGTAGGCCAGGTCTCACCTGGCGATGGTGATGGGTTTGTGATTTCGAGCAGCGAAGCGTGAACGGTTTCGAATGTGATAGGGACGACGAGGCTTGACGTCGGAGAAATGCCCGACGGAACAGTTGGGGACAACGGTTCTACTCTGGTGCGACCGATGAATCCTGCAAGATGAATCGGACAGCCGCTAAAATGTTTGATCAACATCAAGTCTTCGTTGCAGCGACTCGATCTGCTTCTGAATGAGTTCCAATTGGGAATCGATCTCGGCCAGCGAGGTCGTTTCGTTCTTCGTCGGTTCGGTCCACACCGATTCAGTGATCGGAGCCGCAAGCGCAAACTCGGGAGCGACCGATTCGGACGGAGTCGAGGACGGATGACTGGCGGGGCGTGTGAAAATGACAGGCGGTTTCGTTGCTCCCGATCGGTCCCAAAAATTGATCGCCGCCAATGGGATAGAAGCCAGAAACAGAACCGTCAATAAAATCGCGAGACGGATGTGGGGTCTTTTCGATGCCATCACTTCGCTCGGAAGAGGGTTGCTGGGTTGTTGTAAATGGGCCAAACAAGCTTCCATCAAACGTTGAGTTTCCTCCGCGGAGCCCAGCCTTGCCGCGGAGTCTTTGCAAAGCAAGCGATCCACCAACCGATCCAGCCAAACAGGAATTTCAGGCCGACTCTCTCGCATCGGCCGATGCGGATGATCCGTGATACGTCGCAGAATTCCGTAGCTGGTTTCCGATCGGAACGGCGGACGCCCCACGGTCATCGCGTACAAAACACAGCCCAAAGCGAACAAATCACTCCTCGCATCGATGGACTCTCCACGAGCTTGTTCGGGTGACATGTACTGAGGCGTTCCAGCGATGACACCCGACCGCGTAACCGTCACGTCATCTGCCGCTCTGGCCAAACCAAAGTCCGTCAACATGGTTCGATCGACCGCGGGCTCAATCAGAATATTGGCCGGCTTCACATCACGATGCACCAATCCTTGCCGGTGAGCGGCGGCAAGTGCCGCGGCGACTTGGATCCCAATCCGCAATACCTCTTCGATAGGAAACGGTCCCTCGGAGTCAATTCGCTGCTGCAAAGTTCGGCAGGGAACATAGGGCATCACCAAATACGGCAGCGTCGCCGATTCACAGACGGACAGAATGGGCATCACATTGGGATGGACGATCGCGGCGGTCGCTTGAGCTTCCCGTAGAAAACGTTTTCGAGCGGTCCCGATCGAAGCCAAATGCGGCGACATGACTTTAATCGCCACGGGGCGATTGAGTTCTGTTTGAAAGCCTTTCAAGACAATTCCCATGCCGCCGTGACCGATCACCGACAGCACTTCAAATTCCCCCAGTCGTCCCATCGCGTCGACATGGTGGCTCGGCTCCAAAAATGAAACCGCGAAGTCGGCCATCCATTCTTCGTCGTTGACTCGTAGGGCTGACGTGGGGGCCGCGGCCAAGCGATCTGATGACAAACTGCCCGAGCAGGTTTCACGCAGCAACACATCACGAATTTCGTTGGGGTTTTGAACGATCGCGTCCAAACGTGATTGGCATTGCTGACAATCACTCACGTGAGAGGTGATGACTTGGTCCGTTTGCATGTCCGCGTCTTCATCGAGCACACGACGCAACAGCTCGTCACTGGGATGAGGATTCATTTCATCACCTCATCAATCAACAGACGAATCCGACGCAAAATTCGCGTTCGGGACATGTAGATGCTACCCGGTGACACCGAGAGTTCCTCCGCGAGTGCTGCAACGCTGCGTCCTTCGATCATCGTGCCCCAGAACGCGGTCCAACTGGATGACGAGAACTCCGACTGCACCTTGCTCGCCGCCCAAACGATCATTTCGTGTTGGTACTGATTGTCCAAGACCGGATCTTCGACCGCCGGTTGCTGATCCAATTGCAACAGCGCGTCGGTACCGCCCTGCCCGCTGATCTGGCGACGTTGACGAGCCATATACTTGATCACGGTGTTTCGTGAGACTCGATGCACCCAACGACGAAATGAAGCGTCGCGTCCATCGTCCCGAAACCCGTCGACGCTGCGTGCAATTGCGATCAACACTTGCTGGGTCACATCCGCGACATGCGACGGTGGCGTTCCCTGACGTGCGACCAAGTGTTTTAGAAACGGCTCATAGGCTTCGACAAACGCCCACCATGCCGATTGGTCTTCCGCTCCGCCCAATCGAACGATCAAGCTCGGGCGAGTTTCGGGAGAATGCATGGGGACCGCCTCCAAATCAAGCAATTCGACGGCGATGACCGTCGCCTACAATCTTCAGTCCCTCATCCTGCCGGGATCTCACGCCCGTCGACAAATATTTTTATTCGCAGCCAACCAACGGAGGAAAGCCGTTCATTCCAACGTTTCGCGAATTGCCTCGGCCAATTGCTCGCCGAGCTTGGGCCCGCCACCAACGAACACCCGAGTCACGTTGCCTTCACTGTCAATCACAACGGTTTGTGGAATCGCATTGGCCTCGTAACGTCCGGCAGCAATGCCGTCGATATCCAATGCGACTTCCGGTTGGACACCGATACGCTCGAGCGTTTGACGAATGTCTTCTTCGCCCTCTTGCAAGTTGACCGCCACCAATCGCACTTGTTCCGGATCGAATTCAGAAACCGCTTCTTCGATCATGGGCATCGCCCGCAAACAGGGACCACACCACGTGGCCCAGAAATCCAACACCAACGTCTTTCCGGTTTGATCCGACACACGGAACCGATCGCCAGTCAACATCACGAGATTGAAATCGGGTGCCGGCTTACCCACCATGGCGGACCTTGTGCCCGCCGCCGCGTCCCCTTCACCACCGGAGCCTCCGATCATCGGTTCGGGAGCATTGACGAGCTTCCACTCCGAGTACGGCGAATTCGGTTGCGAAGTGTCGCTGGTCATCCCCAGCAACAACTCCTCGCATTTGGCAAACGGCAATCGTATTGGCCCTAGAAGTTCGTTTTCACCAATCAGCGTTTGATTGATCACGCTATTGGGCACCAGCGACAATCGATTTCCATCGTGCATCACGCCTTGAACGGTCAGCCGGTCGGATTCATCTGATGTCGAGACAAGGCTTTCCTCGCCGTCGTTGGTTTCTTCCTTCTTTTCATCGGAAGCGTCCTCAGCAGGAATCAACCAGATGATCTTCTCCACAACCTTGCGGGGGATCGAAAGCGTTTCCAATCGCGTTTCCACCTCGACCGATTCTTCATCCATCTGAATCAGACGACACCGCATCAAGTCTCCATTCTTAGCGACCAAGAGATGCGTTGGCGGGTCCTGCTTTCGATTGCGAGGCACGGTCAAAAGCTGCGTTCGTTGCTCCGCATCAACGGTGAATGTTTCCGAATCGCCCAACAAATGAATGGCACGAATTTGTTCACGCGGCAGGGTTTGTTTTTTGGTCAGCGCTGATTTGAACAAGACCTCTGTTTCATTGATCGAAAGCACGCGACCGGGCAGCACTTCGCCTGTTTTCAAATGGATCGGCTTCCCTGCCAGGACATCAAGCGTTCGCTGGGGATCAAAGACTCGATTGAAGACTCCCCACACCGGCTTTTTTTGTTGCTGTTGAACTCTTTGCGCGACTCGCTGTTGTGCCTGCTTGGCCCGTTCAGCGTTGACCCGTTCTTGAAACGCGGTCATCTGCGATTCCATGGGCGTGGTGACCGTGACGGCTTTTGGTTGCAACAAGACCTTGCCCTTCATCGTTGGCAACATCACCGAAGGCTCAGAACCAGCCGGTCGAAAGCTCATCGGAGTGACCGACGTCTCCGGTTCAACATCCTCCAATTTGCCATGCAGCCTCGTATCAGCCGACTCCAGACGCATCATCCCAACGATCCGATTTCGCAACGGTTCTTCCGTGACAAAATCGACCGCCTCGATGTTCTTCAATGGGAATGTCATCTCTTCGCCGGTGATGGTTGCGGCCAATCGCAACGCGTCATCGGTCACGCCTTCGAGAGTTCCGGTAACTCGCAGCCCGTCGAATGACTTGAGCTGTAAACGATCATCTTCGGCACGCTCCTCGGCGGATGCTTCCGCGTCGGTCAATTGTTCCCACACCTGGATTTCATTCGCAGGAACGACTCGCTCGCCATCGTCCTCCGAAAACACCCATCCATCGTCTTGCACTCCGGTCCATTCTGCTCGGATGGCTGATCCGTCGACCAAGTGCACAACGCCATCTCCACCATCAGCCGCCGCCGATTCTGCTTGCGACTCGGATTCCGGAGGCGTGAGACTCGACGCATGCATCACTTTCAACGAGTGAACTCGGAACTTCCCCTCCACGTTTCGAAACAGGATTCCTGTTTGAGCGATCCGCGGTTCTTTGATGGGCAACGTGTAATACGATAGCGTCTTGCCTCGCATCGATTCAATCATCACCTGCCGCTTGGTTTGATCGATCTTCAATGTCACCTGCAGCCGGTTACCCAAGTCCTTGACTTTCGCAATGGATTCCACGCCCGCCAACGTGCCATCCTCCCAGACAGCAACCGTGTCTTCATCCCAGACTTCGATGTGGAACGCGTCCGCCCAAGTGTTTTCCGCATTGAGGGGATCCACTCCGACCGCGATCACGAAGTTCGGCTGCCCTTCCCATGATACGTCCAACTCGACCCTGGCAAGCGAAGGCAATTGCAAATCACGGAACAGCGTCGCGTAAGTCGACTGCGTTTCCAACACACCGCTGGATTCACTCCAATCTTCGATCGAGCCGCTGGACTGCCATTCCTCACGCGATCCCGGTCCGTGATACACCAAGGCTTCGCCATCGTTCCACTGGCGGATTTGACGCACCGCGTTCACGGGCAAGGTTGTTTCCTGATCGCCTAGCCGCACCCGCAACGGGTCGCCGAATTCCAAAACGTCACCGTACAGCCGATCGCCGTTTGCCAGTTCAAACGCAAACCGCCCCTTGGCGAACTCGGGCGTCTCCAGCATTGGAAACGACAGCGACATCAGTGACTTCAACGGAAACTCAAACGGCGTCGCGAAATCCGGGTGACGCCATCGCAGTGTGCTGACCGAACCAGAATCCACGGCGTCCGTGGCTGCGAATTTTCCGGTGACGTAGTCGTCGTTGTGCAATCGCAGAACGCCAAGCGAAGGCTCCGCACCACCGACCGAAACGGCGTCCACCGCGCAGCACGCGAAAACTACACTGGCAATGCAGCTCTTTAACCATGCAAAACGCTCAAATGATTTCATCGTTCGTAAATCGGCAAAAAGCGAAAGTTGAGCGCCATGGCGAGAAGTGACAAAGAGGTCTCAACGGTAGTTCCGTAATTGCCGGAGAAGCTGCCATCTTCGTTCTGGCTGTTTTTCATTTGTCGAATCAACTGCCCGTTCCATTTTTCCCAGACCTCGACGTCGCCTTGAAACAACGCTTGGGCCTGATAGTAGTTGCCGTAACTCTGATAGACGCCCCCGGAAACGTCCATTTGATTGGTCAACGCGGTCAGGGTGGCTTTGAATTCAGGCATGTCTTTCCGTCGCGAAACGGCATAGACCAAACATCCAATCGAGATGCGTGGCGTCGAGTGACTGAACCCACCCAAGCCCGCGTAGGCCACCTGCCCAGAATCGCTGGTCATGGATTTGAAGTAGGCCACCCCACGATCAATTGCCTCATCGGGCACTTTGATCCCCGCGTTGCGAGCCGCCAGCAAACCGACCATCACCGCACCGCTCACTGAGGTGTCCGCATCTCTCGCGTCGGCACCATAACGCCAGCCTCCATAAGAGTTTTTCTTCTGTGATGTCACCGCCCCACGAACGGCCAACTCCAAAGCTTCCCCCAACGAACGCTTCATCGTGCTACTTCCACTGTTCAGCAGCCGTTCATTGACAACACCATAGGCCTCCGCGAGAGCGAGCATGGCAAAGCCATGGTTGTACATACTCGCGTGCCCGGTCATCCCGCCCAAGATCCCTGAATTGGGATCCTGCGAGTTGACAATGCTACGCAACCCACGACGAATGTTGCCGCTGTAGATCCCGTAATTTGGATCTTCACCCGATGCCAAAAAGGTCATCACGGCCATGCCCGTCACACCCGGCCCCGTGTAACTCCCATCACCCCATTCGCCGGATTCGCTTTGCGATTTGGCAAGGAAATCCAATCCCTTCTCATACATCTCACGAACATCGCGAGGCACCACGTCGCCCAATTGTGCCGTTGGCAACTGGGCGGAAGCCTCTGACAAACAGAACGCAAACGCGAACGCCAGCGTGGCTACGCAACGGCTTTTGCATCGCAAATTCATTGAATCACTCCATCGCGTTGAAGTTGTCTCTCGTAGCCTTGTCCGCGGCGAGAGAGAGTCTGAACCGCCGCTATCTGGTCGTCGTCCAAGAATGCTTCCCACGACTTCGATTCACATTTGAAAACCCCATAGTTGATCAACATGTCCGCATGCTGCCGGGAAAGGTCCGCCGATGCGTGAGGTTCGATCTGCGCGATTACCAAGTCAGAGAACCTCTCCTGCTGTTTCGCGGTTAGTGCCAGCCCCCTTCCCGTCGTCGCAGCGAACAGCCGGACGCGGACCTTCCATGCTTCGATCGCCTCGAGCTTGATCTGAGCGTTCATTTCCTTCGTTTGCTCGCGGGTCATCACACCCTTCTTCACCTTATGCAGCAAGGAATCGTTTCCAAACAACCCTTCGGAAAGCTCTTGCTGCAACGGCTGAGCCAACATGTAAGCCTCGTTCACAAAAGCCTGTTGATTCTTGCCGTCCATTTGCATGAACTCACGGCGTGCTTCATTGACCCGGTCAAAGAATCGTTTGACGTCTCCGCGTCCCGCTAGCCGAAGAGCTTCTTTCTGTTCTTCAGAAAGGGGAGCCGATTGTTCGATTCGCACAAACTCCAACTCAATCTTCTCGAGCAAGCTTTTTCGGCACTGAGTTTCATCTCGCCCGTGGCTTTGAAACATCCAACTGTCGAACTGACGAAGATCAATCTGAACTTGTGCCACACACGACGTGGCCGCCGCATCCACCATAAAAAGGAAGAGCGTCAGACACGCAATCACCATTCGGCTCGCGAAAGTCATTGCAACCAATCCTCGTCCAGGCTGATCTGCGAACCCGAAACCATCACACTCATCGAGACCTGTTGAAACGAACTCCAAGCTGCCTTTTGTTCCGTGGTCAACGTTTCGCGAAGGAGGCCGCTGGGAATGATCGGAACAAACTGAGGGTTGTTCAAATAATTCCAAACCCAGTTGATGTCCAAAGACTCCCATTCTTCTAAGAACACGTCGCGGAGTTTCTTTCGCTGACGTTCACGCAAGAAGACCTTCGAATGCACCAGATGAACCAAACAATCTGCTGCGGCCTCTTGTTCCGCGCGTTGTCGCTGCGATGACTCACGCGTGTACTTCTGGTGCTGAGCCTCTGTCAAAATCAGCGGGAGGTACTCCTCTGCGTCTTGACGGACACGCTTGACGGGATCCCCTTTGAACGACACACCATTCACGCCTCGATAGTGCACCTGTGCCACACGGATGACTTGGTTTTGCGGCGCAACCAAGTCGTTCATCTCCTCAAACGCCTGCTCCGCCGATTCAACCACCATCTCCAATTGTTCATCACTCAGGTCACAGACTCGTTTGATGAATGAGATCTCAGCGTTCACGTACGACTTCAGAACGGCCGGCGTTTTGGGTGGATCGCCTTCCGCCTCTTGTTCATTGACCTGAACAGCTTCCACCAGCTCAACCAGTTGATTCTGAGCCTCAGCGGACGACGTCCATGACTGCGAGACAAACATCCACAGCAGCATCCCGATCGTGAACCGTGGCCACATCAGGTGCCTCCCAAGCGGCTGAAATACTGATCCAAACCACGACGAAATTCTTCCGGCAATTCGACGCCGGTGTCACCAGTGGACTGCGTCACGTTCTTGTTCTCACGAATTTCTTTTTCGTTGCGACTCTTTCCGAGCAACGCCAAAGCAGAATCGTTGCTGTTTCCTCCGCCGGAGCCACCACCCGGTGAACTGCCGCCACCGCCGCCACCTTTCGGATTGATGCGTTTGGATCGCAAAAGCAATTCAATCGCTTCGGTTTCCGCGGCGATGGCCGGCGAACCGGTCTCCGCTCGTTGCAGAATGGATGCGGCATCGGTCATCACCACGTCCACGGCCGACAGCATCTTCAGTTCTTTGCCGAAGTGTTTGGTCGCATCGGGAAGCTCTTTGATGCGAGCCAGCACATCCACCACTCGTTCATTGATTTCGGACTGCGTCTTGGACAGTGCCTCTGAGGTCGCTTGATGCTGTTTGGCATCCACCGCCTCTTTGGCTTGCTCCGCAACGCGAGTTTCATCCCGCAGGTTGACCTCGGATTCGAGGATTTGCAAAACGTCACGAACAATCGACGGCGGCAGGCTCTCCGGCGACTTCCCGCCAGGACAACTTCCGTTGCAAGCGGGATCCACCAAATTCTCCGCCCATCGATCCAACGAATCGGACCAGAACTCACACTGAGCCACCGAGATCCCCTGCTGCTTTTCAATTGCCGTCGATAGTTGACGCAGTCCACCAATCACATCCTCGGACTTCATCTCATCCAACGTGACTTTGAACTGAGTCAATCGACGCCGCTCGAAATAAGCTTCCATGTCATCCATGATGTAGGAAACCTGCTCTGTGCTCTCTTGCTCGGTCCCCTGCAATTCTTGGAACACCCCCATCACTTCATCGGTGATACGAGGTTTCTGCTGACCAAACGCGGGTTCCAAATGATTGGTCAAACGTTTGGCGATCAAGTTCTGTTTTCGCGATTCAGCCTTCAAACGCTTGACCAGCGTACTGCCTTCCAAGTTCGCCAACACCAGGTTCAGTTCGTCCGCGATTTTGTCGAACTCGTCGAGCAATTCCTTCTGTTCGGTGATCGCCTGGTTCATTTTCAGCGGTTCATCCTTGTTGGACTCTTGATCCGATGGCTGGCTTTTGCCCATCACGGTGGTCTGAGCCAAACGCAACGCGGGGTTGCTAGGTTTCTTCGGACCGCCCGCTGTGCCTTTGCCTTCGTCAGGTGAGTTCGCCGACGATTCCATGTCCGCGATCTGAGGTGCTTCCCGTGGCTTTGGACCGGGGTGCTTGGATGTTTTGGCCCCTGGACCGGGTCCACCCGCACGGCTTTGTCCCGCCTTGGGACCACCTGGTTTGCGAGGTCCACCAGCCGATGCCAACTTGGGTGCCTCCTTCGATGCATCGTCCAACAAATTGGCCACACTGGGCATGCGGTTTTCCGATAGGTCCTGCAACACCTGCAACATCTCGGCCCAGCGTTCCAAGTGCCCCACTCCGATCTCTGGGTTCTTCGACGCGGCCAACACCAACTCATCACCGAGTTGCCCCAACCGATCCAGCCGACGTCCATTGGAACGCTCGGCGGATGCCTGACGCTCGATATCGCGTTGATGCTGATCAAGATTGATCTCATCCGCCGTCAACGACCGCAACTCTTTGTTCTTTTCATGCAGTTGGCGTTCCCGATCGCGAACATCGAGGGCCTGACGATGCCATTTGCTCAATTGCTCCGTCATCCAAATCGCATGTTGCTCCGGCGTTAGCACGTACAACAAATAGGGCGGCGAAACCACTCGCGAACGATCCGGCAAGTAGTCTTCCGCCCACACCTGCAACTCGATGGGCTGAGCGGGAATGCCGAGTGACTTTGCTGAAAAAGTCCCCAACGCTTCAACGCTGTCTTTGTCCGGTCCGCCCGCCGCCAAGGCACGCTCGCCCACCGCCGGTTCCTGCACCGCCCCAACATCCAATCCTTTCCACTGAATGCCGATCCGACGAATCCCAAAGTCGTCGTTGGCGCGAACTTGGAAGCTAAGCGTTTCAGAGTCCAACACGACCGCCTGTCGATCCAGCCCATCGCAGATCAATGTGGGAGCCTCATCATCGACGGCTTCGATCGAAAGCGTGAACGGTTCTCGCCCGGTCAGTCCCATCTGATCACGCCATTGAAATTGCAACTGGGCAATGTCATTGGCCTTCACCGGTGCACTCGCCAATTGCGGACCATTCACGGGTCGTGTCTTTTCATTCACAGACCCATCGGCCAATTCGCGATTCGCGATGGCGGTGACCACAGCTTGGCTGCCTCGGACGACCGACAACGAACCGCCACGCGTGTTGATTTCACGCGACTCGGTTTGCTGTAGATAATCAGGCAACTGAATATTCGCGACGATGCCAGACAGCTCGGGCCGCAGCGTCGGTTTCAAAGTCACGGTTTGTTGAACGTCACCAACGTTCAACGACATCGGTTGTTCGCTGAGTTGTGGTGGAACCGCAAACGCGTAGCCACCATCTTTCAATGTCCCGCGAATCGTTTCCTGTTGGCCGATATGCAATTCAGCCGATTCGGGTTGCCAACGCGAGTCGGCGTGCAGAGCGACCGGCAGCACAACGGGTTCACCGTGCGGGATGTAAACGTCTTCATTTAGCGGTTCGATCCGAGTGAATGTGTAGCGAGGCGTCGCGGACCACGGGGCTATCAAACGAACCAGTGCGTTGCCACTGGCCGCTGGATACAGCACCGCGAGCATGCCCATGACCAACACCACCAACGTCGCGATCGAGGCCCACAATTTGTAACGAGAATCAGGAGCCGCCTCGCGAAAATCTTGTCCCGCCGCATCGTTGGCGACTTGGGCCATTGCCGCTTGGCACAACTCCGGTGAACGGGCTTGTTCGGATGAGTTATGCGTCAACTCGATCACGCCGAGCAACCGGTCGCCGATCGCGGGTTTCTTCTGACTGAGCAATCGTGCCAATGGCTCCAAGGCTTGATGCTGAATCACCCATTTTCGAATCGCCCATGGTACGACTCCCAACAAAGCCAAACCGCTCAGCCAAAGCACGCCCCGAAACAAAGCCGGCGTGTTCGTCAGGCGATCCACTGCGTAAACGATCAGGAACGCGGCTCCCAATCCAGCCACCACCATGGCGATGGCTTCGGTCAATTTGATCTGCCGGACACGACGCCGATACGCCAACAACTGCTTTTGCAGCGAATCAGGAATCCGCAGATGATCCTGCGCCGGCGTATGGTTGTCTGCAATCTTCATATCAATCCGACTCCTTTGCGACCGATCCAAAACAATGCCAACAAAAGGATGAAGCCGCCCACCACAACCGGGTGACTCCACAAAGCGATGCGACGTATCGCTGGCGGGCGATCCGGCATCGCCGATAACCACGCCACGATGTCATCCACACGGTCTATCGTAAAAACTTGACCGTTGGTGATGCGAGCAATTTCTTGTAAGACTTCTGGACGAGCCGGTTTGCCGATCTGCTCCAGAGCCACGCCTTGAGCAAAGATCGTGGTCTCCAGCGAGTCGCCGGTTTCCTTGCAAAACAGGGTCAACTTGTGCTCCCCTGGCTCCTTGGGCGTGAACCGACCCGCGAAAGCTCCCCAGGCTTCTCCCGAGGATTCGAGCTGAATCGTCTGCGTTTTGCCTTGTGGCGAGACGACCTGCAGCGTGACTTCGCCACTTGATAGTGGCTCGCCGCTTTTCTCCATCACGTTCGCATTGACGCTCACCGTTTGGCGAACTTGAGGCTGTTCGGGCGAATAGTACAAACGCATCGTTTCGCCCTGGGCCATGTTTCTGCGGTACGCCATCCAGCGAACCACCTGTCCCCAGAACCGATAGTGGTACAAATCCTCGACGCCCTTTCGCCAACGCCAGGCACCATCGGTCCCCATGAATAACACCTTGCCGGCACCGAATGTTCGGGTGACCAACAACGGCAGACGGCCGAAACGATTGGATGCATCTTGGTGGACCAATAGCGTTTCTGAACCAGGCTTGGCCGCCAGGATGGGTGCGTACCACTGGAAGCCAGGCAGATTGCCCCACACTTCCAAATTTTCATCGGCGGTGTCGGCCAGTTTCGTCAGCAAACTTCGTCGGCCAAGTTGCGTCAGCTCAAAGTGCTGCGGCGTTCGCGAACCCCAACCACCGGGCTGCGCCTCGTCCAATGTGACAGGCATCAATTCCCTCAAAGGCGTTTCCAGCAATTGGAACTGGCGTCCTTCCCAACCCGGCATGAACACCAAACCGCTGGCTTGTTGTTCGACCAATCCATGCAGCCACTCGCATTGCTCCATCGTCAGTTGATCGTCTTCAAATCCGACGTCACCCAAAAACACGACATCAAACTTAGCAAGCTCTTCTTTGGTTGCCGGGAACGCCGCGATGTAGTCCGCATTGCCACCACCGCGGGAATCCAAACGAGGATGGTAGAGCAAGCAGGAGACTTCCACCCCCGGATCACGCGACAACGCATTGCGAAGATAGCGATACTCCCAACGCGGAACCGACTCAATCACCAGCACGCGCAGTTTCTCTTCGCGAATGGAAATCGGAGCGGTCAGTTCATTGTTGTCACCCCGAAGCTCGCTGGACTGTTTGCTGACCGTCAATGTCAACGTCTCGTCCCCCAGTTCTTCGGGCTGCCAATCGATCGCGTCGTTGGTCCGTCCCATCGCAGCGATCCGAACGTCCTTGGTGATGGTCTCGCCTTTCGATGTGGTCATCGTGACCGAGGCAACATGGTCACGTGGCAGAGAGCTTTCAATGGAAAACGGAATGCGAACTCGCTTTCCACCAATTGCAAAGGTCGGCACATCAAAGCTCAGTAGTTCCACATCGGGCAATCGTTCTTCACTACCCACGGGAACCGTGAACACCGGAACGCCCATCGAACGCAATCGCCCGGCCGCACGCACCGGAGCGCCACCTTGATTCCAATCCCCATCGGACGCCATCACCACGCCCAGCAAATTGGGATGCTTCTGCACCACATCTAACAGAGGCCCGGACAGGTCCGTCCCTTTGTCGGCAGTCACCTCGGCGGACGCAACGTCTTTGCCACCCGGGTTGGAAATGGGACTGATCTTGGTCGGGTCAGGCGTGGCGACTTTGGTTTCCGCGAAAGGTTCGATGATGACATCGGCACGGTCAGCCAGCGATTGCCAAGCCTCCGTTCGGGTCAACGACTCGATCGATTCTTTGCGGGACTGCAATTCCGTTTGCATCACATCGCGAGTCGCCATGCTACCCGAATCGTCCCACAACACCGCCACCACGGGTTTGTCATCGGGAACGTATTGCTCCACCCATTCCGGACCGCCCAACAACACAACGGCCAACGTCACCGCCAATAGTCGAACGACTTCCAAGAACACAGTGGCTTTGCGCCAACGCGTTCGCACGCAGGCGAGAACGCCAAACACCAACGTCAACAGGATCACCAGCACCGCGATGGTGACAGTCCAGGGTGTCCAAGCAAACGAGAGAGACTGCGATTCCATCACGTCGTGATTCCCCCAAACTTGGGCGACGCGGTCTCCGCGGATCGGCGAGGCAAACACAAAATGGCTTCCCCCACCATCGCGATCAGCATCAGGATCAAAAATGCTCGCCAAACCTCGTCGACTAACGAACTGGTTTCACCGCCTGATTGGCTGACACGTTCCAACACCAAACCTTGAAACAGTTCATCCACCTGATCGGTACTGAGCCGCCCCGGCGAATCTTCGGCTTGCGAACGGTTGATTGCGTTGAAGCGATCCGCATCGGCATACACACCTGCGGAAAAAGCATGTTCGGTGGACAAGGCGTCTTTCTTCCCTTGCACACGGCGCCAGTTCGAAGCGGCATCGACATTCACGGCACCGGCGTCGTAGCGACCGGTGTTCGCCAACGATTCGGCTCCCGCGATCAACGCACGTTGGATCATCACATACAACACGATGCCGTCCGACGACAGCGAACTGTCCAGCGAGACCGGCGTCGTTCCGCAGAAATAGACACCTCCTTTTTCCGTGGGCACTCGCACCAACACGGGCTCATCGTTGGATAACTTCGCCAGCGTTGTCGTCTCACCCGACATGGAAGCCAAACGGCGCACGACCAATTTGCCAACTGGCAAGGACATCCCCGCGAGGGTTTTGCCCAACAAGTCGTTTTCGCCTCGCCAACTGGAGATCGTCACGTCGTCGCCCAGCTTGGTCCAATTCTCATACGAGACACCAAACAACTCATCGCTTGCGTTGGGGTTCTCGGAGGGGAAAAAGATCACTCGCCCGCCTCGATCCAAGAATCCTTGCAATCGCTGACGGGTACTCTCGTGTTTCGCTCCGGTTGGCAAAGAAGCCTGCCACAAGATCAATGCCGTTTCGCCCCAAGCAATCGCGGGAACTTCGCTGGTCGTGATCACCTCGGCCGATGCCTCCGAACTGGCGTCGGAACTGATCCCTGCGGCCAAACTCAAAACTTTCGCGACCTCTTCGTTCTCAGAGACAATCACACTGCGACGTGGCGGCGGTTGATCGAATGCGAAGTAAAACGTGTTGTCCGCGTTATTGCCATCGGCTGGCAAGGAGACGTGCCCGTATCCTCGCTCTTGATCGCTGCCCAACGGAACGCGGACTTGAGAGAACTCACCCGACGCGGACTCCAGTGGCAACTCCACAATGGACTCCGCCCCGGCCAAATCCATTCGCACGGAAGAGGATTGCTTCGAAGCATCCGGCGGATCCTCTTCGCTGGATGAGTTCTGGATTTTTCCTGAGATCCATAATTCACGCTCATCACCTTCCCCACGCACCTGCAACTCATCGATGCGAATGGATCGGTTCAGCTGGTCGGAACCGGACACCGACAACAATCGAAATCGAACGCGGCGGCCAAGTGGGGCCAGGGCTTCGCGAAGCGATGGCCAACGTCCATCCCGTGCCTGCCAATCCGTCTGCTGACCATCCGAGCAAATCCATACATCGGTTTGCCCCATCGAATTGGCTTGGATCGTGTCCAAAGCCGCCAGCATCATCGCCGGGATATCGGCCGACGCATCCGACGGGCCGGTTTGAGGCACTTCCAACAATTCTTCCGGCGACGCCAATTCGCGAGCCGCTTGTGTTTCGGATGCCAGAACAGTGTTGCTATCGATTAGCCACAATCGTTGCACACCCAAGGTATCCAACGTTTCCGCGATTTGGGCGACGCCGGCTTCTAATTTCGTTCTCGCTCCACCGGCGGCGTTGGCGCTCATCGAGGGCGAACGATCCAGCAAAACAATCGTGTTGGCGGAGGCACCGCCGCTGAGACTGCCGATCAAGCCGCCTCCCAAGGAACCGCTGGCCAAAGGTCGTCCAATCGCAATGATTAATGCCAACAAGACCATCGTTCGCAACGCCAAAATGGCCCACTGACGAATCTTGGCGTATCCCCGGTTCATCCGGTTCGCGGCCAGCAAGAACATCATGGCGGCCCACTGCGTCGTTTGATACCGACGCTGATTGATCAAGTGGATCACGATCGGCAACAAAGCGATCGGCAGTGCGAACAACATCCATGGCTGTAGAAAACTCATCGTCCCCCCTTTGCCATGGCACGCCGAGTTAAGAAATTCGTTAACACTTCGGGATAGGGCTGGTCGATGCTGACACGCAGATAGTCGATACCCGATGAAGAAACGATCTCCTGCACCCGTTCCAGATACCCACGCAACGCCTCGTGGTAACGGGCCGCAATCTCGCTTGGTTCTGCAAAGATCGCCGTGCCTCCTTCCATGTCTAAGAAACGGGTCGGTCTCGAGAACTCAAAATTCAGTTCCATGGGATCAAGCAAGTGAAACAACGACACATCGTGCTTCCGAAATCGCAAATGCTCCAAACAGTTCCTGAGCGGATCCGGATCCACGAAGAAGTCTGAGATCACGATCACCATCGCAGCTTGCGCCGTGGTTTCAGCCAGCTCATGCAGGACCTCCACCAAGTGCGTTTCACCTTGGCAACGAGCGACTTCCAACGTGTCGAAAATGTTCTTGAGGTGCGCAGGATTGCGTCGAGCCGGCAGATGATGGGTGATGCCGTTGGCCACGCACGACAATCCCACCGCGTCGCCTTGCTGCACCGCCAAGTAGCCAATCGCCGCAGCGATCCGGCGAGCGTACTGAAGTTTGGTCAGCTCCCCCGATCCGTAATCCATCGAACCGCTGGTGTCCAAAACCAACTGCAAACGCAAGTTTGTATCGGCTTCGAATTCTTTGACGTAGTAACGATCGGTTCGTCCATGTGCCCGCCAATCCAATCGTCGCAGATCGTCGCCCGGAACGTATTTCCGATACTCAGCAAACTCGACACTCGCACCACGCATCGGGCTGGTGTGCCGACCGGAGACATTCCCCCGCATCGCTCGACGAGCAAACAACGGCAACCCAGCCAAGCCTGCTAAGACAGCCGGATCCAAAAATTCGCGAGGAGTGTGTTGTTCGGACAAAAGAGTGCTGAGTGCTGAGTGCTGAGTGCTGAGTGCTAGGTGCTAGGTGCTAGGTGCTAGTTTCCGAAGGAGCGAAGCGACACGTCGTCCCCTCTCCCCCGGCTTCCGGGGGAGATGGCTAGGGTGAGGGGGCATCTCCAAGAATCATCATTCACCACCTCGCCATTCCTCTCCCATCGCCCGCAAGATCGCCACACCGACCGCTTCGGTGTTTTCCAAAACATCCGCGTTGCAAAACCGCAAAACGGTCCATCCTTCACGGTTCAAATGAGCCGTTCGGTCCATGTCTTGTTGCTCTTGATGTTCGTGGTAGTCGCCATCGAGTTCAACGATCAATCGTTTCTCAATGCAGGCGAAGTCGGCAATGAAAGGTGGAATAGGAAACTGGCGTCGAAACTTGTGTCCGTTGAGTCGGCGGTTGCGGAGGAGTGTCCAGACGAGTGATTCGGGCTTGGTTTGCTTGGTGCGAAGTTCGCGTGCGTTTTGGGTGAGTCGAGTTGGTTGGCGGATTGGCATGGTGGGTTGTCTTTCAGACTTGGTTTGGATTCCCCCTCACCCTTCCCCTCTCCCCCGGAAGCCGGGGGAGAGGGGACTTCGCGTCGCTGACGCTCCTTCCTTTTCAGCTAACAACTAGCAGCTCACAGCTAGCCTTCTTTTAGCCTTCCTCATCGAGCAACCTTGCGACGATGTCTCGGGCGGTCATTCCCTCGGCTTGGGCGGCAAAGGTCGTGATCAATCGGTGGGTCAACACGGGTTGGGCGACGGCTCGCACGTCTTCGGTTCGCACCATGTAAGAACCTTCCAACGCGGCTCGCGATTTCGCACCCAAGATCAAATCTTGAACCGCTCGAGGGCCGGCACCCCATGAAACCAATGGCAACAACCAAGCCGGTGCGGTTCCTCCTGCGGGTCGTGTCTTTCGGACCAACCGCGCTGCTTCGGTGTAGATGTGATCCGGAACGGGAATGCGTCGCACCAGATCTTGATTCGCAATGATGTTCTCCGCCGTCATCAAGTGCTGTAGCTCTGGCAATCCACCACCGGTGGTGGTGCGTGCGATGGCAATCTCTTCTTCTTCCGACGGATAGTCCAATTCAATCAACGCCATGAAGCGATCCAGTTGGGCTTCGGGCAACGGATACGTGCCTTCCTGCTCCACCGGGTTTTGCGTGGCGAGCACCATGAACGGCGGTGGCAGATCAAACCCTTTGCCGACCACTGTGATGCGATGTTCCTGCATCGCTTCCAACATCGCAGCTTGCGTCTTGGGCGGGGCTCGGTTGATCTCGTCAGCCAACACGATGTTGGCAAACACGGGCCCATGAGCAAAATGAAATTCGCGTCGACCGCTTCCACTGTCTTGCAAGATGTCCGTTCCGGTGATGTCCATCGGCATCAAATCAGGCGTGAACTGAATGCGATTGAACTTCAATGACATCGTCTCGGCCAACTTGCTGACCAACAATGTCTTTGCCAAACCCGGCACACCCATCAACAGTGCATGGCGTCTTGCAAACAAACACACCAGCAACAGATCGATTGTTTCGCGTTGTCCCACAATGACCCGGGCCAACTCATCACGCAATTGTTGCGTTAACCGTCCCAAACGATCGACTGCTTCAACATCGTCGTCGCTCAGCGTGGGCTCGGAACCAGGAGACGATTGATTGGGCACCACCGATTGCGACATCTGAATTTCCCGTCGTTATTTTTGAGCAAGCCAGCGGGCTAATATAACCACCCAAGAGACGGTCCCGCAAAGTCGCGAGAAATTCGGTACAGCCCAACTTTGTCTGCAACAGGATGCCATGGGCCATTTCGTTTCATGCGGCCTTGGCAACATGAGGATTCGATGAAACCCAACGTTTCGCGACGTTTGCGGGAGATCACAGCCCCACGAGAGGACCGCTCATTCGTTAGGCTGAGGCAATTGACCGACGTGAAACTGGCTTGAAAATCAAAAACTTTCTTTTCTTTGGAATGGCTGCGATGCGGGACACTTCTCGATTCATCCGTCTTGGTTCGTCACGAGCTCCACAGCTCAGGTGGACGTTTGCACTCCTCTCGTTCGCCAGCCTGGCGTTGACCTCGACGCTCGTCGCCCAGAACCAACTTCAACCGATCGGTGGTCCCAAAGACTTAGTGACCGAATCCGATTCGGGCGGTTCGATTGGCGGGCGATATGTCCACGATCAATCCATCGGATTCCTCTCGGTGGCTCCGTCCAATTGGTGGGACAACGAAATGTTCCGCCTTTACCCCACCGAGATCCTTCGCGTGCAAGCGAAAGAATCCATTGGGATTGATCCGCAGGAGATCCACCGAGTCCAAGCAACGTTTGGCTTGTCGATGGAAACCGGACAGCCGTTGTTTTCAGCCGTCTTGAGTTTGAAAGGCAAGATCGATGGCAAGACGCTGAAAGAAGCCTTGGACCTGGAGCCTCAACCAATCGACATTGGTGAACACAAAGCCGTGCGAATTCGCGGGCAATTCCCAATGGTCCTGAGTCGATTGTCCGCCGATGCCCAATTCGACGACGGCGAATCCGGAGAGATCTGGTACATCGGTTCGCCCGAATGGCTGGTCGAGACCGCTGCGGCTAGCGACGAAGTGGACTCATCAGAACGCGGCCCGCTTCCTGTGCGTTTGGCTTCCCTTCCGAAGCGTGACGGGATCTCCGCGGTGGTGGAGATGAAAACGATCCGACCTTTGGTCAGCGGATTCGCGATGCACGCGGCGGCACAACTTCCGCCTCGCTTGCAACCACTTGGACAACTTCCAGGATTGACCGACGCAATCCTGCTGCATGTCGACTTTCAAGGAGAAGCCGTTGCCATCCAATTGACGCTCGTCGGCATCGATGAACCCGCCTCCGAACAAATCGAAAGCATCTTGCAGGATTCGCTCATCGAAGCGCAGGTCTTGGCAATGGACATGATTCAGCAAAAACTCGCCGGATCCGACGCATCCCCCGCGATGCAGCAAGCGGTGCAGGCTTACGCCACTCGAATCTCGGCCATGCTTCTACAAGCTTTGCAACCGTTGCGGGTGGGCCGCGATGTCACCATTCAAACCGAATCGGAACTGAGTGTTGCCTCCACGGGAGTTCTCGCTGGATTGCTTCTTCCCGCCGTGCAGGCGGGCCGAACAGCTGCCCGCCGTGTGCAATCGTCCAACAACATCAAGCAGATCATGTTGGCGATGCACAATCACCACGCTGCCTACCGACAACTACCGGCCGCCGCCATCACCGACGAAAACGGAAAACCACTGTTGAGCTGGCGAGTGAAGTTGCTTCCGTTCTTAGAAGAAGCTGAGCTCTATCAACAGTTCCGATTGGATGAACCGTGGGACAGTGAGCACAACCTGCAAGTCGCTGAGCGAGTGCCCGCGACCTACCAGCCAGTCGGCGTTCCGCTCGAACCAGGCCACACGATTTACCAAGCGTCGGTGGGGGAAGCCAAAGGTCTGCTGCCCACCGAAGCAATCCACTTTCGCGAATTCATGGATGGCCTATCCAACACCATTCTGATTGTTGAAACGAACCCAACCGAATCGGTCTTTTGGACCAAACCGGACGACATTTCGATGGAAATGGAATCGCCTCTGGACGGCTTGGGCAACGCATGGCCTGGCGGCTTTCATGTCGGAATGGCCGATGGAGCGGTGAAATTCATCACTAAAAACATCGATGCAGAGCTCTTCCGGAAGATGCTCACGCGTGCGGGTCGCGAACCGCTGAATCTTCCCTAGCAACTGCGTTCGGGAATGACTCGGGACGAGGCTGCCTCTTTCCCACTCACCGATAGCGAAACGGGCGGAGGCGTACCGCATCCACATCCGGCACCACATTGCTGCAGACGTTTTTCGATTTGCAGCGACGTGTGTGTGGTTGCCAATCCACCAAGAGCCGTGCAGCGATGCTCGCGCGGCATCCGCTCTGATACACGACGAGCAGCGTCGATGGTTTCATCCAGTGGAATCACCGGATCGAAACCAGCCAAACACATGTTGGCACAAGAGATCGCATTGCTGGCTGCGATCACGTTCTTTCCCAAACATGGGACTTCCACGCGGTTGGCCACGGGATCACAGATCAACCCCAGCATGTTTTGTAATGCCATCGAAGCCGCACCGGTCGCCTGGGCCGTGTTCCCGCCGGCCATCGTCACCAGTGCCGCTGCCGACATCGCGGCGGCCGATCCACCCTCGGCCTGGCAACCGCCCACCTCAGCCGCGAAACTCCACGCCGTGGCGATGAAGACACCAATCAACCCCGCCGCCAAAAATGCCTTGGCAATTTCCTCGTCGGTGAGCGACAACGATTCGCCCATCGCCAAACAAGAGGCTGGCAACGCAGCACATGCACCCGCGGTCGGTGCGGCGATGATCACGCCCATGGAACTTTTGACTTCCATCATGGCCGTCGTGTAGAGAACCATTTGGTTCAAGACGCCGGCATCCAACAACTGGCCTGCATCCAACTTCTTTTGAAACCCACCTGACTGATATCCCAACACACGATCGTCGTAGCGGGTTCCGGCGAGACCTGACTCGATGCTTGTTCGAGCGATGCGAACGATGTCGACCATGCGATCAATCACCTCTGATTCACTCAGCCCCCCTCGTTGCACTTCGTACTCCACCGCCCACTTCCAAAGCGGCTTTTCATTCGCGTCCGGCAATGCCATCAGAGTCCGGCAATCTTCAAAGGGGACCTTCGCGTTTGGACGAGACCGAATGGGCAATACGGGCTGCAAACGCAAAACCGGCTCGGCCACTTCCCAGGGACAAGCCGTATCCAATGCCGCGGTCGTGACGGGGCGACTCGATTGAACCTGCAACAAGACTTGGTCATCGAGCGTGCGCACATGCACTCGATCCGCTCCGATTTTCTCCGCAATGATTTCACAGTCGAGAACATCGCTGGACGCGTCTTTTGCTGGACTGATCAATGGCACCAACGTTTCGTCAAAGCCACCATCCATCGAAACATCAAAACCATCAATCGAGATGACCTCGATCATTCCACCGCCAGTCGAAATCGCAATCAACGTGTGCGAACCCTGGCCCCCACAAACCGTCAACCGGTACGTGTTGGGATGCCGGTCACCGAAGTCGCCATACTCAAACTCAAACGCGATTCCTTGCTCCACCAAGTGACGTCGTGAATTTGGCAACCGCTCGTCATGGGCCTCCCATCCCAACAATCCGCCAAACAATCCCATGTCGGACCCTTGGCTTGTGTGCGTCGCTGGAAGCGATCCACTCTCGTCGAATTGAATCAGCACATGCTGCAGGTCGCCCTCCACCAAATCGCGAGCCAACCTGCCGATTCGCAGTGCAGCCGCACAGTGCGAACTACTGGGACCACGCATCACCGGGCCGATGACATCATTGAAAATACTGACGGTCATGCGATTGCCGATTTCTCACGAAGATGAAACTAAAAGCTGCCGAGACTCTGACCCAACCGCACACGCCAGTCAAATCTTTACCGCCGAATCCAAGACCGATGGGCAAGCCGTTCGCCCTAAGAAACCCATGCGGGCAAACCCCAGCAAGAATCTAGATACGCAGATCCGCGACGGACCATTCACCATTCTTCCGCCGGGTCACCAAACAACGAATCACTGAACAGGTACCACGCCACCAGGACCAGCAACACCACGGTCACGAGAACCGCCACCAGCACTCGCACCTTGGTGGAGCGTTCGCGAAGAGGAATGTCCGCCACCGTAATGATGCAGGGTGATAACAGAATCACGCTATAAAGCCACGCCGGATGGTCTTCGTAAGTGTAAAACCGTCCGGTCGCGGTCGCACTTGCCGACAACAACACGACGGCAGGAGTTAACTTCGCAAACGATGCTAACGATAGACCGCTGCACCCGATCGCGAAAACGGTGGTCGCGACGAGAGCACTGACCAACCACTCGGCGAATCCACCGTAGGCGCTGGCGGCGAGCAATGTTGGTGCGAACAATCCAGCCAACGCCACCCACATCATCCATGCCGTCGCTCCCGCATGCTGCATGCGATTCAGTGCCCAAAGATTGATCATCGCGGCGGCGGCTACCGCTGCCATCCAAGGCCGATGCAGGGGCAACATGTCCACCCAGCCATCACCGGTCGGCATGCTCCACATTGCAGTTGCGACACCAGCCAACCCTGCGATCAGCGCTGTGATGCTGTGGCCGTGCGTCTGCTCGGAAGCGAACGAGTCTTTTGTAGGGGACAGGACCGCGATCAATAACGATCCCAGCACAACGGGAACCAGAGCCATCTGCCACGACTCCAACGAATCGAAGTCCAAATCCTGGCGGGCAACCAAACTCGCAACAACAGCCGCCGACCATCCGACAACACACAGCGAGGCCGGCAACCGGTGACCGATCCATTCGCCGTCCCAACGACTTGCTCGCCAAGCACCAATGACAAACGCCAGCGAGATGATCGCTGGCGTTATCACGCACCATAAAAGGATTTCAGTTTCCAACGGTCTATCGCTTGAATACCAGCAAAGCGCGGATGGCAACTTCGTCGTTGATCTTGCCTTTGCCGTAGTCCATTCCCCACTTGGTTCGATCAATGTCAAAATTCGCGGCCAAGACCAACATCTCTTCGGTCAACCTCGGTAGAGCTGGAATGGTGACCTCCACGGCCTTGCCCAACATGGTCAATTTCCCAACAAGCTTGACGCTATCTTCCGCAGGATCGTGCTCGATCTTGGTTGCTTCAAATGTGATCTTGGGATGCTTTCGCACATCAAAGAAATCGGGGTTCTTCAAGTGGTTGGTCAGCTTGTCATCGTCTGACCAAAGGCTGGTCGTATCGATTTCGATCTTCAGCGATCCTTCGCTGGGCTCTTCAACGTTCAACACCACATCCGCGGTGAACTTCTTGAACCCACCGTCGTGCTTCCCGTCTGGTTTCGAACCAACGAATGAGATCTTCGATTTTTCCAAATCCAAGGTCGGTTTCTCATCCGCCGTTCCCACCACTGCGGAAATGCAAACCAACGACAACATCAATCCGACTCGTTGCAACATCATGAACAACCTTTCTGCAATGGTTTGACAAAACATTTTGAACGCCAGTCCCCTCGGCATGCCCTTCCGATGCAACTGTCCGCCAAACGAAACCCACTTGATAAAAGAATAGGCTTCCACCAAAGAATTGTCGCATCCGTTCAAGCGAGCAACAACAAGCGGACCGCCCTGACACCCCAGTTGTTACAAAATGATGAACGAAAAGGGCAGCTTCGCGAACTCGATGGATACGACAGCGCAAAAAAACAGAGCGGCCGACACCGCCGACCGCTCCGTTTGCTTTCTCATTCACCCGCAATCTGGACGCTTCATCAGTCCGAGAAAGTGAATCCCTCGACATTGTGATCGATCTTGATCACCGTGCCTTCGGGATAACTATTCTTCAAAATCGCGGTGGCCAACGGATTCTGAACTTCTCGCTGAATCACACGTTTTAAAGGACGAGCCCCGTAGGCGGGGTCGTACCCTTCGTCCGCAATGCGATCCACCGCAGCATCGGAAATCTCCACCGACAACCCGTTGGCTGCCAGTCGCGAACGCAAGTCTTCCAACTGCAGTTCCACGATCCTTCGAATCTGCGTTTGCTGCAGCGGATGAAAGATCACGGTGTCATCGATTCGGTTGAGGAACTCGGGCAAGAACCTGGCCTTCAAAGCCTCCTCCACCGCATTTCGCATCTCATCTTCGCCGCCACCTTCTTCGGTGACACGTTGAATGACCTGACTGCCGACGTTGCTGGTCATCACGATCACCGTGTTGGTGAAGTCGACTGTCCGACCCTGTCCATCCGTCAGACGCCCATCGTCGAGCACCTGCAAAAGAATGTTGAACACATCCGGATGAGCCTTTTCCATCTCGTCGAGCAGAATGACGGCATACGGACGCCGCCGAACGGCCTCGGTCAATTTGCCCCCCTCTTCGTAGCCGACATAGCCGGGAGGCGCACCGATCAACCGCGACACGCTGTGACGTTCCATGAACTCACTCATGTCAATCCGCACCATCGCCGATTCGTCATCGAACATCACCTCCGCCAACGCTTTGCACAACTCCGTCTTCCCGACGCCGGTTGGCCCGAGAAACAGGAACGAACCAATCGGACGATTGGGGTCCTGCAAACCACTTCGGCTGCGACGCACCGCGTCCGCCACGGCGGTGACGGCTTCATCTTGCCCAACGACTCGCTGGTGCAAACGCTCTTCCATCACCAACAACTTGGCGCGTTCGGTTTCCATCATGCGAGTCACCGGAACCCCGGTCCAAGTGCTGACGACTTCGGCAATCTCTTCTTCCGTCACCTCTTTGCGAAGCAAGCGACGCTTTTCGTCGGCGGCATCGTCTTTCGTATCGTCAGCGGACTGATCGCGGCTTTCCGCTTCATCAATTCGAGACTGCAATTCACGAAGTCGCGATTGAACCTGAAGCATTTCCCGATACGCCTCCTCGGGGCTTTCGCCACGAAGCTGCTTCTCTTTGGCTTCCGCATCCAACTGAGCAAACCGATGTTGCAATTGGTCGACCTCTTGACGCACGGACTGCACATCGTCGAGCCCCATTTTCTCGGCTTCCCACTGCTCCTTCAGGCTCGCCAACTCAGCTTTGGCCGCTTCCATTTCCTCTTCCACGTCGACACGTTTCTCGACTGCTGACGCTTCTTGCTCATCCTCCAACTGGCGATGCACCAACTCGAGTTGCCGCAGTCGTCGCTGCAAACGATCGATGGGTTCTGGAACACTTTCCTTTTCCATTGCCAAGCGACTGGCCGCCTCATCGATCAAATCGATTGCCTTGTCCGGCAAGAACCGATCCGCGATGTAGCGATCCGAAAGATTGGCCGCCGCGACCAGTGCGCTGTCCGTGATCCGAACGCCGTGATGCGATTCGTAGCGAGGCTTCAGGCCCCGCAAAATCGCAATCGTGTCTTCTGCATTGGGTTCACCAACAAACACCGGTTGGAAACGCCGTTCCAACGCCGCGTCCTTCTCGATGTGTTGTCGGTATTCGTCCAGCGTGGTGGCACCGATGCATCGAAGCGCACCGCGAGCCAGTTCCGGCTTGAGCAAGTTTGCCGCGTCGGCCGAACCCTCCGCGTTGCCCGCACCGACGACCAGGTGCAATTCGTCGATGAACAAGATCACCTTGCCGTCGGAATCCTTGACCTCGCGCAGCACCGACTTCAAACGTTCCTCAAAATCACCACGGAATTTGGCTCCGGCGACCAAGGCGCCCATGTCGAGCGAGACCACCTTCTTGTTCTTCAAACTTTGTGGCACGTCACCTTCGAAAATCCGCAGTGCCAGCCCTTCCGCGATGGCGGTTTTCCCCACACCGGGTTGGCCAATCAAAACCGGATTGTTCTTCGTGCGTCGCGAAAGCACCTGAATGACTCGGCGAATCTCATTGTCGCGACCGATCACGGGATCGAGCTTGCCACTTTGAGCCAACTGAGTCAGATCGATGCCGAACTTTTCCAGAGCTTGATAAGTCGACTCCGCATTCGGATCGGTCACACGAGCCGAACCACGAATTTGACTCATCGCGGTCAACAGATCGTTGTCGGTAACGCCCAACAATGACAACAAGCTTTTCGCTTTGTTGTCCGTTCGTGCCAAACCAACCAGCAGATGCTCGGTGCTGACGTATTCGTCTTTCAGAGATTCCGCGGAACTCGCAGCCGCTTCCAACGACGCCTGCAATTTCGCGGAAACACGAGCCTGCCCCATTCCTGAAGAATGCGGCAACTTCGCCAGCTCGCTCTCGATCAGCGACTTCAGCTTGGGCACATCCACATTGATTTTTTCCAGCAGCGGCTTGGTGATGCCGTCTTGCTGATTCACCGCAGCAGCGAGCACATGCAATGGATCAATTTCAGCGTTCCCAGCGGAACTGGCCTGAGCCTGAGCTTCGGCCACCACGTTTTGGGCTTGAGTTGTCAATTTATCGATTCGAAAAGCCATCGGAACCTCCGGGGCAGAGAAAAGGGTGGGATAAGTTGGTGGGTCGCGGAGGCCACTTGGCGATGCAAAACGACTCCGCGTCGGTCGACTTGCACAAAAACCATGTCGAAAGGAGGCATAAAAAAAGCGAGCGCCCATTCGGCTGCCGAAACAGCCGAACGAGACTCGCCGTTATCAAGAACGTGCGAGCCGAAAGGTGAAACCATCCGACTCACATCGGTTAGGTCATTCTTTGACTTCGAACTCCGCGTCGATTGCGTCGTCGTCATCACCGCCTCCAGCAGCCGCGCCGGCGGCTCCTGAAGCATCGGCTCCCGCGTCACCCGCAGCGTCCGTCTTCTCGTACAAGACTTTGCTGAAGGCTTGCGATGCGGCTTCCAATTCATCCGAGGCGGCTTTGATCTCAGCCAAGTCATCGCCTTCGGCGGCTTTCTTGACTTTTTCGATCGCAGCGTTCATCGGAGCCTTGTCGTCATCGGACAGCTTCTCATCGTTTTCGGTCATCAGCTTCTCGAGCTGGTAAACCTGCTGGTTCACCTTGTTGCGAGCTTCCACCAACTCGAATTGACGCTTGTCTTCTTCGGCGTTGGCTTCGGCATCTTTTTGCATCTGCTCGATGTCGCTCTCGGACAACGCACCGCTGTCTTTGATTTCGACGTTGGCTTCTTTTCCAGTCTTCAGTTCCTTCGCCGAAACGCTCAGGATGCCGTTTTGGTCGATGTCAAATTTGACTTCGATCTGAGGCACGCCACGCGGGGCGGCTGGAATGTCATCCAGATTGAATTCAGCAAGCAACCGGTTGGCGTTGGCCATCTTGCGTTCACCCTGGAACACGCGAACGGTCACCGCGGTTTGATTGTCGGCGGCGGTGCTGAAGACGTTCTTCTTTTCCGCCGGAATCGTGGTGTTGCGTTCGACCAAAGCGGTCATCACACCACCTTCGGTTTCAATTCCCAAGGTCAATGGAGTCACGTCCAACAACAACACGTCGTTGCGATCACCCGCCAAGACGCTGCCTTGAATCGCAGCACCAACGGCGACAACTTCGTCGGGGTTCACACCTTGGTGCGGGTCCTTTCCGAAGATGCTTTTGACAACTTCACGAACCTTTGGCACTCGCGTGCTACCACCGACCAAGACGATCTCGTCGATGTCTTTGGGATCCAAACCAGCATCTTTCAATGCTTGCAACACTGGGCCGCGGCAACGTTCCACCAAATCATCAATCAGCTCTTCGAATTTCGAACGAGTGATCTTCATCGTCAGGTGCTTCGGTCCGGAAGCGTCCATCGTGATGAAGGGCAAGTTGATGTCGGTTTCTGGCAACGAGCTCAGTTCTTTCTTGGCCTTTTCGCAGGCTTCTTGCAAACGTTGCAGTGCCATCGCATCGTTCCGCAGATCGATGCCGTTTTCCTTTTGGAATTCGCTGGCAACGTAGTTGATCAAGGCTTCGTCAAAGTCGTCGCCACCGAGGTGCGTGTCACCCGAGGTGCTGACCACTTGGAAGACTCGGCTTTCCTGCTCTTCGTCACCACTGTCGGCAACTTCCAAGACGGAAACGTCGAACGTACCACCACCAAGGTCAAACACGATGATGCTTTCGTCTTTGGTCTTGTCCAAACCATAAGCGAGAGCAGCCGCGGTGGGCTCGTTGATGATCCGCGCGACTTCCAAACCTGCGATCTGCCCAGCGTCTTTGGTCGCTTGACGTTGCGCGTCGTTGAAATAAGCGGGAACGGTGATGACGGCCTTGTTGACCTTGTGCCCCAAGTAAGACTCAGCCGATTCCTTCAGTTTGCGAAGGACTTTGGCCGAGATTTCTTGAGGCGTGTATTCGTTGTCGCCAACTTGAATTTTGACGTAGTCACCTGCTCCACCGGTGATGCCGTAGGGCACCATTTTTTCTTCCGATTGAACTTCGTTGTGACGACGCCCCATGAAACGCTTCGCCGAGTAAACGGTGCGTTTCGGGTTGGTGACGGCTTGACGTCGGGCTGGTTCGCCGACGATGGTCTCTTGCTTGTCGGTGAAAGCGACGACACTGGGTGTCAGTCGGTTGCCTTCGGGGTTGGGAATGACCTTGGGCTCACTCCCTTCCATGATCGCAACCACGCTGTTCGTGGTCCCGAGGTCGATACCAATGATTTTTTCGCCTTGTGCCATGGTGCGGGTACTCCTGTGTCCGAACGGGATGGTGGTGTCAGTGTTTGGTAATGAATTTGTTATTCGTTGGGCCGACCGGGGCACCTTGGCGGTCCATTTCGTCAGCCTTTTGTCTCGATCGCCAGATATGGCAAGATCTGTGCCAGAGGCCTTTCTTCGCTCTACTTGCCAAAACGACACACACAGAAAACACAGCAATTCACTGCTTTTTCGCAACCCAGCATCCTTTCAAAAAATCTTTAAAAACGATTTTGGCAGCCCCTTCTCAACCCGCCCCCATGCCACAATGCCGGCTTGCCAAATCGGCAGTCACCCTTTGCTCTTGCCCGAATTTTCGCCCGAATGAGCACACCTGAATCACGCGATACGATCCGTTCCATCGATCAACAGATCCTGGAACTGCTGCAGCGACGCTGCCTCGCCATGAAAGCGGATGACGACGGCAAAGACGATGAGCGCCAAGTCAGCATTTCTTGGGCGCAAACTCTCTGCATCATTGACCAACTTGTCGCGGACCAAGCCAACTCACCCATTGGCCAAGACGACCAACGCGACGTGCTACGTCACATCGCCTCGACATGCTGGCGAGCATCGCATCCAGGTGCCTACGCGTTCCTGGGTCCGATGGACAGCTACAGTCACTTGGCGGCGATTGCTTATTTCGGCGAAGGCGCCAACCTGCTGCCCGTCAGCTCCATTGGCACCGTCTTCGAAACGGTGGGACGTGGCGACTGCGCCGGCGGTATCGTGCCGATTGAAAATAGCACCGACGGACGAATCGTGGACACCTTCGGCAGACTCTCCCAAGGCGAAGCATCGATCGTGGGTGAGGTCCAATTGGCCATCCATCATCAACTGCTGGCGATGTGCGATCGCGAATCCATCACTGAAGTGCACAGCAAACCTCAAGCGATCTCGCAGTGCCGCCTTTGGCTGAACACTCATCTGCCCAAAGCAAAATTGATTGAGTGCAGCTCGACCGCCGCCGCAGCAAAACTCGCCGCCTCTCAACCCGGCATCGCGGCGATCGCCAGTGAAGCGGCCGGTCGTCGACAAGGATTGCGAGTGGTGGGCGCGAACATTGAAGACAATCGGAACAACGTCACACGATTCGCCGTGCTCGGACATGATCAACCCACGCCAAGCGGAAACGACAAAACCACGCTGCTCTTCCAAGTCGCTCACCAACCCGGTGCCCTCGCCGATGTGATGGGCATCTTCAAACAGCACGACCTCAACCTGACCTGGATCGAATCCTTCCCTCAACCAGGTACCCACAACGAATACTTCTTCGTCGTGGAGTTCCCCGGTCACCAGCAAGACACGAAGGTCGCCAACGCCATCGAAGCGTTGCAATCCGCCACGCATCACACGCATGTGCTGGGCAGCTACGCGAAAGGCGCGAGGGCTGAGGGCTGAGGATCGCCAGCCGCGATTGGCTACAGAACGGACGCGGCACCGGCGGATTGCTCGGCGACCAAACGGCCCACCAAGTCCTCCACCGAGATCCCGTCGGCTTCCGCGGAAAACGTCGGCACGATTCGGTGACGCAAGACCGGCAAAGCCAATGCTTGCGCGTCTTCCAACGTGACGTGGGTTCGACCGTGCAACAACGCACGAGCCTTGGACGCCAGCACCAATTGCTGGCTCGCCCGAGGCCCCGGCCCCCATTGGATCCATTCCTTGACCCAATCTTTCGCGTCGGCTTCGTTGGGTCGAGCGGACCGAACCGCATCGATCACCCAATTCTTGACATGCTCCGGCAACGGAACGCGACGCACCACGGACTGGAATCGGCAAATGTCCTCGCCGCTGACCACCGGTTGGACATCCGCCAAATCGCCGGACGTCGTTCGTTCCACAATCTCGGCCTCTTGATCGCGTGACGGATAGCCAACCACAACATGGAACAGGAAACGATCGCGTTGAGCTTCCGGCAAGGGGTAAGTGCCTTCCTGCTCAATTGGGTTTTGCGTGGCCAAGACAAAGAACGGTTCTTTCAATGCATAGGTCTTGCCGCCCGCGGTGACCTCGTGCTCCTGCATCGCTTCCAACAATGCCGCCTGCGTCTTTGGCGGTGTTCGGTTGATCTCGTCGGCCAACAGCATTTGCGTGAACACGGGCCCAGGCCGAAACAACATTTCGCGATGTCCGGTTTCGTGGTCTTCCTGAATGATGTCGGTTCCGGTGATGTCGCCCGGCATCAAATCCGGCGTGAATTGAATCCGCCGAAAATCCAGGTTCATGGAACTGGCCAATGTTCTGACCATCAACGTTTTCGCCAAACCCGGCACGCCTTCAAGCAAACAATGCCCGCGAGCCAAGATGGCGATCAGCAACTGCTCGATCACCTCACCCTGGCCGACCACGATTCGGCCGACCTGCTCTTTGACCTGCGAAACGCTTTGAATCAACGCCTCCGCCACTTCAACATCCGAACCAGCAGAATCATCTTTGGGTGGCGGTGTGACCATGAATCAGACGTCCAAGTTTCGCACATCAAGTGCGTGGGTTTCGATGAATTCGCGACGAGGTTCGACCTTGTCGCCCATCAACAGTCGGAACATTTCGTCCGCCGCACCGGCGTCCGTCAGATTGACCTTGATCAACGTTCGGTTCGTTGGATCGAGCGTTGTTTCGCGAAGCTCTTCCGCGTTCATTTCGCCCAACCCTTTAAAGCGAGTCACTTGCAAGCCTTTTTCACCGGCGGCTCGAACCTCCGGCAACAACGCTCGCAAATCCTCCATTGGTCGTCGCAGGTCTTCCCCACGAACCAACTCGAAACGCGGGTTGGTCGATCCGGTTCGATCCATTGGGATCAAGTCTTGCAAACCAAACCCGAGCGGCTCCATGTCCTTCAAACCACTGTTGATCGTTCGCACTTCGTGCAGCTCAGCCAAGTGAGCGACCACTTTGGACGGTTCGTCACTCTCGGTGGCTTCGGCTTCCTCGACGGTCTCGTCTTCGGGTTGATCGATGTCCAGCGTCGCGTTGTTTTGTTCCAGGTAGGTCTCGACATCGGCTTGCTTCATGAACCAATGCTCTTCGCCTTGGATCGTCAACAAGAACGGCGGTAGCTTGCCCGTGACCGGATCGAAGCGTTCCGCGTGAACTCGAAGGCCAACACCGCGACGTTCCAACGCCACGATCGCGTCTTCCATGGACGCCAACGCCACGCACAAGGCTCGCATCGCATCGCCTTCCGCACTGCGACCATCCTCGGTTTCAAACCGGGTGTCATTCAGACCACGATCCAGCAACTGGCTCTTCATTTCGTCTTCGGACTGGACGTAGTACCGGTTCTTTCCTTGAGAAACCCGGAACAGCGGCGGTTGAGCCACGTACACGTGCCCGGCGGCCACCAACTGGTACATCTGTCGATAGAAGAAGCACAACAACAAGGTGCGAATGTGGCTGCCGTCGACGTCGGCGTCAGTCATGATGATGACTTTGTTGTAACGTCGACGTGAGAGATCTTGATCGGCTCCGATACCGGTCCCGATCGCCTGGATCATGGACTGGACTTCTTCGTTGGCCAGCACCTTGTCTTCGCGGCTCTTGTAAGCGTTGATGATCTTACCGCGAAGCGGCAGGATGGCTTGATACTCTCGCATCCGGCCACCTTCGGCCGATCCACCTGCCGAATCACCTTCGACCAAGTAGACTTCACACTCCTCCATGTTCTTGGAGATGCAGTCCCGGAGCTTTCCTGGCAGCCCGCCGCCGCCCAAAGCATCCTTTCGTTTGCGGAGTTGGTCTTTGGCCTTGCGAGCCGCTTCGCGAGCTTCCGCGGCCAACAATCCCTTCCGGACCAACGCCTTGGCCGTACGAGGATTCTCCTCCAAGTACTTCGTCAACGACTCGCCGACACCGCTGGTGATGATTCCGTCGACTTCACCATTGCCCAACTTGGTTTTGGTTTGGCCTTCGAACTGCGGGTGCGGTACACGGACGCTGATGACCGCCGTCAATCCTTCGCGAAAGTCATCACCGGTCGGCGTGGTGTTCTTGAACAGCCCTTCTTTCTTGCCGTAGTTGTTCAGGGTTCGCGTCAATGCCGAGCGGAAACCCGACACGTGCGTTCCGCCTTCGATCGTGTGAATGTTGTTGACGTACGATTGAACGGTTTCGGTGAACTCGGTGCTGTACTGCAGAGCGATGTCGTATTCGACTCCGTCCTTGCTGCCAACAAACTGAATCACGTCGCTGTGCAACGCATCGCTGGCACGGTTCAGGTGTTCCACGAATTCGACGATCCCGCGATCGAATTGATAGTCGCCGCCTTCGCCGTTTCGCTCGTCCAGGAACTTGATTCGCACACCACTGTTGAGGAACGCGAGTTCCTGCAAACGTTTTTGCAGCGTGTCGAAGCTGTATTTGGTGACGCTGAAGATTTGACCGTCCGCTTTGAACGTTGTCTTGGTTCCGGTCTTCTTCGTTGGACGGCCTTTTTGGATCGGACCGGTTGGCACACCGCGCTCGTAGCCCTGGGTCCACGTCGATCCATCGCGGCTGACTTCGACCTCGGTCCATTGGCTCAGGAAGTTCACCACGGTGACACCGACGCCGTGCAGACCACCGGAGGTCTGGTAAGCCCCTTTTTCAAACTTGCCGCCGAACTTCAACACGGTCATCACGCCTTCCAACGTGCTGACTTCTCGATCGAGTTCTTCGGACAATTGGTCGTGCCGGGTCACGGGAATTCCGCGGCCGTCGTCTTCGACCGTGACACTGCCATCGGTGTGAACCGTCACGCTGACGGCTTGAGCAAACCCAGCCATCGCTTCGTCGATCGAGTTGTCGACCACTTCGTAGACGAGGTGGTGCAAACCGCGAGCGGTGGTGTCACCGATGTACATCCCGGGACGTTCACGCACGTGTTCCAAGTCGGAAAGGTGCAACAAATCCTTGTCGGTGTACTCCGAGTTCGCCGCGGGACTGGTGGAAACGCGTTCCAACGGAGCCTGAGGGGACTGTTCGGTTTCGCCTGCTCCCGCATCGCCGGCAACCGCTCCGGCGGGCACTGCGTTGGGATCCTGGGTGGGGTCGTTCGAATCGTTGTCAGTCGAAGCAGAATCGCTCATGAATGGGCGGCCCGTGGAGGCCGTCAAATGCGGGGTTTTCGACGCGTTCAACCGTTCCGGTGACCCATCGAAAAAAGGCGTCAATTAGCAGGCAAGATTCTATCAAAAACCACGCCTTTGCGTTAGATCACGTGCCCAATCGGCCCCGACACCCCATTGGTCGGCCGCGATGATGATTTCCCCGGAAAACGGAGCCTCCGACCGAGGCTCCCATGGCACCGCCCCCCGTCACAGCGGGTGGTGCAGCGCATGCTTTGGAAATCAGAAAGGGCTGTCGCCGAAGGGATCGGCACCCCCGGCTGGAGCAAACGGATCCGCCATGTCGCCACCGAATGGGTCATTGCCATCGCCACCAAAAGGATTGCCGCCTGGATCAAACGGGGTCCCGGTACCCCCATCGGTTTTCTCCGGCTCCTGCTTCTCCAGTTCGGCCTCTTCCTCGTCCTTTTCCGGAGGAGCGGATGACTGAATCACCTTCGGTAACACCGCCCCCGGACGACGCAAGCACTGCATCGTGCCACGTTCGTTCACCAAATACAGACGATTCGTCGAGCGATTGACGACCAACGAATCGGGCTGAATGTTCGGGAAGCGGCCCAGCAGCTTGCCGTCTTCTGCCGCAACCACGATCAACGACCCCGCCATGCTGCGAGCGTAGATTTTGCCATCGATGCCGCCGAGCAGTTCCTGAACGCCGGGAACCATGTTCGGCCAGACGGAATAACCATCTTCGGCCGAGACACACATCAAATTGCCATAGGCCGTCGGGTAGAGGACCTTTTCGTCGTAAAAGATGGGGCTGTTGTAGATTGGCTCGCCCGTTGGACGACTCCACAACACCTCACCGGTACGTGTGGCTTTCAAGCCGTAGATTTGGCCGGACTCCGAGCCAAAGAAGAAACGTTCGCCGGACGCGACCGCCGGGGTACCACTGACAATTCCGTCGGTGTTCAGCCGGAACTGCACGTTGGGCTCACCCTCCAGTTCCATCAGATAAACAAAGCCGCGATCGGTTCCCCAGGCAACCTTGTTGGCATCGGCCAAGTGTGCCGGCATCTTCAAGGTGCCACCGGCAACGATTTCTGCAAACGGCGGTGGGATGGAATTGTTCAGGTCGTAGCAAACGATGCGACTGCCAACCGAAGGCACCACCGCATAACCATTGCAGTGCATGGCGCCTCCCGTGGGCACGTAATCCAGTTTGGTGACGCCAAATTCTTGACCATTGGCGACATCCAACTTGATCAGCTCACCGCCGTTCACAACGGTCACGTAGGTCTCATCGACTCCCAATCCACCGTACGTTCGCCCCGCACCTCCGACACGCTGCAGCCAAATCAGTTCGCCTGATTCCGCATCGCGACATTCCACCGTTCCGTCATTGGACAGAGTGTAGAAACGAATCATCGGCACTTTTCGCGTCCGCAGTTCGGCTTCGATGCCGCGACGTTTCAGCCGCAGGATTTCGAGCCGTCCCAAGCGATTGGCTTCATCCTCATCGACGGCACCACGCTTTTCCAGGTCCATGTCGACAGCGATCCGAGCGTAGACCGTCGCGTTCTCGTCGATCACTGGTTCTTCCGCCGCAGCATCGTCGGCCGAGACGGCTTCGGCTGGCTCCGCTCCTTGGGCGGACTTCTCAATGACTTCGACGAACAAATGGCTCATCGTTTGATGGACCACCATTTTCTGGTCGATGATCGATTGACGGCCAGCCGGAACGCTGAGGTTGCGTCGCCAAACCTCTTCCAACCCCAACTGCCGCGTTTCAACGGGGCCGAGCAATTGCGTGTCGGCCTGGGCCGTTCCCGACCAGCCGCCCGCTTGCGAAATCGCCAAGGCCACGGAGAACACGAACGTCGGAAGAGAGAAGCGTTGCATCACAGCAAAACCAGAAAAGAATAGGAGCCATCCGGAAGACCGTTCAGCATAATCCAGGATGCTGCCAGGAGCGAATTTCCGACAACAACGTTTTTCGCTACACTCCGTGACATTCCTGGGGACGCGAAAAAATCGCTGCAATCCGCGCAAACCATTGTCCTTTTTCGCGTTTAGAATGAGGCACGCTCTTCCCCCCCTGTTGAGACATCCACTGTTTCGAACAGCCCTCGTGGAAGTCAACGAGCCTCTCCTCTTTCGACCTTTTTCATTCACAGCAGGCAGAATGGCCAAGATACTGATGCTCGTCGGCGACTTCGTGGAAGACTACGAAGCCATGGTGCCCTATCAAATGTTGCTGATGCTGGGCCATGAAGTGACAACGGTCTGCCCCGGCAAATCCGCTGGCGACACGGTTGCCACCGCGATCCACGATTTCGAAGGACACCAAACCTACAGCGAAAAACCCGGGCACAACTTCGCCGTGACCGGTGACTTTGAGACGCTGAACGCTGGCGATTTCGATGCGTTGGTGATCCCCGGCGGGCGAGCCCCCGAATATCTGCGACTGAACGAAGAGGTGCTGGATCTGGTCCGACATTTCGCGGACAAAAAGCAACCCATTGCCGCCATCTGTCACGGTCCACAGATCCTGGCCGCTGCGGGCGTTTTGAAAGACCGCCAGTGCAGTTGCTACCCGGCCGTTTCCCCCGAAGTCCAGATCGGAGGCGGAACCTATGTGCCACCCGGTGATGGAATGGACACGGCTCACGTCGACGGGAACCTCGTGACTGCCCCCGCTTGGCCCGCTCACCCCGCATGGATGCGTGAATTCAACAAGCTTCTTTCGGCCGACTGATGAACGCTCCTGATCCGAAACGCATCGACCTCAGTTCCGGACTTCCACCGGATCACGTCGATGCGTTGAACGATCGCAAACGCGAACTGCAGTCGGAACTGGCTCGCGTTCGGCGAGAAGCCCACGCGGCCCGACTGGAAGCCAACGCCGCTCGGTTGGAGGCAACGGCGTCGCAGATTGAATCGGAGCTGCAGTCGCTCGAATCATCCGATCGAGCCGCTAGCGGATCCGAGACACCAGGATTCTCACCGGCCAAGCTCCAACACCCCGCTGCCCAACGGTTTGCCAGCTGGGGCGAAGTCCGTGAAGCACTCGAGACTTTCACCAAAGTCGCCACCCGGCGGGACGCGGCACACGGGCCAATGGTGCGAGCGCCCAAGTTGCGGCGTTTGGCCGACCCCGACGCACGAACGAAGGAGTTCACTGAGCCGACCGACGACAACGCCTTCAAGGAAGACACACAGGTCGACACCGCTGACCTCGATTCATCCAACACTGACGACGTCGATGTCTCAGCTGCCTTTGACGACAAAGCACCGGCGGATTCAGCCTCGACCGTTAATCTGCCGGGCGTTGTTACCTCGGACGAAGAAACGGATACCGCCGGCCGACGTCGACGCCCCGCCGCGGTCATCATCAGCGCGGTCGTGCACGCAGTTCTGATTCTGGCTCTCGGGCTGTTCACGCTCAGCACAACGCGTCCCAAAGACCAGATGGCGTTCGCAGCCTCCACCGCCAGCGAAAGCGAAGAGTCCTCCTTCGAAACCTTTGCCATTGAATCCTCCGAACCCATCACGGAACCGACGGAAACTCAACCCGAAGAAACCCAATACGACGTCAGCGAGATCGGCGAGATGGCCATCGTCGACATCACTTCTACCGCGGTGAATCCCGTCGATTCCTCCGTTTCGAAGCTGTCGTCGCTGGCGAGTTCCAATTCGGCGACATCCCAAGCGATGCAGAAACTGTCCTCCGATGCAAAGTCGCAAATGGAGTTTTGCGGGGTCGAAGGTGGCGGGAACCACTTCGTGTATCTTGTCGACAGTTCGGGCAGCATGGGTGATGCATTCAAGTCCGCTCGCACGGCTCTGCTTCAATCGATCGACATGCTCGGTGAGAAACAACGATTCTATGTTGTGTTCTTCGATGCCGAGTGCGACTACATGACGCTGTCGGGCGCTGAACCTGAAAGCCGCAGCGTTTATGCCACCGCGCAAAACAAGCAATCGATCCGTAACTGGGCCATGCGAGTTTCGATGGACCGGGGCAAGGCACCGTATGAACCATTGCGATTCGCACTGGAGCTGAAACCTGATGTCATTTTCTTGCTTTCGGATGGTGAGTTCCCACAAGGCATCGAAGATTTGCTCAACGAAGAGAACCGGGTGACGAATCTATTTGGAGAATCCAATCCGATCAGCATCATCCACACCATCAGCTACCATTCCCGCGAAGGCGAGAGTCGCATGCGACGCATCGCAGAAAAGAACTTTGGGCAGTATCGTCACGTCCCCAAACCCTGAGCCGCACCGTGGGAACGCAATCGCTGTTTTCTCGGATTCACAAACGGCTTGCGTCGCTCTCAAATTGGCGGCGATTGATCCAGGACTGGTACCTTGATCGCCGCTTCGGCTCGATCAACCCAACGGCCCCGCTGGGCCGGCGCGGCGAACAGGTGGCCGCCAGAGAACTGCGACGCAAGGGTTTGCAGATCATCGCGGAAAGCGAATCGGACCGCGCCGGCGAGATTGACTTGATCGCCCTACGGAAAAAACCGCGATTGATGGTGTTTGTCGAAGTCAAAACACTCTCCACCACGCGCCCCGGCCATCCAGCCGATCGAGTCGACGAGAACAAACAGGCCCGCATCACCCGAGCAGCACTTCGCTACCTCAAACGAAAACGGCTGCTCGGCATCCCCTGCCGATTCGACGTGGTGGCGATTTGGTGGCCCCGAGAGGAACCGCAGCCAACTCGCATTGAACACATTGAATCCGCATTCGATGCAACCGGCGTGGATGCCTTCTTCGGATAAGCCCATCGCGTTCATCGAAGAACGCCACGTTCACTTCATGGCGAATGCTTGGATGGCATCGCGAAAGAGCGAAACGCCGGATTCCAATGACTCCACTTCGATGTATTCGTCCACGGTGTGTGCTTGCCGAATGCTCCCCGGACCACACACCACGCGGTGGCTCAGTGTTTCCAACGCCGCACCATCCGTTGCATAACAAACCGTCATCGGTTTTTGATCGGCGCCGTATTGCTGCGCAAGTTGACACATGCGAAGCAAAGCGGGATCGTCGATTGGCGTTTCCAATGGAGCGACCGCTGAATAGCCTCGAAACTCCAACCCCAATGCTTCGGCGGCGGCTTTGGCATCATCAATCAAACATGCTCCATCCACGTTTGGCATCGTTCGCCAATTCGCCCACAGCTCACTGCGATCCGGAACGATGTTGGTCGCTTCCGCGTGATCGCTGATCCCAAAATTGAACGTTAACGTCGGCGGATCAAACCGGTCGTCGCGAAGCATCGGATCGGACTGCACCCGTTCATGCAGTTCCAAAACGGTTTGCAACAAAGGAATCATCGAAACATTCGCATTGACGCCTTCATCGGTGCTGCTGTGGGCCGCTCGACCGTGCGACACCACACGAAAACCGCTCATGCCTTTGTGCGCGTACACAACCTGTAACTCAGTGGGTTCGCCGATCAACGTCAGCGGATCGTGCCGCACGATTTCTTGATAGGCTTCGCTCCTGCGCACCAATTCTCGGGCCCCGCGAAGCCCAACTTCTTCGTCAGCCGTGCAGACAATCCAAATCGGCGCGGACTGATCTTCTTGCTTGACCGCTTCGACCGCCGCCAACATCGCTGCGAGGGACCCTTTCATGTCGCAAGCCCCACGCCCATAGAGCCGATTGCCCTCCAAGACCGGCTGAAACGCTTTGCCCCCTGGTCCCGCCCATCGATCGGCGGGCACCACGTCGGTATGGCAAAAGTAAGCCACCCCCATTTGATTCTCGGGTGCGACAACGCTCCCTTCGCCCGAATTGGCTGAGATACCGTCCTCACCGGGCTCTGACAATTTGCCGGAATCTGACGTGGAACAGTGGGGTGAACGCTTGGCAATCAAATTGAATTTTGCGACACCTTCGCCGTCCAGGTATCGAGTTTGCTCACATTCAAAACCGAGAGACGCCAACCGCTTCGCTACCCATTCCGTGATTTCCTGATTGCTGGTGTGGCTGACCGTCGGGAAACCGATCAGTTCGGACAGTAGGCGAACAGCAAGTGACAAAGCGGAATCTCGTTAGAACGTCCTGGCGATTACGAATCATCAATTTAACCCTTCCAACGGTATACCGCACCTGTGAATGCACCTGAACTGAATGCGCCAGAAACCACCTCGGTTGCCAACCTCGACAAACCGCAAGACGAAGCGGATTGGCGTCCTTGGGAACGACTGGCTGAATTGGTGGATTCAGGCGATGGCGAGGGACTGGAGGACTATCTCTCGAATCTGTCGGCCAGCGATCAAGCGTTGTCGTTGAGCCGTCTCGATGAAGAGCATCACACGGCGGTGCTGACTCTGCTGCCCGCGGAAGAAGCCGCCGAGGTTCTGCGACACCTCAGCGAAACCCAAGCTGCAGAATTGGTGGATGGGCTGGAAGCCGCCGACGCTGCGGCCATCGTCCACGAGATGTCCAGCGACGAACAGGCCGACTTGCTGGGTGACTTGGATGACGAACATGCCGAATCCATTTTGCAAGCGTTGCCGCCCGAGGAAGCCGCCTCGGTTCGCGAACTTGCCGCCTACAGTGACGACCAGGCCGGTGGTCTGCTGGTGCGCGAGATCCTACGTTTCAACCAAAAGAGCTTGGTTCACGAGGTCATCACCACGCTTTCGGAGAACGCCGAAGAGTTTCGTGACTACGACGTCCAATACGCTTATCTGACCGACGACGACGGTAAACTGGTCGGAGTGTTGCCGATGCGGAATTTGTTGTTCGCTCGCCGAACCGATCCCGTCGCGGACATCATGATCCTGGATCCGCTGTCGATCACCGCCAGCATGCCACTGGATGAACTACGCGACTTCTTCGATGCCCATCATTTCTTGGGCGTGCCCGTGGTCGACGACCAAAACAAACTTTTGGGCGTCGTTCACCGAAACGCCGTCGACTATGAATCGACCCGTGCGGCCGAAAGCGACTTCCTGAAGAGCCAAGGGATCATCGGCGAAGAACTACGCACGATGCCTTTGTGGCTGCGATCGCGACGGCGTCTGAGTTGGCTCAGCATCAACATTTTGCTCAACATTGGTGCCGCGGCCGTGATCGCGGTGTTCCAAGAAACACTCTCTCAAGTCATCGCGTTGGCGGTGTTCCTGCCGATCATCAGCGACATGAGTGGCTGCAGTGGCAACCAAGCCGTCGCGGTCAGCATGCGAGAACTTTCACTCGGTTTGGTGCGTCCCACCGAGATGCTGCTGGTTTGGATGAAAGAAGTCAGCGTGGGTCTGATCAACGGCACCGTGCTGGGCTTGCTAGTCGCCATTGTCGCGGTGATTTGGAATGGCAACCCGTACCTGGGACTGGTGGTCGGATTCGCTTTGTGCGCCAACACGCTGATCGCCGTCTCCATCGGTGGAACCGTGCCCTTGTTGCTGAAGCGTTTTGGGTTCGACCCTGCCGTGGCCAGTGGCCCCTTGCTCACCACCGTCACCGACATGTGCGGTTTCTTCTTGGTGCTAGGCATGGCAACTGTCCTGCTCGAGCGACTGGTCTAAAATCTCAACCATCAAGTGGATCGGAACAGGAACACACGTCACCGCTGCATTGGCGACCAGAAGTTCGTCAGTGAAACCATTTGAATGACACACCTTGATCTCTCAAATCTCGCGAGTTCACCATGCCCAACCAGCCAACCAAGACTCAAGCGAGATACCTATCGTTCATCCATGCCTATACCGAAGCGGCGGGCGAACCGCCTTCAATGCAAGATGTGGCGGATGCATTGGAGGTCTCCACGGCCTCGGTTAGCGGCATGTTCAAGACGCTCGAAAAGAATGGTCTGATTGAGCGAAAGGACGGTGAAGCTAGATCCGTTGAAGTACTGGTGAATCCGGCTTCACTTCCCAAATGGAGGAAAGCGATACACGTCAGCTTGCAATTTTGGACACCGAAAGACGCTCCCCAAACACTCATCGACCAACGAGCGGATGAAATCATCGCAAGACGCAAAACGGAGCGACGCCGAGCCAAAAATTTGGCCAAGTGGAAAGAGCGCATGACGTCCGACATCTATCGTTTCAAAATCACATTGATTCATTCGACTCCGACGATTTGGCGGCAGATCGAAACGACGGACGTGGACATGGAAACATTCCATTCACATATCCAAACCGCGATGGGTTGGACCAATTCGCACCTGCACCAGTTCAAGATCAAGGATCGAACGTATTGTTCTTCCAAGTTTTTGGAGTACGACGACGGCAACAGCGAAGCCTACGACAATATGCTGATCAGCGACTTGGTGCGTCAGTTCGGCAACAAGCTCAAACTACGCTACGAATACGACTTCGGCGACGGTTGGGAGCATGAGATCAAGCTAGAAAAAATTCTCCGCGACAACCGCGAACCGCGTGAGACATTCCCCCGCTGCACGGCAGGGGAACATGCCTGTCCGCCCGAAGATTGCGGTGGCGTGTGGGGATACATCAATCTGCTTGATGCCCTCGCTGATCCAAACCACAAACAACACGAGGACATGATGGAATGGATCGGACCGGTCGACCCTTACGAGTTTGACCTTGCCGAGAGAACCAGCGCGATGCGGATTGGACTGCCGAGTTGGTAGGCAATCTAGGTTCAACCGCTGGATGCAGCGACCATTGGCATGGTCGATGCACCCAACCTCTCAGACGTCAATGCAATTCCGAGTGACGTCGATCACTCAGGACGGGTCGCGACTTGGACGCGTCGCGACTCGTTCAGGAAAGCCATCAAGTCCGTGATATCTTGCAGCGACAGTTCGTCGAGCAAGCCACTGGGCATGATGCTGGAACGGCTTGGTTGAATCAGGTCCACTTCGGCTTCCGACAGCGTGGTGACTTGATTGTTCGCATCGCGAATTTGCAGCTCGCTCCCAGCTTTGCTGACCATGCCCACATAAACCTCACCGTCCAACGTCAACACTTTCTTGCTGGCGTATTGGTCACTGACGACATGGGATGGATACAAAATGGACTCCATGATCTCACGTTTGGTGAAGCGTCGAGCAACGCTGGTCAGATCTGGTCCGATCACAGTGCCTTGATTGCCAGCCCGGTGGCAGCTCGCACATTGAGCCCGTGCAAACACCTCGGCTCCGGCATGTGCGTCGCCCGCTTCGCCTTCTTTGCTTTCCAAGTGAGTCATCAACTGCTCGAAGTCCCAGCGAGACTCGTCTTCGCGAGGCAATTCGGCTACTGGACGGTCGGGGAATGTCTTCGCATACCAACGCTGCCATGGCGCCATGGACCGCTTCACGCCTTCCGGACGCTGCATGCCGGTCCAGTGTTCCAGCAAACGTTCCACGGGCTCAAAGTTGGTCCCTTCTTTCTCCGCACGCAGCCCCATCAGCACGAGCGAACGCAAAGCCATTGGATCGTCCGTTGCGATGGGCACACCCTGAAGCCGCGTCACGACTTCATTGGCGGCTGGACCATCCAATACGTTCAAGCTGCGGACCAAGTAATCCCAATTCTCTCCATCAGGATTCTGAGCGAGCGCCATGGCCACCACGGCCCGGCGTTGCGGTTCGGTTCGCCAGATTTTTCGCAGGTGGGCCGCGGAGGCATCGTCCGATGAGGAAGCCAACATCGCGATGATGCCTGTTCGCAAACGACGGTGCACGTCGTCGACTTTCGTTTCTTCGCTGAGCTCGTCATCCAAGGTTCGTAGTTTTTCCGCCGTGGCCTCGTCGATCGGACGCTTCAGTTGGAACAATGCACCCAAGGCCGAGTTGCGCCAACGACTGCCTTCGTCCAAGATCGCTTGGATGTCATCTTCGGAAAGGTGACGAGCAAAATCGCGGGTCACTCCCACCATGTACATCGGCAGAGAGCCTTCGCTGTCGCGAGCCGCCACGCCTTCGTAGAACTTCAGCAACGCGAATCGTTCACGAGCCGACCATTGACGATCGATTCGTTGCAAACACATCGCCACCAAAACACGATCCATCTCCGGCGCATCGCTTTCCAAATACTCGATGGCACGAGGAACGAGCGATTCCCCCTGCAGGTAACTCGCCAAACGAATCAATTCATGATTCATTCGCGAATCGCCGGCTGGGAACTCTTCGGCAATTTGACGTGACAACCATGGCACGTCATTGGCCTTGATTTGACATCGGTGAAGCGTCACCTGGCACAACCGCAGCATATCGACGAAATCTTTGTCGCTGAGAAAGCCCTTCATCATGTTGCTGGAACGCTTCAGAACCAACAGTCCTGTGGCTTTGTTCGTGTCCGCCGCGACCAACGCCAACATCCCGACCAATGCGGTGCGAGTGTCCTCGTGCAAGATGACGGTTTCTTTCCATTTGACCGCTGGGATCCGCTGCAGAACCTGACGAGCCACGTAGGCCAGCGTGCGGTCTTCGTCAGCGAGCAATGCGATCAATGGTTGTGGATCTTCAGGGATTTGGCCACTTCGCAACATCGCCTCGCATACTGCACGGCGGACACGCAAATCGCTATCGCCAAGCATTTCTTCCAAACGAGCCTTGGCCCGCGACGATGGATTCAGACCAAGTTGAATGGCCGCGCGACGACGCACAGGTTCACTTTCTGTTTTGGAGAGTTCGATCAGCAAATCATCGCTGGGAACCGGGCCATACATCTGCATCAAGTTCATCGCGCGGATGCGATACGACGGTGGGTTTTCATCGCTGTAGGCGACACCGGCCAGTTGTTGATCCCAGTCTGCTCCCAACTCACGTCGGATCGCAGCGATGCTTTGTCGCGCCCAAGCGGAATCCAACTGAGGCTGGCGAACGGCGGCGGCAATGCCACTGCCGAGTTGCTTCATGGCGTCAGGGATTTTTCCTTGATAGACGACGCGATAAACACCTCCGGCCGTGCCTCGACCTCCGGTGCAGAAATACAACGCACCATCCGGGCCGACGGCCAAGTCGGTGACGTTCAACGGCTGCCCTTTCAAGAACACTTCGCTGTCAGCTTGGTATCCACTGCCGGATGGCTTCAGACGTACATTCAAGATGCGTCCTTCGGACCAATCCGCCATGAACAGGCTGTTGTGATAGCGGACCGGGAACATGTGGTGTTCGTAGCATTCGATTCCCGTCGGGCTACCACGACCGGTGTCCAGCACGTTTGGCAAACGATCCAGGTAATACTCGGGCCATTTCGCCCAACCGGTTCGCCAACCGAATTCGCCGGCTTCCGTCACGTCCATCAACGCGGTGGGACGGTACCAGGGCGTTTCCACATCGGCTTCCATGTCAGCGTCGTGGATGAACAGATTGCCTTCCGGATGGAACACCAAGTCATAAGCGTTGCGGAAACCACCTGCGATTCGCTCAATCACCTTGCCTTCGATATCGGTTCGGATGACCGTGCCTCCGGGAGCCCGAACGCCTCGACCGTGCCCGCCCGGATCTTCATAGCGAGGCAGCAAATCGCCTTCATAGATATCTTGCAGAGTTTCACCGTTGCCGGTCTTGCCAACCGGTTTGACGTAGCTGCCAACCGAGACATAGATCATTCCGTCGGGTCCCAAACGCAAACCGTGAGGCCCGTGTTCCCCGCCATCACCGCTGAATTTCACCACGGTTTTGACCGTTTCGAGTTTTCCGTCGCGATTGTTGTCGATCAGTCGATACAGGGCGGATCCGTCGGGTCCGTTGCCGGTGACAAAGACTTCGCCATTGAGCGGCAGAATACCCTGCACGGATTCGACTTCGTCGCAGTAAGTCGCGACCTCTTCGGGGATACCGTCTTCGTCTTGGTCCGTCACGATCAACAACGGGCCGGCTTCTTGCGAAAGCAAAACATGGCCGAATTCGTCAAAGGCCATCGCGATGACCGAGCCGACCTGCTCATCGTTGATCAAACGTTGAACGCCGAAACCACGCTGGATTTGAAAACGTTCAGAATTCTCTTTCGCGGTTTCGACCGCCACGCTGGGTTCGCGGTCCCACGGAGCGGTTTCGCCCAGCCGCCCGAAGACCGATGCGGGTTGCCATCCACCGTCGTTGTAAGCGGCTGTGTTCCAAAGGGGCACTTCTTGCAGGTTGGTTTTCCAACTGTCATCGGTGCTGAATGTGAACCACTTGTCACCGGTTTCGGGACGAATGGAAACACGAGCCACCAAAGCCGCGGTGTTGCCTTGTTGATTTTGCACCCGAACAGCGACGACGTTGCGTCCCGGTTCGAGATAGTCGCTGATGTTGAACTCCTGCATCTGCCGGTAAGACTCGCCTTCACCGACTTTGCGTCCGTTGACGTGCACTTCGTAGGCGTCGTCGGCCGCGATTTCGACGATCGCTTCGCCGCGATGCCGCAGGTTCAGCGACTTGCGAAACCAGCATGTTTCGCCGTTTGGGATCGATTGGTCGGCTGCCGTGCCCGATGCCCAAATCCATTCCGCCTCCGCGGCGAAGGATCGGGTATCCCAACCTACAAACCAAGCACCGACGACAAGCGTCAACGCGATCAAATGGAATCGTCCAGCAGACATCCTGATTCAGCCTTCCGTGGCGTGGAGTCAGTCTTATTCGGTGAAATCCAGCGTCCTACACGCTGATTTCCAAACATTCACGCTCCCCAATACCACCCGGGCGAGGTCCGACGCAAGATCGAATCACCCCGTCTGCCACTGCTGAATCGCGGGGATCGGCGTGACCAGCATCACAATGTTCAACAGCAAACTGTCCCGAATCGTGACCAGCATCAGAACCTCCGTGGCCAACAGCAAACCGATCGATGCCTTCCAGGAATAATGCGTGGCGAACAAAAAACCGAGCGTGCAGGCGACCACGTCCGTGATCGAGTTGGCGATGGAATCACCGGTGTAGCCGACCGCCATGGTCGACTCGCGGTAGCGCTGAATGATGAGGGGTGAGTTTTCCAAGATCTCCCATCCCACCTCCAACAACACCGCGATCACAAATCGAGTCGAGGAATCCCACCGCGGCACCAACCGGAGTGCGAAACAAAACAGCACCCCGTGCAGCACGTGCGAAAAGAAGTACGGATCAATCAGGTGCTGGGAATTGTGGGAGGTCCAAATGTCCCACGACCAGGGAACCCACGAACCGCATTCACACCAAAATCGCCGCCCCATCGCCGACAGCAAAATCGCCATGGCAACAATCAGGCCCAACGACCACCAAGCCGCCCACCGACGGCCGGTTCGCCCAGACGCTTGCACGCCAGATTCGAGATTGCCCGACCGATTCAAAACAACGTTCGCTCAGCAATCAACGCAGGTTATCGCGATCAACAATCGGGTTGGCCGTGCCTTGTCCGATCAAGACCAACAAACCTTGCTGAGGACGATTGGCATTCATGGCCTGAGCGTTGAAAGGAACACCGTAGCAAGCGTAATTGCCGGACGAAGTGTCCAAAATATAAATCACGGAGCGGCCGACCGGGTTGCTACTGCTGCGAGGAAAATCAGCCACGCCGGTGGCCATGATGTAGCTGCCGCCTTTGCCGTCGGTTCCCAGCGAGTCCGCCACGTTCACTGTGAATGTTGCCATGAAACGACCGGCTCGCGGGTACATGACGCTGCACTGCAACAGCCCCGAATTGTGGTCCAAAACAAACAATCCGTCGGCTTGGTCGCTGACGGGACCGGTTGCCAGAGAGAACTTCTCACTGCTGACGGCCGCGGTTGCGTTGGCGACGGGCAAGTTTTCCCAGTTGGCCAATTCGCCAGAAACTCCATTCTGACCAGACAGTTGGTCAGCAATCGCCGCTTGCAAGGCCGAACCGTGGCGAGCTTCCGAGGCAACGCCGGCGAAGTAAACCGCCGTTCCCACCGCGGCCAAAGTCACTCCCAACATGCCCGCCATCCATCCGCGGCCCCCACAGCATCGCGTTGATTCGGCTGGAACGACGGCCAACGAGGTGGGATCTGCAATGTCTTTCATGAATCGTTTCTCAGCAAACGTTCGAGGGAAGGGAACAATGGAGTTCATTCAGCCTGTGATTGTACGCACCGGCCGGGAACTTTACGATTGGAATCTCGTTTCCTAGCCCGGCACTTTCCCCGTTTCTCGCGAAAAATCATCATGTCGCTCAATGCTCCCCTGAATCGAAAACTCCGCATGGGAATCGTCGGCGGAGGCCTGGGATCATTCATTGGCCGCGTCCACACCGTTGCCGCTGGACTGGACAACCGCAGTGAATTGGTCGCGGGTGCTTTCTCAAGCAACCCCGAACGTAGCCGCCAATCCGCACCGGGTTACGGAGTGGATGAATCGCGAGCTTACGGCAGCTACGAAGCCATGTTGGACGCCGAATCGCGTCTGCCAGAAGATCAACGCATCGACTTTGTCAGCGTCACCACGCCCAATCACACGCACTTTGAAATCGCCAAGGCCGCTGTCGAAGCCGGCTTCAACGTGGTCTGCGACAAACCCATGACGTTCGACTTGGATCAAGCCGAACAATTGCTGAAGACGGTTGAAAACTCCGATGTCGTCTTCGCTCTGACACACAACTACACCGGTTACCCGTTGGTTCGCCAAGCTCGCGAAATGATCCTGGGCGGCGAATTGGGCGAGATCAACGCGATCCGAGCCCAATACATCCAAGGCTGGCTCCGCGACAAGCTGGAAGACGATGAGCAGAAGCAAGCTTCCTGGCGAACCGACCCATCCAAAAGCGGTGCTGCGGGTGCCTTCGGAGACATCGCCACGCACGCTTATAACCTCGGTCGATTCATGACCGGCGTGTTGCCAGAAACGGTCAGTTGCAGCCTGAAGTCGTTCGTCGAAGGTCGCAAACTGGACGACTATGGCACCGCTGTGATTCGCTACGACAACGGTGCACTGGGAACCGTGACCGCATCGCAGATCAGCCACGGTCGCGAAAACGATGTGGAAATCGAGATCGATGGCACCAAGGGTTCGCTGAAATGGCGACAAGAAAACCCGAATGAGCTGATCTTCCGCCAGAACGGAAAACCACATCAGATCTACACTCGCGACCCGAACGCTCCTTACACCCACCCGATCGCGGCCGCTTCGTGCCGCTTGCCATCGGGCCACCCGGAAGCGTTCTTCGAGGCATTCGCCAACGTCTACGCGGCGGCGTTCGACGACATGGCCAAACGTGCCGAAGGTGAAACGATCGATCGTGCCAAGTCGCTTTACCCTAGCGTTCACGACGGCGTGGAAGGCATGTACTTCATCCAACAGTGCGTCGCCAGCAGCCAAGACAATGCGGCTTGGTTGCCACTGAAGCACCCCGTCGCTCGCGTTTAATCGGCGTCGCTCATCGATGACACGCTCGGGATCCATCGCCGTGATCATGCCCGCCGCCGGCAGCGGGCAACGCTTCGGCAGCCAATCCAACAAGCTCTTTGCGACCTTGGACGGCAAACCGCTCTGGCAACACGCGGTGGATCGCTTTGAAGTGCGAGGCGATGTTGGACTGCTGGTTCTCGCTGTCTCCGCCGACGACGAAGCGATTTTTCGCGAACAGATCAGCGAGCTGAACTGCAACCTGCCCATCCGATTGGTCCGCGGCGGTGCGACTCGCAGCGAAAGCGTTCAAGCCGGCTTGGACGAAGTACTTCGTTTTACAAACGAACCTGGCGACCGGGCGAAACCTCCCACCATCGACCGAGTCGCCATCCACGACGCTGCTCGCCCACTCGTCCGGCAAAGCGATTTGGATCGCGTCTTTGCCGAAGCCGCCTCATCCGGGGCGGCGTTGTTGGTGGCCCCCGTCTCCGGCACGTTGAAACGAGACACCGGATCGGGCAGCCAAACCGTTGACCGGCGAAACATGTACGTCGCGCTGACCCCCCAGGTTTTCGCGATCGACGTCATTCGTCAAGCTTATGCACGGGACCGTGGACGCATGGCGACTGACGACGCGCAGTTGGTCGAGCGAACCGGACACCCCGTTCAACTTGTCACAGGTTCTGCTGACAATTTGAAAATCACCTACCCCGAAGACCTCCGCATCGCGGAGGCCATCCTGAACGAGTGCCGAAGCGAATTCGTATGACCTCCTCGACCGCCACCAATCCCCTGATTGAAGATCTCCGTTGGCGTGGTTTGCTGAATCAAACCACCGATGAAAACGGCATCGCCGAATTGCTCAACTCCGGCCCGCAAACGATCTACATCGGGTTTGACCCGACGGCGACCTCGCTGCACGTCGGCGGGATGATGCAGTTGATGATGCTGCGTCGCTTCCAACGTGCAGGACATAATCCGATCGCTTTGGTCGGTGGCGCAACGGGCATGATTGGCGACCCCAGCGGCAAAAGCGAAGAACGCAACTTGCTCTCGGCCGATCAACTGCAAAAGAACGTCGAAGGTGTCGCCGCCCAAATGCGTCACTTCTTGGACTTCGAAGGCGACCACGCGGCAAAACTGCTGAACAACTTCGACTGGATGAAGGATTACTCCTACCTCGAATTCCTTCGTGACGTTGGCAAGAACTTTCCCGTCGGTGCAATGATGGGCAAAGAATCCGTTCGCAGTCGCTTGGAAAGCGAAGCGGGTTTGAGCTACACCGAATTCAGCTACATGCTGCTGCAGGCCTACGACTTCGTGAACCTGGCCAAGACCCATGATTGCCGCATTCAAGCCGGAGGCAGCGACCAATGGGGCAACATCACCGCCGGAATCGATTTGGGCCGCCGCATGCTGGGCAAGCAATTGTTCGGCATCACCGCGCCGCTGCTGACAACCAGCGACGGTCGCAAGATGGGCAAAACCGAATCGGGTGCGGTGTGGTTGGATCCAGAACGAACCAGCCCCTACGCGTTCTACCAGTACTGGGTCAACGTCGCCGATGACGACGTGATGCGTTGCCTCGCGTACCTGACCGAAATCGAACGATCGGAATACGAGGAACTGGAAGAAACGACCAAGAACGACCCGGGACGTCGAACGGCTCAAAAACGTTTGGCCCAGTGGTTGACTGAATTGGTCCACGGAGAAAGTGGATTGCAATCGGCTAAGCGCGCCACCGAAATCCTATTCGGCGGCGAGCTTGGCGACACCACGGACGATCAACTTCGCGAGATCTTTGCGGATGTTCCGTCTTGCGATGTTCCACGATCGGCTCTCGAAGGCGAAGGCCTTTGGATCGTCGAAGCCTTGCAAACTGCGAAGCTTTGCAACAGCGGCGGCGATGCCCGACGGTCTCTGTCGGAAGGTGGCGTCTACGTCAACAACAATCGCGTGGAAGACGTGCAGAAACGATTGACCGAAGACGATCTCGACGGACGCACCGTGTTTGTGCTGCGTCGAGGCAAACGCAAATATGCGTTGCTAAAGATTCAAGGCTGAACTGATGAATCGTGAGCAAGCGACGTTCGTGGGCTGCGCCGCGGTGAGTTTGCTCGCGATCGCTCTGTCGTTTTCGTTGGTCTTGGCTTCATGTGCCTTCGCACAAACACCCAACGCAACCAATCCCGACCAACCCGCCACCGGAACCACAATCGTTCCGATGGCGGGTTTTCGTTTGGACGTTCGTCCCGGTGCCGGCGGTCTGCGTCGCAATGGAAACCTGGTCGTCGTCGACTCGCCCGTCGCGCAAGAGGAAGCCTGGGCGTTGCAGATTCAGTGCCCGCCGATTGATGCAACCGTTGCCAAAGAAGACGCCTTCTGCGTTTCGTTTGATGCCCGCGCATTGCCACCGACCGACGGCAACGGCACGCTGCACGTTTCGATGGCGGTCAACGATCCGTGGGATGCCATTGACGAAAAAAACGGCTTTCGAACCTTCGATGTCCCACCGACTTGGCATCCGTTTCGGGTTTGCTTTCGAGCCAAGCAGAATTACGCCGCCAAACGTGTGTACGCCTCCATCCAGTGCGCGGCGAAGGCTCAACGAATCGAGATTCGTGACTTGCAATTGATCGCGTTTGGCAACGTTCCCGAGGCCAGTCTGCCCTTCACCAAGCTTCTCTACCCTGGCGAGAACGAGGACGCTTGGCGCGCGGAAGCGGAACGCAGCATCGAACGTCATCGCAAACGAAACCTCACTGTTCGAGTCATGGACGCGACCGGCAAGCCGATCCCAAATGCTCGAGTGCGAATCCAACAGCAACGTCAAGCTTACGCGTTCGGAACGTTCGTCGGTGATACCCCCATTCAAGCCGGTAAGGATGCGGAAAAATTTCGCCAGCAAACCACGCGATGGTTCAACCGAGTCACCGTGCCACGTTATTGGGCCGATTGGGGAACCGACCGTCCGTCTGGTGTGGTTCGAGCGGACTCCATCGCTCAGTGGGCCAGTGAAGAAGAACTGGAGCTCAAGACCCACGTGCTGCTCTACCCACAATTCATTCCCGATCGAGTCAAACAACTCTCCAATCAACCCACGCGATTTCGCGAGGAACTCGAGTCGGCGCTGGACTCAGCTCTCGAGCGTACGAGTGAAATGCCAATCGCTGTTTGGGATGGGCTGAACGAACTTCGTGATGTGTCTCTGGTCGGCGACGTTCTAGGCGAAGACTACTACGCTGATGTGTTCCAACGCGGCCAAAACGCCCAGCCCAACGCCAGATGGTTCATCAATGAATACGGACTGATGACCGGCGGAGTGAAGCGTGACGAGTTTCTGCAAACTTACCTGCAACAGATCCAATCGATCCTCGATCGGGGCGGCCCCATCGAAGGCATCGGCCTGCAGTGCCATTTTCAATCCGACTTGATTTCGATGCCGGACGCCTGGAAAGTCCTCAACGAGCTTTCGCGTTTTCAATTGCCGATTGAGATCACCGAGTTCGATGTCGACACGCGCGACGAGGCCACTCAAGCCCAATTCACTCGCGATTTTTTAACGCTCGTGTTCGCCCATCCCGTCACGACAGGATTCACGACGTGGGGTTTTTGGGAAGGCGACATGTGGCGCCCCAACGGTGCCATGATCCGTACGGACTGGAGTCTCAAACCCAATGCGGCAGTTTGGGAGGAGATGATCTTTGACAAATGGTGGACCGACCAAACCATTCAAACGGACAATGATGGAACGGCGATGGCACGAGTCTTCCTTGGCACCCATCGCGTGGAAGCCGAAACGCAAAACGTCGTCCGGTTTCAAACCATCCACGTCGACTCCGACGATACAGTGACGCTTCAAATCGGAGTCGACCATGAGTGATCTGCCGCCGCTTCCTTCGGAAAAATTGTTGCTGGACCAACTGGACGAGTTGGTTCGCACCTCGCCGACCGCCGCATTGGTTATGTCACCCGGTCGCGGTCAAATCGCCAACGCCTTGGCGGACCGGATCGCGGATGGCAACGTTGTCAGTTGGTTCGTGGATTCTCATCGGGCTGAATTGGCAAACGAAATTGCCGACGACGCCGTCCAGGTGGTCTGCCAGCCTGACTTGCCTGACGAGGTCATTGACCTGGCCGTGTTGCCGGTATTGAAAAACGGCGAAGCAGAAATGAATCGAGATCTGATTCATCAAGCTTGGAAACGACTGAAGGTCGGCGGCGAGTTGTGGGCCGCAGTGAACGCCGCACAAGACGCTTGGTTGCTATCGCAGTTGCAAGTGTTGGGTTCCAAGGTTCGTTGTCACGATCAACCGGGCGGCCGCGTGTATGGCGTTCGAAAAACGTCCGACCGATTCAAACAAAAGACCTTCGATGCCGAGTTCACTCATCGAGTGGACGAACGCGTTATCTCCGTTCATTCGCGACCGTCGGTCTTTTCACATCGTTCCGTCGACCGCGCCGCGGCGGTGATGATACGCAACGTTGCCGTTCCGAAGGGCTCCGTCGTGCTGGAACTTGGTTGCGGAAATGGCGCCGTCGCGATGGCGGCGGCTTTGCGATCGGAAACCGGGCATGCATACGCGGTCGACTGCAACACTCGCGCGGTGCAGTGCGTTCAGCGTGCGACGGAGCAGAATGGAATCAACAACCTGACAGCCATCGTGAACCATGACGGTCGACTGCCTGACCTGCCACCGTGCGATCTCGTTCTGCTCAATCCGCCCTATTACGGTGACTTTCAAATCGCCGAACACTTCCTCGTTGCAGCCGGAATCTATCTGCGTCCCGGCGGCGAAGCTTATGTCGTGACCAAGCAAACGCAGCGTTACCTCGAATACGACTGGTCACCATTGAACCTCATCGATCGCACTTCCGCTCAGTCGTACGATCTCTTGAAATTCAAAAAGGACTGAGACCCGCTCGCGTGATTGGCCCGTCGCTGAGAGCGGACCAGCCGGCGAGTCCTATGTCGGCAAGCGTTTTAAAAACTGGTGACGCCCGCATTTTCTGCGCAAAGTCCTGTTCCATCCGGGCTCATTGAATGGGTGATCCCATTTTCGCTGCTTTTTGGAACCGCCCATCATGAGCTCCATCGAATCTTTTTCCGAAGACACCCTCTCTCGCGATGACATGCTGGCGTCTGGTGCAGACAGACATCAAATCCCGCTGACTGTCAAACTCGCGTTCACCGGTTTCATGATGGTTCTGGTGCCCTATTACTGGCACGAATACGGAGCAACCAATTTCCTATACTTCTGCGACGTCGCTCTCTTCCTCGCCCTCGCCGCAACATGGACTGAGCGTTCGATATTTGCTTCGATGGCCGCGGTCGGAATCCTGATCCCGCAAGCCCTTTGGCAGGTCGATTTCCTGGGACAGCTCGTCGGACTTCCCGTGACCGGAATGACGGATTACATGTTTGATTCGGGGATTTCGCTCTTCGCCCGTGGCCTATCCTTCTTCCACTTCTGGCTGCCCATTCTGCTGGTGTATTTCGTATGGCGTCTGGGTTACGACCGTCGAGCCTTTGCGGGATGGTCCATCCTTGCCTGCGGTTTGATGTTGGTTTGCTACTTCTTGCTACCCGCGGCCGGAGCGGAACTCGACTATCCCAATCAACCTCAAAACGTGAACTACGTTTTCGGGATGGACGACTCACAGCCTCAATCATGGATGCCGTCATGGGCTTGGCTGGGTGTGATGCTCGCGGGTTTGCCAACGTTGATCTACTTCCCGACTCACCTAGCTTTGAAGAAGTTCATGCCAAACGCCTGCGACGAGAATGCTGCTCGTCTGGCCGACGACCACGAGGGTTCCTGACTCCAGAGTGAACGTTCAACGGAGCCCGAGCGAATTCATCTCGTAGGTTTTTCACCCCACAAACGGCCGAGCAACTCATGAAGTTCAGGATCATGTGTCTTGAGCTCGGCTCGCACAAACGGAAAGAAGTCGTTGCGATAGAAGTAGGCTTCCGTCCCCTCGGCAAAATACTCGCGTGGATTGTTCAGCCCGTAGTGGCGAACGGTTCGACCGGTGTGCGAGAGAACCTGTTCATAGTTTTTGGCCGACTCAGCCGCCTCGAACGCCGCAATGACTTCCGGGTGATTGAACCCGAGGAACTGATCGTGATAGGCGTGGGCAAGCTCATGCAAAATCACCGCTGGATGTTTCAACATTTGTTCCTTGGAAAGCAACTGATCCGCGTGAGGCACATGCACCTTCTTGGTCAATCGCTCATCGTGCCCGTTGGCAATCAACCACCCACGGCCGGGGTGATACTGCATCGCAGCCAAAGATGGATGCTCTTTCTCGATCCAAATTTCAACTTGCCGAAGCTTCTGCAGCGTCTTCGGCGGCACCAGAATTTCAATGCGCTGCAGATGGTTCGCCAACATGGTCAACGACCGGTGATCTTCGTCTCTGCCCTCGCCTGCTAGCAGCACTGGGTCCACGTGAACCGTCCAACCTTCGATGCGACGGACCACAGGATCAAACCGTGGTTCCGGTTGTGATTTCGGCTCGTCCCCCAGGACGCTTGAACAAAGCGTCAACGCGGCAAAACCGGCGACCCAGCCGTGCAATCGCCGCCCTACCCTCTTCCCATCAATCCGCATCCACATAATCCATGAATCCAATCATCATCTCGTCCCAGCTTTGCTCTCCCCATCCGACGGTTTTGGACGGGTCAGGATTACTGAGATTGTATTCAGAATTGTCGAAAACGGCGCGGCAATGAATCGAGGTGCCTTTGGGAATCAATCGTGGCTCTTTCAAGATGTACTTGATCTGCCAATTGAAATCGTACCGAGGGACATCCAACAAGATTTCCTCTGTTCCATCGGGAAATCTCGCGACATAGCGAAATGCTTTGCCACGCAAATGCATGTGGGGCGTCATGCTCAACAGTTTCTTGTCCGAGTTGACACCTTTCGAGGCCGTCACCACGTGGTTGGCCTCGCCGGGCGGAATTCTAAATCTCGTGTTGATCGCGACCGCACCTTTCAGCTCCTTCGCGACGTTTTCACGTTGAGTGAACTTCACACCGATGTAGGACAAGTCATCCTGGACCGTCCCGTTGGGTGTGTAGTGCATCTCAAACAACAGCTTGCTGCCAGCTTGAACATGAATCGCGATCCCATCGTTCAGCTCCAACGGAGTGCTTCCGGGTGCGTACCCCACCAACACTTTTTGCAGATCGACTCGCTTGCCGTTGGGCGGAATCACAAACACCAAAATGTGGTGCACCACCGATCGGTTCTGAGGCCGAGCTTCGCAGGCCACTACAAATTTGTCTTCCGTCCACCCCGGGTCCACCACAAATCGCTGGTAATCCAGAACCCCTTCCGCTGGAACCGTGAAAGGTTTGTCTCGCATTTGAATGACTTGGTCGGGTTCACCGATTTGCCAACCGGCGGTGAACTTCGGTAGCTCTGGCAGGTCATTCGGATCGCCTTCTGGCATACCGCCGTCCACCCATTGCTCGATCAACGATCGTTCTTCAGCGGACAATCTGGCGTCGTTGGCAAACTCTCCGTGATCCGGGTTGGCTGACCAAGGCGGCATACGGTTGTCATCGATGACCTCCAAGATCGTGTCTTCCCAACCAAGGACATCCTCGTAGCTTGTCAGAGTGAACGGAGCAATCTCACCTTCGCGATGGCAACTGACACAACGTGCATGGAAGATCGGCGCAATGTGTTTTGAGAAAGTCACCTCGCCTGTCTCGGCGATCTTTTTCACCCGGCCGATGTGGCACCCAACGGCTTCGGTTTGTGGTTGGGCGATTTGATCTCCTGATAACAACGCCTCCACGGCAATCGCCAAATCCGAGTGCGTTTTCTTGTCGCGTGAGTAGCCGACTCCATATTGATCATCGATCCGTCCATGATAGCGAACCACACGGTCCGCATCGACCAAAAACACCTCGGGTGTTCGTTGGGCTCCCATCGCATCGGCAACGACATTGCCTTTGTCTTTCAGCATCGGAAACGTGATTTCGTGACGATGCACATAGGCGGCCACTTCGGTCAGGCTATCTTGCTTATTCGAATTGACGCCGATGACCTGCAAACCACCCTCGCCGAATTTAGCCTGCAAGTCGTTCAGTCGCGGACCGTAGAGTTTGGCCAGCGGGCATTCCGTCCCCAGGAACACGATGGCCACGCACTTGCGATCAGTGAAATCGTCCAGCGAAACCTCTTTGCCGTAAGCGTTGGGCAAAGCGAATGATTGGACCTTCTGGCCAATGACAGACTCCGCCGCGTTGCTGGCATTACACGAAAGACAGCCAAATGACAGGCACGCCAGCAAAACACAGATCAACCGAAGACGCATCGTGAACCTCTCTCAAACAGAACCAAACCGCTCCATATCTTGACTGAAACGGCAGATGCCTGTCACCGGCACTTCCGTGTCGAATTGTACGGGTCAGCGATGATGGGCCCTGGATTCGATCGAATCCAGCTACGATTGAACGGCCGAGTCGCCTTTCAGGGCAACGTCAGCTCACTGGACCAAGGTTGATTCTGACGATACCAATCGACCGAAGCGGCCAACCCTTCGTCCAATTCGACCTTGGGTGTCCAACCGATCAGCTCATTCGCCTTTTGGATGTCCGCGGAGGTGATCTTGATATCCGCTTTGTGGAAGGTCTTGTGTTCGACCTTCGCTTTCTTGCCGAGCAAGTTTTCCAATCGCCCGATGATGTCGTTGAGCGACACCGGAGTCCCACCACCACCAAGGTTGATGACTTCATAGCCGACTGGTTTCAATGCCGCGATGGTTCCCGCCGCGATGTCCGAGACATAGGTGAAGTCCCGAGCCTGTTCACCATCGCCAAACAATTCGATTGGCGTTCCTTCGTCGATCCATTTGATGAACCGGAAGATGCACATATCGGGTCGGCCGGCGGGTCCATACACGGTGAAGTAACGACAAACCGAAACGTCGATGTCGTACAGGTGATGATACGAATACGCCATCGCCTCCGCCGCTTTCTTGCTGGCGGCATAGGGCGAGATTGGTGTGTTGACCGGCAACGTCTCCACGAACGGCATGGGCTGGCCCGCATACAATGAGGACGTTGACGCAAGCACGTACTTCTTCACGCCGGTCCGCTGCATTTGATCGAGCAGATTCAAACTGCCCATCGCGTTGGTGGTCATGTAGACGTGCGGGTTTTCCATGCTGTAACGCACTCCCGCCCGAGCCGCCAAATTCAGCACCGCATCGAATGAATTTTCGTCGAAGATTTTCTGCAACGTGGCTTGATCTTCGATGTCACCTCGAACGAAGGTGAATGCGTCCTGGGTCAATTTCTCCAGCCGATGCTGTTTCAGACGCACATCGTAGTAGTCGTTGACATTGTCGATGCCAACAACACGATGCCCCGCCTCCAACAACTGAGCCGCGACCTCATTCGCGATGAAGCCAGCACATCCGGTAACAAGATAGGTTTTGCTGGTGGAATCCGTCATCGCATCCAGGTGTGAAGTTGAGTGATGGGCAGTGAGAAGATTCAAACTATAGTGGGCCGCGAAAACCGCTCCCGTGAAGTTGCACCGCAGTTTAGTTCATGAATCGCCCGAAAATAGCCGTCTTCTTTGGGACACGTCCCGAAGCCATCAAAGTCGCACCGGTCATCAAAAAGCTCGCTCAGGACGACCGTTTTGAGCTGCTCTCCGTCTCGACGGGCCAGCACCGCGAAATGCTGGACCAAGTCATCGACATCTTCGATTTGCCGGTCCATCACGATTTGGGCGTGATGACCCCCGGACAAACCTTGGCGGGGCTGTCGTCCAAACTGATCGCGTCCATCGACCAAATTCTCGAAACTGAAAAACCCGATTTCGCACTCGTCCAAGGCGACACGACCACGGTGTTGATGGCATCCCTGGCTTGTTTCTACCGCCGCATTTCGACCGGCCACATCGAAGCCGGTTTGCGAACGGGCAACCTGGCCAGTCCCTTCCCCGAAGAAGCCAATCGAGTGTTGGCCAGTCCCATCAGCACATTGCATTTCGCCCCCACCGAAGTCAGCCAAGCCAACTTGCTTCGTGAGCACATCGACGCATCGAAAATTCACGTGACGGGCAACACGGTCATCGACGCTTTGCATCTGGAAGTCCAGCAGCAAACCGATCCCGCCGTTGCCGCGAAAATTGACGAGGAACTTTCGTCCGTGTTGCCGGCTGATTGGCGTGAGCGACGATTTGTGTTGATCACGGGGCACCGACGCGAAAACTTTGGCGGTGGATTTGAAGAGATCTGCCAAGCGATTTCAGAACTGGCCGAACGCTTCCCCGACGTTCGATTTGTCTATCCAGTTCACCTCAACCCCAATGTCTCCGGCCCCGTGAAAGCCGCCTTGGGTCAATTCGAAAATGTGCTGTTGCTGCCTCCGCAATCGTACCGACCATTCGTCGCGTTGATGCAAGCGTGCGAATTGGTGCTGACCGATTCAGGCGGGGTTCAGGAAGAGGCACCGGGTCTCGGAAAACCCGTGCTCGTCATGCGAGACACAACCGAACGCCCCGAAGGCGTGGATGCCGGAACGGTTCGGCTCGTCGGTCCTGTCCGACAAAACATCGTTCGCGGCGTCAGCGAATTGCTGAGTGACCGAGCGGCCTACGACCGGATGGCACGCGCGACCAATCCGTACGGTGACGGGACCGCATCGGAAAAGATCCTCGATGCGATCGCCGACCACTACGGCTGCAACACCTTGGCCAACGCGGCCTCGTAGGACCGCTGCAGTTGCTCATAGTCGCTTTGGATTTTCGCGGGCACATCGACGCCCGCGGAATCATCCGCCAGCGCTGCTAAAACATTGCCGACGGAACTGGCGTTGATCCGCCGCTCCGTCAGCAGCACCGTCTGGTCGGAATCAATCAGTGCGATCCCGCCCGGTCCCAAACGCAACAACCCGAATGCGTCACGCAAGGAACGATCGCTCATCACGGTCACGGCTCCGGTCCACGCCTTGGCTAGCTCTCGTTGCAGTGACTCATCCGCCGTGGTCGCAGCCCAATGAACTCCGGCCAGATTTGCTTGACGAGCCCGCATCACCGCCGAAGCAATCCAATGCGGCTCGCGAATATTTGCGTCCTCATCTTCTGACAGTCGGAACAGCACGACTCGCGAATTGTCACCGGTGCCGGTCAAGGTACGCATCGTGTCGTTGGGCATCCGTCGTCCCAACAGACTGGACGGTGGCGGTGGCGGCACGGGTACAAACTGCGTCACTCGCTGAGCACGAAACGGCGGTTGAAAATCAAACTCAAACGCATCTTCTTCATTGGCCGGCGGAGCGAAACTGGCTTCGCGAAACTCCAACGTCAACGAACTTCGAGATCGATCCAGCCCATCCACGGGAGGCAACGGCAGCTCCACACGCCGGATCACGCTGGCCGTTGGATCGATCCAGAACACATAAGACTTGCCTTCGGTTTGCGCCGCGATGCGGCGCATTTTCTGTCCCGCAAAGACATCGTCCTCCAACCACTTCAATTCCGCCGATGGTTCAAAGATCCCGGACATGGGATCTCCCGCGAACAACCATTCCAACTGTGGCGGCGGTCCCGCGAGCCCCGCGGACAATTTGCTTCGCAGCACCTCATCCCGCATCACGCGATCCAAGTCGATCCGTTGCGACTTGGGTTTCTGCCATCGATCCACCAGCATTTGCGAATCAAAGTGTCGCGTCTCCGGCTCATCAAACCAAGCGTTCAATTCAACCGGCCCGGAATCTTGGCTCGCATCCACCCGCATTCGCACCGAGTAAGCCTGGACATCCAATTGCTTCCCCGTCCAACGCACGCGGAACGGAGCACGTTGCGTTTGGTTCCCGCCAGCCAACAATTCCGCCACCATCGGATCTGCGGGTGGAGTCGCCATCGACGAATCCGCTGGCACGATCCGCAACACGACTTCGCTGGAGTCGCGATAGAAGGAACTGCCGCGATAGCGAGCAAAGATTTGACGCAACCGATCGCGGGGCTCGCCGCGGGCGATCACAAACTGCTGCGACGACGAGGCATCCCCCTCGCCGCTGGATGAACTGGACGACGAACAACCCGCGAGGCCAGCGACCAAGACGAGCGTTGATGCCGCTCGAACCAACCAAGCCACACCGCTGCGTTTCGCGAAAATTCGATTCAAGGGGCTAGGCTTTCGTTTCGCTCAACGAGTCCATTCGTACGGCTTTGCATAGCAGTTTTTTTTCGGCCGCTGATCGACCGCATTTGCGACAGACATACTCCGCATGGCGAATTTGCTGGGCCAGCAATGGCAAGGCGTCCGCAAGGGTCGATTTGTCCCATTTGCAAATCGACTTTTTGGGCAGTTTGGATTGAGTCAAATCTGGCTCAGTGCTCGTAGGTCGGTATTTCGCGACCGTCGATGGAGGCGGACGCACGGTGAATCTCAATGTCTTGAGTGTACGTCAACATTTTCACCGATCCATCCGCCATCGCCGCATTCCACCCGGCCGGATGGGCACTGCCAAAGTCATGACAGGACAGACAATTGTCGGGCTGATCCAACGAAGGCTGCCGGGCGGCAAAGCGAACATACGAGTGCGATGTGGTGCCAATCCCCGTGTATCCAGCCAGCGGCGCCCGGTCGCCGAAACAGTCCCCGGTCGTGTACCTCAGCGAATCCATCGCCTTCTCACCGATCAAATACGTGTTGCTCAGTCCATCCAGCAATCGAGCCAATGGTGTTCGGCCCCCCAGACGCCACACACCTTCGTCCTCATGGTGAATGACTCGTTCGTCTGTTTCGCTGATCGTCGCCGAACCTCCACACATCGCGTAATCCGTGCGTCCGCCGGATTCGCCGTAACGACTGCGGTACGGTTCCAGCAACGGATAGGCATCGGCATCACGACGAGTCGGACAATGGAACGTTGCGACGGCCGCCTGCACGTGCATTTGGACTCGGTCAGTGGGCGAAACCAACGGGGCGGCCCCGATTTTCGCCAGCGGAGGTGCCAAATTGGCCTGCTCCATCTGCTTCATCGCTTGGACCATCCAATTCCCACCGTTGAATCGGGCGTCAAATTGGCGACCGCTCGGAAAAGCCACCAGGAACGGCGGGACTTCACCGGAGTATCCCGGCAATTCGCGAAACATCGATTCGTAATTCTGGCATGCCAACGCAATTTGCCGGATGCGGTTGCGACACTTGGTCTGGCGGGCCGCCTCACGGATGCTTTGCACAGCGGGCAAGAGCAACGCGATTAGGATCCCAATGATGGCGATCACCACCAACAACTCGACCAGGGTGAATCCACGCTTTGTACATCCACGATGCTCGACGCTGCTTTTTCCCCCGTGCCACGTCATCACGGTCAAACCTCATCGTTTGGAAGGGCTGGAAAGAGTTCTCCCAGAGAATCTGCCAAGTTCGTAGACCAGCTTCTGACACCCGCGGACGCCATCAAAGGCTTCATTCTTCCACCCGCTGCAGAAATTCGCCGGGCTAGCCGATGATCGTGAGCCATCAACCGTGCCGATTATGCCGGTCGTTTTTCCAATAGCGATCACGCGTGTTCCGAGCCTTGATTCCACCCGATGGCGGCGGCTCCTGGTTCAGACGGCCCATCGGGCAAGTCGATACGCCCCTTAGGTCTTGCTCTTGCGATGGCATTTTCTCGGTGGACCCTGCCGAACACACCGCCATCAACCGCGAGTTGGACATCGGGAATTCAAGGATGAATCCCCTAGGAACGCTCGAGCTGCGATGGATCGCAACATGATACGACGTGAAATGACGGACCGGGACTGCGCCGATCGTCTTCGGAACGCGCGATGCCATCGTGCGTTCGAAGGCGTCCGAGCCGCTCGGTTTGTTCAGCTTCGTCGGGCATGCTTGGCCGGCCTGATCGCTCTCACCTCAGCAACGCCATTGCTGGGGGACGACAACCGCAGCTCATCTAGCGAGACGAGTCAGCGCCGAGTTTGGCAGCCTCGACCACTCGCGTTGCCACCAACGTCAAATGCGCAACCCGCGTGGTCGCCACCCAAACCAGATCCTGTCGCGGCCACACCGCCCCCGGTCACGATCATCATGACCGCTCCGGCGCCGGCGGAAGACCCCACACCCGTCCGACGCCGAGTCGCATCGCAAGCACAAACCAACGCGACCGAATCGATTGGTATGGCTCCGCGTGAGCCCTCGCGTCCAATGCCCGTTTCGGATCCAATCAACCATCACGCGAGGACATCCGAACTCGCCCAGTCCGCGGTCGGCGAACTTCGCAGTGCCCACTTCGCCGCGAGACGCGGGGCGTTTCATACCGCGAAAGAATCCGCAACCCAGACTCTTCGCATCATCGCATCGCTTCGAGATTCGCAAACCGGCGGCAACTTGCACACGTCCCAGTTGCAAGAAGCCATCACCGCGATTCGTGAATCGACGGACTTCACGGGACGCTACGGACCGGTCGATGAAGCCGCGCTTCGCCGTCTGATCGAAGTCCACCAAACGCCGGTGTTGCACAACGTTGACACCTCGTCGCTGACTGCGGAACGTGCGATTGAGTCTTACTTGAATTACGCAAGGCAACTTTGGGTGGAAGCCACCGCGGGAGGCCCCTTGGCCGCGGAAGCCACCATGATCTTGGCGGATTTAGAATCGACCAACACGGCAACCAGCCCCAACGCATCGGCCACTGAAGCCCGCTCACGATTGCACGCATCGGAATTGGCGCTGATGTACCGCCGTGCCGCAGTGGAGATTGGTCCCGACAACCCGCAGGCCACCGCCGATCTCGGCCGCAGCTTGCTGCACCGGTCCATGCCAGCCATTGCGAAAGAACTGTTGCTGCTGAGCGTGCAACAAAAACCCACGCGACAAAACGTCGAGGACCTCAAACGGGCAGCTCAACAATCCGGCGACGTGCAACTGGCGTCCGAATGCGAACATCGATTGGCAACCACCAATCTGCCGATCGATCTACCCATTCAAGTCCTTTCGCCCACCGACTTCGCCAGAACGAACCAACAAGTTGCAACTCGCCCCGCAACACGGCAACCAAGCTCCATCAACCGTCAACCAGCCTCTGCACCGGAGCATGGGTTCCGCGAGCCAGCTCGCAACACACCGCAAACTTACTCGGCACCGATGCAATCTCGCATCGTTGACCCGACTGTTCCTTCGCCAGAATCTCGCACCGCGAATTCGCGGCCCAATTTGTTTTGGTGAGACCAGTGTTGCAAGCGAACACCGTCCCTCCGTCCTTCACGGCCCTTTGTCCTTCACGGATCGTCCCATGAACCCGTCTCGCGTTCGATCAGCCATCCGTCGCTCATTGCTGGCTGCCGGATTGTTGCTGCCGTGGGCTGGAGGCATTTCGGTCTCGGCACAGGAATTGGTGTCTCCGGGAAAGGCGACCCCCGAAGCCAATTCGCGACCGACACCGTTGGGTGGGAACACACAAACGCTTCCGTCTCCGTCACTCAACATGGATGACTTGCCGGACAACCCTCCGGAGATCGATCCAGACGAACTGCTCGAAGTCAATTCGCTGCGTGACTACCGCCGCCGCTTGGAAGAGCACAACCTGCGAACGGAACGTGCCAAACTGGAGGCACGCGCCCGCTTTGAATCCCGATCACGAGATCGCATCCCCGGTCTTCCTTCGCCGCAAGTGAATGATTCGGCGGAAGAAACCGCCACCCCGGCAACTCCGCCGAGCCAACCAGCGGAAACCAAGGCCCCGTCAACGCCGCCAGCGACACGCTCCGAATTGCCACCACCGCTGCGCCCACGCACATCGCCCTCGAACGAAACCGCTCCCCCACGTCCACAGCGTTTGGGTGGCAGTGATGCGTCTTCCGATGACGAAGTCCCCACCTTTCGGCCGGTCCCCAATCAACAGCGTTCCAGCCGAGCAAACTCGTCCGCGTCCAAGCAAGACGACAATGCAAAACGCTTGCAAGCTTTGATGGACGAAGACCGATCCGTCGAATCCTCCAGCGACCTAGAAGCACTCCGCGCACCCGTGCTGCCCGAACCCAAGTTGGATCGGCTGCCCAAACAGGATCAGTTGAAATCGCAAGCCAACAAACAGAACCGCGAAACGGACTCAAAAACCGAACAAGATCCAAAGACGCCTTCGAAGAAAACGGATCGCCAGCCAGCCTCGCGCTCCATTGTCGAGACGGAAGCCCCCAAAGGTCGATCAAAACACGATCAGCAACCTTCGTCATCCCCGACCACTCCCGCATGGCCCCAGATGGTGCAGCGAGAGGTCGAACGTTGGCCGCTTCCGGCTTCGTTCGCCTCCCATGGCGGTGCACGTTTCTCCGGACATCCCAGTAGCGTGACCTGCTCGTCATGCGGCGGGTGCGTGGATCGCAACGGTCGCGGCTTGGAACAGATCAACTCGCACATCGGAATTGGCACGGGAACTCGTCCCGCTTGCCAGTGCTGGCGGTGCCCTCAAAGCATGCCGTTCAATCTTTATGGTCCCGGCAATTATGTCGGTCCGGCGCGAAGTGCTCCCCTGCATGAATATCGATTGCGAGCAGGTGATCAAGTCCAATTGACTTTCCTGATCAAGACCGTGCGCTCGGTGGGAGCCTATCGCCTGGTCGTCGGCGATGAACTGTTGATCGAATCCGAAGCCGATGAAAAGCTCACTCGCGGAACCCTCGAACGTGGCTTGGAGATCCAGCCCGACGGAACGCTGACGCTTCGTTTCATTGGCCAGATTCACGCCGCAGGACAAACCATCGATCAGTTGCGTGATCTGCTGAACGAGCGTTACGAAGAGTACTACCCCGATCCATCGATCGATGTCACTCCCGTGGCAACCGGAAACGTCGCCCGCCAGATTCGCGAAGCGATCAGTGGCTCGGAAGGCTTCAACCCGCAGCAAACCGTGCAAACCATCACGCCGGAAGGCACCATCCGCTTGCCACGATTGGGCGCCGTCCCGGCTCAGGGGCTGACGCTCAGCGAACTCAAACGAGAAATCATCCTCCGTTACGATTCGATGTCCGCCGGTTTGGACGTCGAGGTGGTGCTAGAGCAGCAGGCACCACACTATGTGTACGTGCTGGGCGAAGTCGCAGCTCCCGGACGATTCGAGATCGATGCCCCCACGACCGTTCTGGGCGGGATGGCGCTGGCCGGCAGCTACGTTCCCGGGGCCAACCTGCGACAAGTCGTGATTTTCCGTCGTGGGCCGAACTGGGAATTGCTCTCAACCATGCTGGATTTGCGAGGAGCTCTGCTGGCCAAACAATCGCATCCGGCGGACGAAATTTGGTTGCAGGATGGCGATGTGGTCATCGTTCCCCCCAGCCCCATTCGGTTGTTTGATCGCTTCGTCAGTCAGGTCTTTACCGAGGGAATTTACGGGATTGTGCCCTTCACCGGGTTCGGGTTCTCCTTCGATGAGGGCAACTGATCGGTTTCCGAAAGTTGTCCCGGCGACTATTCTTTCGGTGACTTCTGTCGAAGCATTTTCAACCGATTGCTGAGCCCACCGATGCACTATCAACCACTGCCATTCGATCGCGAATTGATCGATCGAATCATCGAAGACCATCCCACGCCGTTCGTCCTGTACCACGAAGACGGCATCCGCCAGCGCGCCCGCGACCTGAACGAAGCGTTCGCGTGGAACGATGGCTTCCAGCAATACTTTGCCGTCAAAGCCACCCCGAACCCTCACATCGTGGCGATGATGGCTGAGGAGGGCAGCGGAGCGGATTGCAGCAGCGTCGCCGAACTGATCACGTGCGAGCGTTTGGGCATTACCGGTCAGGACGTCATGTTCACGTCCAACAACACGACAATGGAAGAGTTCGAGATCGCCAACAAGCTCGGCGCGATCATCAATCTGGACACGCCTCATCACATTGATCAAATCTCACAACTCAGCCCATTGCCAGAAATGGTTTCGTTCCGCTTCAACCCCGGTCCGGAACGTCAAGGCAATGTGATCATTGGAGATCCCAAAGAAGCCAAGTTCGGCAGCACCCGTCAGCAACTGATCGATGGCTACCGTCGTTGTGCAGAACTCGGCATCACCCGTTTCGGTTTGCACGCGATGGTGGTCAGCAACGAACTGAACATCGAAGCCTTGCTGCAAACGGCTGAGATGCTGTTCGAACTCGCGGTTGAAATTCATCGCGAAACGGGCATCTCGGTCGAGTGCATCAACTTGGGCGGCGGCATTGGTGTGCCTTACAAACCTGGACAAGATCCCGTTGACTTGACCGCGTTCGGTGCGGGTGTCAAAGACCGCTACGATTCGATCTTGGTTCCCGCGGGACTGGCTCCCGTGCGAATCTTGATGGAAAACGGTCGCGCAATGACCGGCCCATTTGGCTATTTGGTCACCAAAGTCATCAACCAAAAATCATCGTACAAGGACTACGTGGGCGTCGACGCTTGCATGAGCAACCTGATGCGTCCCGGAATGTACGGTGCCTACCACCACATCACGGTGATGGGCAAAGAAGACCAACCCGCGGATCGCACGGTCGATGTGGTTGGGTCCCTTTGCGAAAACAACGACAAGTTCGCGATCGACCGACCAATGCCCGCGACGGAAGTTGGGGACATTGCGATCATTCATGATGCGGGTGCTCACGGCCACAGCATGGGCTTCCAGTACAACGGTCGCTTGCGTTCGGCAGAGATCGTCTTCAATGACTCGGGTGACTTCCGCCAAATTCGACGTGCGGAAACCTTCGATGACTACTTCTGCACCGTGGATTTCGATTCCGTTCAAGTCGAACGCAAACAATCCGCCGCGGTCAGCTGAATTGTCGTCGACCCAGGCTTGCTGCCTGTGTCAGCCATTTCGCACGGGCGATTCCACCGTGCTTTCCTCGTTCCTCTTTTGCACCACCAAGACTCCATGCCCAAACTCACCGTTGAAAACGTTGGTACCTTCGATGTCCCCGCCGGCAAACGGTTGGTCAAAGCCTTGGTGGAAGAAGCGGGAACGGATCAGTTGCACGCATGCGGCGGTGTTTCGCGATGCACCACTTGCCGCGTGGAATTCGTGGAAGGAGAACCCGAGCAGATCACCGCTGCCGAGAAAGAAACCCTTCGCGTGCGTGAAGTGACGGAGCCGGGCGTCCGGCTTAGCTGCCAAATCAATTGCGATCACGACATGACGGTTCGAGTCATCAGTCGTCTGGAAGGCAGCGGTCGCAAAGACCAAGGCGGCGCCGTGGCGGACGAGATCCAACCGGCTCCCGAGTGGACGACCAAGTAGTTCTCTTCACTGGTCGACTTCGTTGCAGGCGACTTCATTGCTAGCGGGCCTGAGGCGGCACAACGTCCGCGAATGAGTCGATCTTGGCCTGCAATATTTCGCGAATTTGTTCCTGTTCCAATATCAACGAAGTCAGCGGCGACTTCTCGTTGCGGTCTTCTTGGACGTCAAAGAACTCGCCATCGCCGTACAACTTGTAGCGCTGGTTGCGAGCAAATTCTCGAGCCTTCTTCGGGCGACCGTTGCGTTCATACCACATGAACATCGCTTCGCGTCCCTTGCCCTCTTCGCCGCGAAGCACTGGAAGGAAGCTTATCCCATCGATGGGCAATTCTTCGGGTACACGCGCCCCCGCCACCTCACACATCGTCGGTAGAAAATCACTGAAGTCGACGATTTGCGAAGTCACTCGTCCGGCGTCGATCTGATCGGGCCACCGAGCGATGCAGGTCACATGATTGCCCGCGTCCACCATCTCACCTTTGGCCCCAACCACCTCTCCAAATCGCGTCTGTGTCACGATCGGGGTGTCGGTCCCGTTGTCTCCGGTGAACAACAACAAAGTGTTTTCGCGAATTCCCAGGTCGCGCAGGTGCTGATCGATCCGCCCCACGATTTTGTCGACATAGGCAACCATGTCGCCAAAGTGCTCAGGCTGGCCTTTGTAAGTCTTGCTGCCCAATGATTCAGGATCCCACGACTTGGAATCAGGCGTCGGGCAAAACGGACAATGCACCAATGCCATCGGGTAGTAAGCCAGAAACGGTTGATCGCGATTCTCTTCCATGAACTCGCACAAAAAGTCCGCGAAGAGATCCGATGAGAACGCGCCGCCGGTGTGGTTTTCTTCCACACCGTTTCGCTCCAGCCGAGGGTTGGGATATCGCGTGTCGTGCTTCTTGGCGTCCATGCGACCGCGAGTGTGTTGCCACAGCAGCGATTGTTCAAAACCAAAATGCTGTGGTGAATCCAGTTCGCTACCCAATTGCCATTTTCCGGCGATGCAGGTTCGGTACCCCGCTTCCTTCAGCAAATGTGCAAACGTGGTTTGCTCGCGATCCAGCATCCCAAACTTCACGTAGTTGCGTTTGTTGGATTGGCCGGTCATCAGCTTGACGCGAGACGGCGTGCAGATCGGTTGCGAGTAACAATGTTCGAATCGCAAACCTTCACTGGCAATCCGATCAATGTTGGGTGTTTGATAGTCCAACGATCCGTTTGCTCCAATGCATTCAAACCCCATGTCATCGGCCATGATCAGGACTATGTTGGGCCGCTGATGAGATTGGCTGTCACTCGATGTTTCCGCATGACAGAACCTCGATGTCATGCACGAAGCCATGGTCGCAACCAGCAAAGCTGGCAGGGCAAACCCGGTGCATCCGCGGCGAGTCGCAATTCGCTGCCGCCAAACGATCGCTTGCGTCATCCAATCCCACCTTTTTTTGAAGTCATGATTTAGTTCGGAACACCCGCATCACCGCGGACAAGACCCCCAGCACACCCAACGCCGGTCCGATCGCAAGCAGCAAGCGAGGCTGCGCGGCAACGACAACGATGCCGATCACCCCGGCAACCGCCAGCCCCGGTGGCAACCACTTTGCCGGCCGACGCAGAGAATCCCACGCCAACCAAAGTGCTCCCAGCACCAACCCCACACGAACCAGAGCCGCTGTTGCAAACGCGTGCGCAGAAGCGGAACCAAGCGTTTCTTCACCGACGGATGTGAAGTAGGCCACCCCGCCCGCCACCAGCATCACCAGTGCCAGACCGCCGATGACTCGCCTTCGCCACGAGGTTTCCACGGCATTTGCCGAAGTGTCCACTCGTTCCCGTTTTTTCCCCTCCTCTTCACGCGAAGACTCCATGGCCGAGGCGAGGATCTTCCATGCGATGCGGGAATAGTTTGGCATGCCACTCTTGGCGGGAATCTCGGAGAAAAACGTTTCCTGGAGTATACTGGCAATTCGCCGATGCGCCGTGAGTTCATTGGCGTCCCATCGACTCAATCCCCATTCCATCAAAATCACTCCCCTATGACCAATCTTTCTTGGCTCCCACCTTTCCGTCCTCAATCGCTGGCCCTCGTGGTGCTGCTGTGCGCTGGTACATCGGCATCGTCTTTCGCGGTGGCGGATGATGCGGAACCGGCAGATGCGAACGCAACGCCTAGCCAACTCGCCGACGCAACACCAATCTTCGATGGCAAGTCGCTGGAAGGATGGACCAATCCTTACGAATGGGGCAAAACCGAAGTCGTCGATGGCGAGATTCACTTAACCGCTGACAAGAAGTTTTTCTTGGTCACCGAGAAGCTCTATCACGACTACGAGTTCGAAGGAGAAGTCAAACTGCCCGAGGGCAAGTCGAACAGCGGCTTCATGGCACGTGGTCAGGTCGCTCCGAACAAGGTCTTTGGCTATCAAGCCGAAGCGGACCCCACCGATCGACGCTGGTCGGGTGGGCTGTATGACGAAGGTCGCCGCCAATGGTTGGTACCGCTGTGGGAACAACCCGAAGCCCAAGCCGCCTTCGATCGTGACCGATGGAATCGCTATCGCATCCGATGCGTTGGCAACCATCTGCAGTTCTTTGTCAACGATGTTCCGACCACGGACTACTTTGATCCGGTCAACCTGAGCGGCCGCGTTGGTCTGCAACACCATGGCGAAAAGGGTCAAACCTATCGTTTCCGAAATCTCAAAGTCCGCGAATTGGGACGCCACGAATGGAAGCCGTTGTTCGATGGCAAATCCCTGGACGGATGGGAAACTGTCGGCGGCGGAAAATGGGAAGTGGTCGATGGCATCTTGCAAGGTCGTGCCAGCAGCGAAGCCAATGAACCCAACGGCATGCTGTACAGCAAACAAACCATGACCGATGGCACCTATCGAATCGAATACCGATTCCGCCAAGGCAACAGCGGCTTCTTTGTCCGTAGCCAAATCACCGACAACAAACCGTTTGTCAAAGGCGTTCAGTGCGAAATCGATGGCAGCGAAAACGTGGGCGGCTTGTATCAGACCGGGGGTGCTGGTTGGTTGGTGCAACCGCTCCACTACCTGGAAGAAAAGTTCCCCATGGATCGGCGTGCCGTCGTTGAAAGGCGTTGGAAGCAAGCTCGCGAAGGCAAGCAACTGGATAAGAAAATCGTCACGTCCGAAGGCAATGACACACCTTGGAATACCATGGTCGTCAGTGTATCGGGCAAGCGAATCGTCGTTCACTTGAACGATTGCTTGGCCGCCGATTACGTCGTGGACGACTTGGCTGACTCCGGCGTGGTCGCGCTGCAACTGCACGGCAACCAAGACCTCGAAGTCGACTTCCGCAAAGTCGAGATGCTGGTTCCCGCCAGCGAAGAGTGAACGCTGAGAATTTGCAAATGGCGTGGTGAACCACGCCTCGACTCGTCATTCGGTCGCGGGCAATCGTTTCAGCTTTGCGTCATCCAGATCCAGCCCCATTTCGCTAATGATCATCACCAGTTCAGCTTGGCCATGTAGGCCAAGCTTCTGAGTGATCGCGGATTTGTGACGCTCGATCGTCTTCGGGCTGCGTTGCAGCAATTTGGCCACTTTCGGGACACTCATGCCGTGCCCAAGCAACACGGCAACTTCCACCTCTCGCTGCGTCAGTATGCTGAGAGGTCCATAGTCGATGAACTCCGTGCGAACGGTCTCGATCGATTTGTCCAACTCGGTCTTTAACAATCCCGACGTGGTTCGGCTGACCACCACGACCCGGTGATAGGGCGGCTTCGAATCCCGAATCGGCCAAACCGTCGAATGAATTTGTTTGCCGTGATAGATATGCCGAATCGCGAGCGGTTTTCCTTCCGCCAAGACTCGAGCGATCATCGCCAAACGTTCCTTCACATACTGCGGTGGATGGAAGTCGTGAATGAACTTGCCCGTGTAGTCGAGCCCGGGCACATCAGAGAAAAGCACCATCGCGGTGTCATTCACATAGATCAGACGTCCCTCGTGATCGGTAACACAGACTCCGATTCCGGCTGTTTGAGTGAGCGCAGTCCAAATCGAATTCGGATCGAACTCGGGTGCGTCCACACGCACGGGTCTCACAGAAGCAACGTTTTTCGTCGATGATTCGGTGGGATCGGACACAGCCACTCTTCAAAATGAGCCACGCAATCATGAGGGAATACCGTCATAGATTACTCGCAAACCGTCTCCAATACTATCGAAACACCTGTTCGATTGATGTGTGGCGAATGCGGCGCAACCATCAATCCATCCATTCATCATGGAAGGCTCACAGCCGCTGCCACGGATGGCTTCATCACATTCAGCTTGGTTCACTCGCACATCGATTTCGTGATCAGCCAGATTGGCGAATGATTCAGACCACTGAAAGAACTTGATAGGGCGAGGAGCCTGTGGCGGGACGGTCGGGTTGGAGGGGCAGCAACCAAACCGTCTCGCCACCTCCCACCCTTTTCAATCGAGTCGACGAAACCAGTCGAACACGTGGTCATGGCCATCCATGCCGGTAACCCGATGCCGGGCCGGCAGGCCCATGTAATCAGCGTGCTCAAACCTGGACGCGATTCCCGGATCGTGCGTTGGATCCTCCGTCCGATCGGCATCCCAACCGATCATGACATACCCATTTGGGCGCAGTGCCTCATGACACGCATCCACCATGCCCTGAATTTGCTCCGAATCATTCACGCCAAAACCAAGCACTCCATTCAGGTGAATCAAATCGAAACGCTGGTTCTCGAACACTTGATTCACGCGGCAGATATCACCGGTTCGGTGCCATTGGCCGTTGCCGAATCGCGCAACCGAAGGCTCAACATCCATTGTCCAAACCTGAGTTCGCGAAAGATGAAATTGGTTGGGGTAGCGTCGTGTGTAACGACGCGTCCCCACCAGCAACACGTCCGCGGCATCCGCCGCTGCCATCGCCGGTAACATCACCTCTCGCAAATAGACGCGATCGGGTAGCGACTGCACTTTCAAATTGAATTGAATGGCAGAAATGATCGATTGAACTCGTTCAAGCATGGCCTGTCCCCGGATTCTGAATCGCAACCAATCGTTGGCTTGGCAGATTCTACTCCGTTCACTTTGAAAGTGATGCATGGCGGTCCAATACGGCACGAAGCAACCCGCCTCTCACTGAGCTTGTCTCGCCCAGTCAATCGTGTTGCTGGACAAGAACGCTAGCTTGAACTCGGAAGACACCAAAGCTCACGCGTTCGCGGCAGCCCAGGCGGCGAAGTTGGTCACCGTGTCGTCTTCCCGATTGCCAACGGGCAAACTCGTTTCCACGAAGTCACTGACATCGCAAAGGTCTGCGATGGAATCCACGATGACGTCGGGTCCAAACGCGAACTGCTCCAAGTCCTCTCGCTTGGTGCCACCGGACAAGGTCAACACCGTTCGGTAACCCATTTGAACGCCTCCCAAGATGTCCGTTTCCATGGTGTCGCCCACCATCACGGTTTGCGACGTTGCCAGTTTGAGTTCTTTGCGAGCGGCCCGCATCATGATGGGACTCGGTTTACCAACGCTGAATGCCTTGCGACCTGTCACCGCTTCCAGGTAGGCGACGGTCGCACCGCAACCGGGGCGAGTCCCGTTTTTCGTGGGACAACTCGGATCCAAATTCGTCGCGATCAATTTGGCTCCGCCGAGAATCATGTCGACCGCTGACTCCAATGCGTTGAGCGTGATGGTGCGTCCCTCACCAACCACGACGAAGTCCGGTGAATGATCAACGATCGAGAAACCGTTTTGGTGCATGGCCTGCAACAAGCCGCCTTCGCCGATGATGTAAGCGGTCCCGTTCGGCTTTAGCTTGGCGAGGAATCGTGCGGTTGCCATCGCACAGGTGAAGATGTGGGTTTCCTCCACGAAGATCCCCATCCGCTGAAGTTTCGTTTGAACGTCGCGGCGAGTGCGTTGGCTGTTGTTCGTCAAAAACAGAAATGGGATGTCCTGGCGAATCAATACATCAATGAATTGATCCGCACCTGGAATCAATTCACTACCGCGGTAGATGACGCCATCCATGTCGATCAAAAAGCCCGTTTTCATCTAAATGCTGCTGGAGTTTCGGGTTCAGAAATCATCACTGGCACTTACTTTCCAGCGAAGGTCCCGGCTCCGAACGCAGCTTTCGTACCAACGCGACTTAAGGAGCCTTCCTCGCCTTTAGCCTGAATCCATGGCGACCGATCGAGAGCCATGCCCGAACGTTGAACACCCCCCTGCTCAAACAGAAGGCACTCCATGAAGGTTTTGTGATACATCGAGTAGCAAAACCACAACGGCAAACGAACACCCCTTCAGCGAGCCAATACGAAGCACCGCGAGAGCCGCCTTCGTGTGGCGGCTCGCAGGGTCATCGGTTTCAACGGTCATCAGCTTCAACAAGTCATCCTTGAGGGATCACTTCACTTCCAGTGCGTGGCTTTCGCTGTGGCTGTTGTACTGAGGTGCGTACATCGACTCGATGCTCGCCATTCCGGTTTGGTAGTTCCCGCGAAGTTGAACTCGGCAACGCGACTCCAACACGTAGGTCCCCTTTCGCAGGTACCCGATGAAGAAGTGCTCGGCCGCATCACGCGTGCTTTGGTAGTAACCGAGCGCGTCTTGCGAGCGATATTGCGACAGCACATTCACCGGCTCCGTGCCGCTGCCTCGGTGATCCCGAAGATGCAAGAATTCCATGTCACGATCGCTGCGGATGATCAGACGCGAAACCAACTCGTCCCCGACGCGAACCGGTTCGTCGCCAACCGGACGCAGGACTGGCCCTGAGTCAGTCGCACGAACGACAAACAGCTGTTTTTCGACTTGCAACGGCGTGCCGTCGTGCGGCGTGATGTTTTCGATGTTCTCGAAGTATTGCCAGTGAACACCACCCCAGGCGATGCCGGGTGTTGTCTTCTTCACCCGAATCGATCCCATCTGCGGCGTGATCTCACTTGCTGAGAATCGGTGCTGATAGAACCCCGTTCCCGCTTCGACACTGGCCTTGGGAACGTCCGTTTGTCCAACGGCCACGTCGACGACTTCATTGCTTGCCAACTTGTCCGTGCCTCGAAGCAACAACGCGTAAACCGCGTCGGCGGTGGACTTGGTGGTTTCCCAAGATTGAGTTTCTTTTTGACGCAACAACCAAGCTTGACATTGCTCGACTCGCTTGGCGTCACCGGCCACCTCGTCCAACACTTCAATCATCATCGCTTGTGTTTCGATCGGTGCTTGGTACCACCACCAACCTGATTGCGGATCGTTCCAGTGCATCCCTTGTTCATCGACCACCGATCGTTCGATCAGCGACGCGACAATTTCGCGAGCCGCATCCAATCGACCGGACCGGTGCAGCGCCAATGCAGCGTGCCCTTGGCTCATTCGACTGGGCAGTGACAACCAGTGTTGTTGTAGCTGCTGTGTCCAGTACTCCACCGCTTCCTTGTGCTCAACGGCAACCGGCTGATCGAGATAGAAGCTTCGACCGTACAACAACATCGCGATCGTCGGCGAGACATGCACTTTGCCGCGATCTTCAGCTTTGATGCGGTCGTACAATTTCTTGGCATACTCGTCCAAGTGTTTCAGGCCCGCCATGGCGGCTTGCATATCGACATCCACGCCCAAGTGATTCAGTCGACCAAAGCCCGTCACGATGATCATCGTGATGGTATCGTTGGCCGGTCCTCCGTCGAACCAAGCAAAACTGCCGTCGTCTTTTTGAAGCTCTAATAATCGACGCGTCAATCGATCGGCTTGATCATTGACACGGTTGGTATCGAACAAGATGCCAACGTTTCGTCGAGCCTCAGATTCTGATTGCGACTGCAACACCCAGGGTGTTTCCGACAGAGCAATTGATTTCAGATCTTCGTTTTGGGCCAGCGGACTGTCCAACGTTTCGCGTCCAGCAGCCTTGGGCTGGTTCCGCCATTGCTGGAACACACGCTCAATCCGAGGATCGGACGTCGCGATGTGCCGGGCCAACAGATTGGCGTACAAACGATGAAAGGTTTGCTCGCTGCATTCGTGCGGGTACTCCATCAAGTACGGCAGTGCCATCACCGCGTACCACGCCGGGTTCGATGTCATCTGCACGGTTAACGATTCGCTCTTCAACGTGCTGCTTTTTCCCTGCAACAATTTTGGCAACGTAAACGTCTTCGTTTCGGCACCGTCGATAGGCAGCGAGATGGATTCGTGAACCAACACGCGACGCGTCAGGACTGGCAAATAACCTTCTTCTCCGTCCGACAATCGTCCGGTTGACCCGACCGCCTTGTAAACCAAGTAGCCGATGCCATCCGGAACAGAGATTCGCCACGAGAACGTTTTGGATTGCCCGGCAGGAATCTCGAACGACTGTTTCGGTTGCGAGTTGCCAACCTGCTCATCCACCGATTCACCGGTCGCGGCGGACGACAGATTCAACGCGACCACGCCGGATTGCATGGAGGCGGATTGATTGCTGACCTTCACCGTCAGTTCGATCTCATCGCCTTCACGAAGGGTTCTCGGCGGGTTCGGCTGAACCATCACGTCCTTGCTCGTCACGGCAGTCCCCGAGATCGTGCCGGATGCCAGATCGGCACCATGGGCAAATCCCAACAACTGCCAACGGGTCAGCGCCTCCGGCATCGTGAACTTCATCTTCACCACGCCGTTTTCGTCCGCGATCAATTCGGGGAAGAAGAAAGCCGTCTCGTTCAAGTTCTTTCGCGGAGGAATGCCGGAGAGATCAATGTCTGGCACTGTTTCGGCCGGAGGCCCAGCATCATCCGCGGCTTGTTCGGCCAATTCCAACTCGGCCCCTGCCGCAGCGCGTCCGGCAGATTTCATCATCGGTGCCGATGCTGGAACCGCTCCATCAGCCATCGCCATGTCCGCTTCCGCATACAGCATGTTGCTCGACATTCCTCGAGCCATCGGCATCGGGCGACCAAAATGGTTGCTCAACCGAAACTCGTTGACCCAATCCGCGTAACTCAGATCCCCATTCGGATAACCCTGACGAGCCCAATAGGACAGCACTCGCAAGCCTTCCCAGTTGTTGTTCAGCTGCGGATGGCGATAGCTACGATCGCGATAGAACATGTTGAAACCAGACATGAACTGGTGCTTCGCGAAAACGTCCAGCGACGCGTCATACAAGGTCGCGACCATCTCCATGACACGCTCTTGCTGGGCTTCGGCCTCAGAACCGTTCGGTTCGATCACCGCAGTCCAAGTTTCCTCCGCACCGGGTTTCAATTTCGAAACGAAACGCTCCCAACGGATCGTCCACTGTTTGTTCGTCCACGGCACATCGACATACTGTTGATGAAGATGCAAACGGTTGTCTTGAAGCATCATCACTCGCACGATGAACCCGCCTCGCATGGACTCATCGATGGCTTGACGGATCTTCACCTGCGTCGTGTCACCCGCCGTCCAATACCTTTGCAGCAACTTTCCGCGATGTTCCACTTCCACCAGAGCTCGGGCGGACTCGTAGCCAGTTCCCCAGATCGCCTCGAAAGTTTCACCCGGTTCCAAGGAGGACTTCGGCATAACAAACAGGCTGGGCAGAGGGAGCCCCAAGTGATCCGCGTCCGGGTCAATCACTCGCAACGGCAGAATCGCCGAAACGGAATTGCCGGCTGAATCCACCGCTGACAACACCGCGCGGTAGTGTCCTTTTTTCAGCGAGACATTCCATTCTCCGCGGCCCGATGCGTCGGTCGTCAGTGTGGTTGAATCTTGCAGCTCGTCCAACGGCCACGAGTTTATATCGTCCGCTCGAACTTGCCCTTCGACATCATCCTTCATCGAGAGCGGACTTGATCCCCAAAGTGGCTGTGCAATCTCGTCGGGTGCTTTCAAAGACCACAACTCAATCTTGACCTCAGCGGTTTGTGCTTCGCCGTCCAAAGAAGTCGTTTGAACCTTCAGGTCGATTGACTCGTTCGAGGTCAGCCAGTCTGGATTCTCGACATTCATCCTGGCGGCCAAGGTTGTGTACCCAGCCGTCACGGTACGGTTGTCTGACCGGGTCTCACCTGTCGTGTCGACCACATCGGCCGTGATCAGATAGCGGAACGTCGGCTCACTTTCGCGATCGACGGATGCATCCGGAACGGCGTCAAAGTCGATTTGGAAACGCCCCAATTCATCCGTTGTGGTTTCACCTTGAACAATCGTTTGTGGATTCGATGGCGGCGTGGGAATCCACCAACAACGCCATCCCCACCAGATGGGATATCGAACTTCACGAACCACGGTGTAGCGAACCACAGCATCGTTGATGGCAGCACCGGTGTACGCGGTCGCTTTGCCAGTGACAGTCACCGATTCTTCCAAGCGAACGGGATCGCTCGGGGCTTCTAGCTTCACTTCAAACTTCGGCCGTTTGTACTCTTCCACCCGCACCGTCGCGCTACCGGCCGGGAATTCCCGCACGACCAAACGCATCTGCCCGGTCAATCCGCTGGTGGGCAATTGGAAACTGCCATGACAACTGCCGCGGTCGTTTGTCTTCAGATCCAACGTGTCAACGACCTGGTTGTTGGGATCGATCAACTGGACCTTCATCGCTTGACGATTGTGGGTCGCGTAGTGGTTTTCTTGTTGATCAAACGTGGTGGCGATGGCTTTGAATCGCAACGTTTGCCCAGGCCGGTAAATGGCTCGGTCGGTAAAGAAAACCGTTCGTCCCTTTCTATTTGCATCAAGAGCAGGCGGACGCCGCGAATGGCCGAGCGAATGATGCTGCGTCGCGGGCAGACGATGCTTTCCATTGCGAGCGACCAGCAACAAATTGTGTTGGTCAGAACCTTTCAGCTCGAATCGGCCGTCTCGGTCTGTCGACAGAGATGGCAGAGATTGATACCGATAGCCATTGTTGCGATTGTTCCTGGTAGCCCCTTCATCGGTGAATCGATAAACCTCGACCGTCGCCTCGGAAACGGGCTCGCCTGACGCGCCATCCAAGACATAACCTTCCAAGGAGTCTTGGTTCCAACGACCTTCGGTCACGAGAGCCAACTCACTCACCCAAATCAGGTTGCACGCCAGATAGTTTTCTTGATCGCTGAACTCTTTGTCCCCGCTTGCGACTAACAGATACGGCCCCTTGGATAGATCCGATGGGGCATCCAGACGATGGATTTTGGTCTGATAGTCTTCAGTCGCTTTCAAATCCACCGACCACGCTTGCTCGACCGGTGCATCGGCGAACGACTCAAGCCAATAGCGATCTTCGTTCGGGATGGCTCTGCCAGAACGCAGCATGCGATCGAAATCCAACTTCAGCAATTTGAAGTGCACTCGCGTGACGTTCTTGTAGCTGATCTCAATCTTCGGATGGGCGGATTCATTGAGCTCAGGATTCCAAATGCCTTCGGTGCTCAAATTCAGCTCGGGCGATTCGATTTGCTCGATCAAGGCCGCACATTGTCTTCCTCCGAAGCTGTCTCGGTGCAAACGCACGGCATCGCTGGCGAGTTGATGAGCCAATACGAAGTCTTCGTTGCTCATCGCCATCTGAGCCAATTTGAAGCTCGCTCGGGCACTGATTTCGTGGTCACGATGTTCGCTCATGAAACGCTTCACGGCGGTTTGCACACGATCATCTTTGTCGCCACTCACCACGTTTTGATCCGCGAACATCAAACGCGTCCAATCCGCATCCAAGTACGCATCGGGGTTGTCCGCTGACTGGCTTTTTCGAAACGCGACCCACTCTTGCATCAAAATGGTCGCACGTCGCAGTGGTGATTCGGCATCCAGCTCTGGAATCTCCCACGCCAAAAACTTGTCGACCGAATCCAACACGGGTGAATTGGCTTCCAACTCGAAACGCTCAATCGGACCGGAGTAAATCGAATGAGCGTCCACAAAGTGGTCAACGGCCTGCATCACTAAGAAGTCGTAGACCGTCGGGCGATAGGATTCGGGTGCACTTCCCTGATTCACCAATCGCTGGATCGATTCGAGGTCAACATCCTTCAGCGATTGTGATTCCGCCAAAGCGGCATCGAACAGGCTGCCGGCGTGACGAATGATTCGTTGAGCACTCCAAGTTTTCAGGTCATCCGCTGACTTGATTGGTGTGGTGTCCTCCTCCTGTGTTTCGACCTCCGTCCGGTTGCGGAAACGCCATTGATTTTGTTGCTGATACGAATAGAACCATTCCGCCAACAACGCCTGCAGCAGTGGTTTGGTTCCTTCGGGTGCCGATTGCAGTTCTTGTTGCAATTGCAGAATCCGCTCTTCCGCACCACCGCCTTCCAGCTGACCTTTCAGCGAAGCACGCATGCCCATGGCGAACAGCGCGTCGTCGTGGTCAGATTCCGCAATCGCGGCGGGTACGATGGCGTCGTAATGCTCCAGAGCGGTTTTGGGCAGACCTTTCTTCAGAGCTTGATCAGCAGCCTCGAACTGCTCTGTTCGCCATTTCGCGTCTTGTTTGGATTCAGCGGCCATGGAATGCCTCAAAGGTGGATACAGCAGACCGAGCAACAGACTCGAGACCACGATAACGCTGAAAACGATACGGAATTGCCGCATGGCAGATCACCTCGAGAAACAACAAAGAGAAGACAGTGCACAGATGAGACACAGTTTTTTCGCGGGCAAAGCCGCTATGGGCACCGTTCGGTGATCCCCGAAAACGGTGACGCTCGGCGTGAGCGAGGCGCACAGGGTTAACGATTGGCTGAGCATGTTATTAGGTGGAAAATTCTGGATTGTCGCGTGGTTCTTTGTGGCCGCACTGGTGTACAGCAGTGCTGGTTTCGGAGGCGGGTCCACGTACACCGCGTTGTTGGTGCTGCACCGAGTGGATCATCGCGTCCTTCCGATGTTGTCGTTGGCCTGCAACTTGATGGTTGTTGCGGGGTCCTGTTGGCGATTCTCTCGTCGTCAACAAATGCCGTGGGCTCGTTGCATTCCATTGGTTTTGGGTTCCATCCCGATGGCTTGGATCGGAGGATCCATTCCGTTGGACCGCGAAATTTTCGTGCCATTGCTTAGCACCACGTTGATCGTAGCAGGATGCATGCTGCTGTTGAGTGGACGAGGTGGCGAGAACTCCGCAACGACGTCAGACGCCACCAGTTCGGCGTCGACTAAGTCCGTGCATTCGTTGGGCAATTCGGAATCCAACGAACCAGAGCATCCGCCAATGAAGCGGATGAAATTTTCGTTCAATTTTCGAACAAGTTGGCAACTTGGTTTGGGAGCACTCTTGGGTTTGCTAGCAGGCTTGGTTGGCATTGGAGGAGGCATCTTCCTTTCGCCCGTGTTGCACCTCACGCGTTGGGGTTCCGCTCGCGAAATCGCCGCCACGTCATCGCTCTTTATCCTGGTCAATTCCATCGCGGGATTGATCGGACAAGGCAGCAAGCACGCATGGTCTCTGAGTGAGATCCACGACCAACTGCAAACTCACGCACCGTGGTGGCCATGGTTGCTGGTCAGCGTTTTGCTGGGTGGACAGCTCGGCAACGCCGCCGCCTCCGGTTGGTTTTCACCGATCGGATTGCGGCGGGTCACGGCTGTGATCGTTTTGGCTGCCGGATGTCGCTTGGCGTTTTTGTTCGGTCAGTGACAGATCTCGTCAGAGACCAACTCGGCTAACCCACCAATTTCCGATGCGACGCGATCAACTGATCGGCGGCCGAAAAAATTTCTTCTTCCGTGTTGAACCGACCGACGCCAAAACGAACGCTGCGTCGAGCCTCGGATTCACTCAATCCCATCGCGGTCAACACATGACTCGGCAATGCTTCCGTGCTGCTGCAAGCCGAGCCGCTGCTGAATGCGATGTCGGGCGTTGCCGCCATCCAGGCTTCGCCTTCAATCCGTTGCAAACGCACATTGAGATTCCCAACCAAACGCGTTGCCGTTTCGGTTTGAAAATCGGGCCCGTTGATTTCAATGCCTTCGACGCCGTCCTTCAAACGCTGCCAAAGCAGATTCCTCAATCGAGCAATTCGCTTGCTGTCATCTGCCAAGTCTTCCATCGCGAACTGAAGTGCTGATGCCATCGCAACGATGGACGCGGGATTGAGTGTCCCACCGCGCAGACCACGTTGCTGACCACCACCGACCATTTGCGGACGCAATCGAACACGTCGATTGCCATTGCCAACTACCAAGAATCCGACGCTCTTGGGGCCATAGAACTTGTGCGCCGACGCGGTCAACAGATCGATGTCCAACCGTTTGGCATCCACCTGCATCCGCCCAACGGCCTGCGTCGCATCACAGTGCAACAACGCCCCGGCCTGATGAGTGATCTCGGCGACGGACGGCATCGGCGCGATCGCGCCGATCTCGTTGTTGGCCATCATCACGCATACGAGCGCAGTTTGGTCATCCACCAACTCTTGAAGATGATCGAGATCGATTTGTCCGGCCAACGAATGGTCATGCGGATGGACTCGCACTCGCACCACCTCGATGGCTCGCCCATCAGCAATGGTTTGTCGTTGCAAGTCCTCTGCGACCTCCAGAGCAGCCGGGTGCTCGGTATCGCAGATCACAAGCTTGGGTCGCTTGCAGCGTGGATGCATCATCACGCCACGCAGTGCCAAGTTGATGCTTTCCGTCGCACCGGACGTCACGACGACACTCTCCTGAGGCACATTCACGATCGTCGCGATGGTTCGCAACGATTGGTCGATCGCGTTCCTGGCAAAGCGTCCGGCTTCGTGAGAGTCACTATGCGGGTTGCCAAATTGCTCCGTCAAAAACGGCAACATGGCATCCACCACCCGCGGATCGCATGGCGTGGTGGCATGGTGATCAAGATAAATCATCAACCTCTCCCACCAAAGAAACTCACACCGTCCAAATCAAGCAGCGTTTTCTTTCATCGTGACTTCAGCGAAACCTTCAATACCGCGAGACGCTTTGGTGACCGCTCGGGAGCGAAGCCTGCTGCACGACCGCTCGGTCCATGGTCGCTTGATTGGCAACCGGCATTCCTTCTAGCGCGGAGAATTCAGCGTACACCGGCAAGTAACTGGAAACCGTTTGGGCTTCCGACAGGCTGAGATTGTACACACGAAGAAAGTCGTACACGCCGCCGCGTCCGATGGCTTCGGCGGTGGACTCCGCATCAAAAACGATGTTCTCCGTTTGGTGTCGACCGAACACATCGGTCGGCGTGCTACTCACCGCCGCTCGCATGGATCGCGATGCCATCGTTGGTAGCAAATAAGCGTCGTCCGCCTGGAACAACCCGGCCATCAAGATGTCGTCTTCGCCGCGTCCGTCGTCGCGAATGGAATCAAACAATTGGCCCAGCAATGCCACCTCGCTGGGAGCCCGCCCGAGATCGATGCGCACATTCGCGACCGTGAAGGTCCAGGCTCGATCAGCACTCGGTTGGGCAGCTCGAAACCAGGCCACCAACGGATCATAGAGCATCTGCTGATCCGGATCCGCCACCGTGTAGGTTTGCGTCCGATCAACACGAATCCGGTCAGGGCGAAACAGAATCACCATCTGCTCACCTCGGTCGGCTGGACCGGTCGAGCCACCGAGCACGTAGTCGTAAACCGGTCCGCCGCTACCCAGCGAATTTTCGTTGATCGCATCCACCATCCGCGGCACCAAATCTTTGTGGATCGATGACACTTGCTGCAGAGCAATCAGATCAAACTGCCGAACCACTCGGATCAAATTGGTTCGACAAACATTGCTGGCGAGTTTGGTTGGGCCAAACCCATCCAATGCCCAAGAGGCGATCCGCAAATTTTTGAACTGGGCGGGACGCTTGGGGGCGTTGGTCTTTGAACCGGATTCGTTGCCGCGTTGAAAAATCGGGTTCCCCCAAATCCGCTCTTTCGCGACCGGGTCGTTTCGCACCATGTCGCTGGGGCTGTAGATCACCGGGTCCGCCTCGATCGGATTCCCCGTATCATCCACCGGCCACGGCGACGCTTGTGAATCTTCGACCGAGGATGTGAACGTGAACGGCTCGTCCAATTCCTCCCAAGCGAAGTCGGCTTTGGGTTTGATCGCGACTCCGTCCAGTCCGTCAATATCGTAATGCTTGAAGAAGTACCATCCGCCGCCGATCAACAACACGACGATCAAAGCCATTTGGATGGGATGGCCTTTCTCGGGTGCATCGGACATGACTGCCTCCGGAACGATTGGGGCGAGGACGGCGTGGGGCGAAATGACTTGGTGCCAACGGACAGAATCCAATCGGCCACCATCGTGTTGCATCGGCCGTCCGATCCTTGCAGCCCAAAGAAAGGACACTCACCCCCCTCTTCGTCAAAACCCGCACAGTTTCATGCGGCTGACTCATGCGGGGAAATGCGACGTTGATCGCCGCGCCACTCTGCGGGCGTTACCCGCAACGGCAATGGCATTCCGGCCAAATGCGGCCCCACGGCACGAGGTAGGTCATTCTTCTTTCCCGAATGTTTCAAACGAGCGGTGAGCGGCTGACACTGTTCGTCCGGCTCGTTATTCTGGGTGTTCATCCCTTCCCAGATCTCTTTTTGCAGTGGTTGAAACGTTCCCGTGAGCGACATCATTCCCGTCGAAGTTCCTACCGTTGGTGAGTCGATCAGCGAAGTTCAAATCGGCAATTGGCTCAAACAAGAAGGCGACTGGGTCAAGAACGGCGAAGACCTCGTCGAGATCGAAACCGAAAAGGCTTCGGTGCAAATTCCGGCTCCCGCCAGCGGATACCTGCAATCGATCACCAAACAAACCGAAGAATTCGCCGAAGTCGGCGAACAAATCGCTTCGATCCAAGCCGCGGAACAACCCGCCGACGGTGGCGGGGCCGCTCCCGATAATTCCGGCTCCGCGCCCGCCAGCACCCCAGCTCCTGCAACAGCAGCCCCCGCCTCGACTCCGGCCCCCTCACCGACATCGTCCAGTGGCGGAAGTGGCCAATTCGTGATGCCGGCTGCTCAGCGGTTGTTGGACGAACACCAATTGACCGCATCGCAAGTTCCCGCGACCGGCCCCGGCGGACGATTGCTGAAAGAAGACGTCCTGGCGTACATCCGCAACGGTTCATCACGGCCAGCGGCACCCGCTGCTCCCGCCCCGTCACAATCTGCGGCGTCCCAGCCCGCACCGGCACCTTCCGCACCCGCGGTTCCTTCATCGCCGTCCCAACCGATGTCGTCGTCTGACGTGCCTTCGTTGATGACCAGCAGCGGATATCGTTCGGAAGAAGTGAAGCCGATGAGCATGCTGCGACGCACGATCGCTTCGCGGCTGGTCCAGGCCCAACAGACCGCGGCACTTCTGACCACATTTAACGAGATCAACATGGCTCCCGTCATGGCGATCCGCAGCAAGTACAAAGACGCCTTCACCAAGAAGCACGGCGTCAAACTGGGCTTCATGTCATTCTTTGCCAAAGCCACCGTGGAAGCCCTTCGACGCTTCCCCGCCGTCAACGCGGAAATCCGTGGCGATTCGATGGTCTATCGCAACTACCAAGACATCGGCATCGCAATTGGTGGCGGCAAAGGCTTGGTGGTTCCCGTTCTTCGCAATGTGGAACGCATGTCGTTTGCCGAAGTGGAAAGCAGCATCGCGGAATACGCACGCCTGGCCGGCGAAAACCGACTGCAACCCAGCGACTTGATGGGCGGTACATTCACGATCAGCAACGGTGGCATCTACGGATCGCTGCTGAGCACCCCGATCGTCAATCCACCTCAAAGCGGTATTTTGGGTTTGCACTCAATCCAAGAACGTCCCGTCGCGGAAGACGGTCAGGTTGTCATTCGCCCGATGATGTACGTGGCGTTGACGTACGATCACCGGATCGTGGACGGTCGCGAAGCGGTTGGCTTCTTGGTCGCGATCAAAGAGACAATCGAAGACCCTTCGCGATTGTTCTTGGAAGTCTAGGCCACGCCAAATCTGCACAGGTCTGAGTGCTTCAGGCCTGAGTGCTTCAGGCCTCAATGCCCAAGCCGCGACGCCAACCGGCCACTTCACTGTCGCAATCGTTTCGCGACTTCGGCGTGGCCGTTGGAATTGGCAAAATCAATCGCGGTTTCACCGTCAATGTCGGCCTTGGTTGGATCCGCTCCCGCTTTCAGCAACAGCTCGACAACTTCCAACTGGCCTTCCGCCGCGGCAAACATCAACGGCGAAAAGTTTTCTTCGTTGTCGACTAAATTCACATCGGCACCGTGATCCAGCAACAACTTCACGGTCTCTGCATTGTCGGCCGTGCACGCATACATCAACGCCGTGCGTCCAAAAGAATCACGATGGTCAACTTGCACGTCTTTTGACAGCAACCATTCCACAACTGGCGTGTGACCATCAAACGCCGCCATCTGCATAGCATTGCGTTTGTATTCATCCACATCAGCAACATCGACGCCTTGCGACGCGATTCGCTTCACGCCCGCCAAGTCGCCCAACATCGCGGCCTCTCTGAACTTGTCCTCGGGTGATAGCTTCGGCAGCGGCACGTCGTCAGAAGTCGCCATCCCCTCAGGAGCTTCCGGCGCGAGCACTTCTTCCCGTTCGCGACGCGGGAAATCCTCGGGCGACAAACGCTTCGATTCACATCCAATCACGACGAGACAAAGCCCCACCCAAACACAGGTGGAAGTGAGAGACCGACGGGCGGGAACGCGACGCGTCCAAAGTGTGGCTGTTTGCATCGCGATACCATACTCGCCGCGGCAGGGTCGGGCCAAGCAAGCCGTCCGCCTCAGCCGGCAAATTCGCGGAGCAATTTCAGCGGAACCCCAATCGCAATGACTTGCACGTCTCCGGTATGAATACCCGCGTTCGCTTTCGCGAATCCGACTTTCGATGCGGCAAAGGTCAGCGTGTGATGGGCACAAAAGGTCGGCTCACCGGCTTCACCCGTGTCACCATCCAGCCCCGTCGGAATGTCCAACGCAATTCGCGTGGCATCAGCCCGATTCGCGGACTCCACCCACTCAGCGTATCGCCCACGCAGCGGAGGTTTCGCTCCCGTGCCGAGCAAACCGTCCACAATCACCTCCGCTGAATTCAACGCCGAGTCGATCGTTCCTTCGGGCACATCAATCTCGATCCCGGATGCTTGGGCAATGCGAGCCTGCGTTGCCGCATCCCCTTTGAGTTCATCCAAATTCGCGATGGCCAAGATTCTCACCTCGCGACCGGCCAACTGCAGATGCCGGGCGATCGCGAAACCGTCACCGCCATTGTTGCCTTTGCCGCACAAAATCACCACTCGACCATCAGGCACGATTGCTTGGATGGCTTCGGCTGCTCCGCGTCCCGCATTTTCCATCAAGACAATGCTGGGCATTTGGTAGCGATTCATTGCGACCTGGTCAATTTCGCGAACCTGATCGCAGGTCATCGGTGGTAGAGAGATCACAGGCTGCATCGTTTCATCTCGCGTGGAATGGGGTTGGTGCTGGCACCGACGGCGTTCCTCAGACTTCAAAATCCAGTGGTGCAAACCGCGACTTTGAACGACAATGAGGACTTGCCATACTCTGTCTGGCTTTCCGTTTCGTGGTTGACTTTCCTTGTGGAATCAGAAGATGCCTCTTTACGAGTACGAATGCAAATCGTGTGACGATGTGGTCGAAATTTTGGTGCGTTCGCCCGACGAAGACGTGGCTTGCCCGAAATGCGAGAACTCGGAACTGACTCGCGTCCTCAGCGTTCCGGCCGCTCCGTCGATGAGCAACGGATCCAGCCTCCCCATGGCAGGCAGAGGCGAAGCCTGCGGTGCCCCCCGCTGCTGCGGCGGCGGTTGCCAGATGTGACGCTTGCATCGGCAGCGATGGGCGCATTTCATCAGCCATAGGAGGCATGTTCGGCCGCTCGAGCTGAAAAATCTTGAAGCTGGCGGCTTCGCAGTTGCGATCGTGTCGTCGGCGGATGTGCCCGGATGGTACGACAGAGGGCACCGTGTAAAACTATGGCGAGGTGATTTGTCGTTGGGATCAGCACTCTCTGTGCGGTAACCATGGGCCGTTTGCCTCGTCGGCTTCGCACCGAAGATTCCCATCTGATTGGCAATCGCCGCCGCTATGCATTTCACCCCGCGACGCTCTGACGACAAAGCAATTCTCAGCCTAAATTCTCGTGCGGTAACGAAGCTTGCCTGATTCAAATACCTCGCCTGATCCAAAGACAACGATAAGTGATTTGGGGCCTACGGTTTCTGACTACCGGTTCCAACGAGAACACTTGAACGTGGCAGAACGTTTACCCGGAATCTCCGCCTTCATGCGCATTCGCAACGGCGAAGCGTTCTTGGAAGCGACGATCCGCAGCCACATCGACTGCTTTGACGAAATCGTTGCCGTCCACAATCAGTGCACTGATCGCTCGGTCGAGATCCTGGAGAATCTGAAGTCTGAATTTGGCGAGGAGAAACTGCGAGTCATTCACTACGTTGACCGAGTGTATCCACCAGGCAGCACCGGTCATATCGAAACCCCCGGCGATTCGCCGAACAGTCTGGTGAATTACTACAACTTTTCGCTCGCAGCGACACGCTATCAGGTTGCGACAAAGCTCGACGATGACCATCTCGCCATCGGCTCAGCACTCAAGAAAGCGACGGATTCCATCCGAAAGCTTGGCACCTCATTCAATGAGATGCACTGTTTTTCGGGTCCCAACCTTCTCTTGAACAAGAGCGGCGAGCTGTCAGTTCCACTGGACGATCCTATCTCGGGCGGCGGTGACATCGGTTTTTTCCCGGTCAGCGAGAATACGTATTTCACGCATGACCGCCGCTTTGAGCGTTTCCATCGAGGCAACCTCACGCGGAAGTTCGTCGGTTTTCTTTATTGGCACTTGAAGTACCTGAAGCCTGACCACGGCTTCGGAAACTACGAACTCGACCAGAACCCCAACAGCCGGTACGCGAAACGGTTGAAGACAGTCATCTCTGATCGAGCGTCCGCTCTTCAGGTGGCGGAATTGCAGCGTTGCGTGTCGCCTTCCGCGTGGCGACGATTCCGAGCGACCTTATCGAGCAAGGATCGTCTTCAGAACGATCGTGACTCTGCAATCCTTCGCAGCTTTGCAGACGTCTCGATCGATGAGGCGGTCAAAGCCTCTGCCGATTGGAAGCTTGTCACCGATTGAGACTGCCACAAACGACAGCAGGCAATCTGAGTCCCGCAGTGAAGTGTTGAGAACTCTTTGAATCTTCTTTCTCCCGGGCCACATGCAACTGATCAAGCGGCGATTCGATTGTTCGTCGCCGTGACGGACGCCGAAGTCTCTTCCACCTCAAAGACCGTATTGATACTGTCGGCGTATTTCTCTCGGTAGCCCGCATCAAGAATCGTTTGTCGAACACGCCTCGCGGATTCCACAAGTTCCCGATTGTCTTGGAAGTCTGGATGGATGTCACACAACTCCACGATGATCAGCTTCGGCTTCCACTGCGACAATGAAAAGCCAGAGAAAACATTCTCTTCGTAGCCTTCCACGTCCACGACAAGGATATCAAAGGAGCGTGGAATCTTTTGATCGGCAAGAATTCGGTCCAGCCGAAGCACTTCCGTTTGCTGCTGCTTACATTCCTTTGCAACCTGCTGTTTCGCCCAAGTGATTCGGTCGTATTCCTCGAATGTTGCTTGGCTCATGGTACTGAGCGAACCAATTTGCTGAAGCGTGGCCTTGGCGTCCTCACTTCCCGCGGCAACGTTCAGAACCGTCACGCGATTGAGCATGTGACGCAAACGACACCAGCGAGAGAACTGCTTCGATGGCTCAACATACAAACCCCGCCATCCGGCATCAGCGAGCCACGAGGTATTGGAAAATCGCTCACCGTCGTAAGCTCCGACCTCGACGAAAACGCGATCCTGTTTTTCGAGGAACGTTTCGTCAACAATGTGTTTCAGCTCGGGAATTTGGCATGTCTTCGTTGGCTTGCGAATACCGAGTGCAGTCCGAACCTTGCCTTTGAATGCGTTCGCAACCGAGCCACAAAGCCGCCATGTCTGCTTGAGCTGTTTGAGTTGATTCGACATGCGAGGAATTTCCGAAATTGAGTTGCGCAGAAGGGTAGAAGTGAAGAAGCCACGAACTTACGCGGCCTGTTTGGCCCGTGCCGTCTTCGGCATAAAGAGCATGTCACCGTGGCGACGAGGCGTCGACATTGCCTGGAATCCATGGGACTCCATGAATTGATTCAATTCATCGAATAGAACTCCGCCATCGTAGTAGGGCACGGTGGACACCTCACAAACCACCGCCTTCACGCGTTGCAGCGTTGCAAGACCACCTTTGAGAACCAACAATTCCGCCCCCTGCACGTCCACAACCAAAACGTCGCAGTTCTGAGAGAATGGAGTGTCCGCCAGTAGCCGATCGAGTGTGACTGAACGCTGGACTTCGACTTCGCCAGTTTCTTGGACTGTAGGCCATCTTTGCTTCAACTGGTCCGCGGGAGCAAAAATAGAATTCGACATGCCATCATTGCTGAAACAACGAAGCCCCAGTTCGTCCCCGTCGCGATCACTTAACAGTGCACAAGCGGTGCTGTGCTCGGCAGGACCGTCATGCTTCAGCAGCAAACTTGCGAGCTTCGCATGGATTTCTTCTGAACCTTCGATCCACAGAATCTTACGATAACCTTTCGATTCGTAGTTTGACCGTTCCTGACCCAGATGAGCACCAACATGCACAAGACTGCGATACTCGCCCTTGCCTTCGGTCAGCCGCTGAAGCAGATCAATCGGGTCAATTTTGCGGCGTGAGTATTTCAGAAGGTAGTTGAACATGTATTCAATACTGGAATTGAGAAACCAAACAGGTCGGAAATACGAGGGCTCCCGAAACTGCCGCTAGATCCGTAGCCATGTTGACGGAACAATATCAGAGTCATCGACCTCTGGATCGTTAAACCATTTTTTGGGAGCGATCGTCAAGTTCGCTTCTGAACCAGATAGCCAAGCTCCCCACCAACTGAACGACGAGTTGGCAATCACATGCGACTTGGCATGCGTCATCAGCCACAAGTCTCTCAAACCGGTATCAGGCGACCCAGCTCGCTTCAGTTCATCATTGACGAAAACGGTTTTTCGAGACGAGCGGATATTTTTCTTCGCCCACTCAATGTCATCGGAAAAAACAAAGACAGTTGAGTCAGCAGGCAACATCTCAATCGCCGCTTCAAAGTATTCGCTTGTGCAACTCCAGAACCGCTGCCGTGCATTCGGGTTGCTCACGTAGTCACCCCGACGAACATGCAATGACGTCGACATATTCTCACTGAGACGGCGAGCCATCTCACGTGCGGGTTGGTCCGGTGCTACAGGTGGAGTCAACTCAGACCGAATTTGATCCGCATAGGGTAAAAAATACTTCTCAGAAAAGAAGTAACCGCGAAGCTTCAGCGGTGGACTCGTTTCAAAGAATCGTGGGTCAAATCGCTTGGATTCTTCTTGATAGACTGGAACCGATTCCCTGCCTCCTCGCAACTTATTCACAAATTCACTGATCAGACTCGGCTTCACCCAATTTTCCGCTTGGATCGGAAACGCATCCAACTCAAAAGACCGATGCCGTCGACTGGAATAAAACTTCAGATCCAGGAACAAGGAACATCCATGATGAATCGAATACGCTCGAGCAGCAGCGTATTGGAGCATCTGATTCCCGAGCCCGCCGCTAATTGAAATCACGCAAGCCTTGCTTGGATCACTCACCCCACGGTTTACGCCGGCTTCATCAGCAATACGGCCGTCGGCGACGCGAACGGATTCAGACAATTCACGATGGACTGAATTCATTGTCACGCCGCACGCTGGATACCGTCACGCTGGATACCGTAAGGGGTGCGGGTGACATTGCCACGGATGGTTTCATTGCGAATCGACAGATTCTTTTTCAAATCTTCGTCGTTCATGTAACCCCGTGGATGATCAACGTGCAAGCAAATGGCCTTGAATCGAATTTGCTTCCCACGAATTCCTAAATTGTTCATCCGTAAACCAATTTCGCGATCGAGTCCTCCGTATCGCATTCTTTCGTCATACCCGTTGACGGCTATAACGTCCGACTTCCACCCCGAGACGTTACATCCATTCCAAGTGGGACGGGTTGTGGTAAGACGGTTCAGAATGGAAATCAAAGCTTTGTTTTGGATTAGCCGAAGGCTTTTAAAATTCTGCGGCATCCCGTTCTCACGAAGCCATTTCGACTGAAACACGGTTCCTGAACGAACATTCGATTCAGTGATCAGTCCTTTGAACGACTTTGGGAGGTTGTTGTAGGTGCCAGACAGAAACCGCTTCGGCTCCGCTTCACGCAGGTGGACCGCAAGAAAGTCCGGCCTGGGGATGCAATCTCCATCCGTGAAAAGCAGATAATCACTGTTGGCCAGTTCAATGGCCCGGTTCAGGATCTCGCATTTCCGAAAGCCCGCATCTTCGTGCCAGACATGATGCGTTTCTATATCGCACGTTTGGCGAAATCGTTCAATCACGGCTGCCGTCTTCGAATCGGAACCGTCATCGGCGATCAAGATCTCGAAATTGCGTTCCGTCTGCATCTGGTATCCAACCAGGACGAGCCACAGCTCATCGGGTGCATTGAACGTTGTGATGATCACGCTGATTTCAGGCTTCATCGGTGTAGCCATGCTGATTCAATTCGCTAAGCGTCCTGGCAAGATGCGGGGATCACCAGGGCATATCAAATGGCGGCCTCTCGCTGCAAGACCGAATCCAAAACCTGGAGAACCTAGAATTTCTCCCAGTTCGCCTATGGGAACAAAGCCTCAGCAGCTTTCCATTTCCGATTGCTGATCATCCTGCCGGATAGCGACAAAATTTGTGGTTCGGAATTGCTCGTGAGTTTCTTTGTAACGACGAATTTCCAGTAAACGCCCCGAGGGAGTGATTCGATGCAGGGTCATTTTGCGATCGGTGAAGAACCGCCAGAAGTCTCGAAAAAACGTGCGTGTATCGACATTGCAGCCGCCCATCTCAAACATCACCATGCCGACGGCGTTTCTGTCAAATGTTCTCTCGGCTCCTCTCAAAGCTTCCAGCTCATGGCCTTCAATGTCGAGTTTGAGCAAATCAATGTTGTGGATTTCGCGTGTTTCGCAATAGCTGTCAAGCGTGGCGACCGAGACGTCTTCTGACTGGTCAAATTGGATCCCTCGATGGGCAAGCTCTCGTTTAGTCAGCGACGCCATCCCCGAACCAGATCGATCGTAGTACAGCACGCGAGTTCCTTCACTGTTTCCCACCGCGAAATTGTTGAGTATGACCCGTGATTCAGGTCCACGGCTCAGGAGAGACCGAAAAGCTTCTTTGGAGGGTTCGAAACAATGAATTTGATAGTCTGCCCCTTCGAGTGACTTGCGTGCCAAACTCAAGAATTGCCCATGGTTGGCTCCGACGTCAAAGACGACGAGAGATCCACTTGCTCGGCGTCGTAACATTTTGAATAAGTTGGCCTCTCCGCTATTCATTACTCCCGCCCCCGCTCCGATTCCCATCATCCGCTGAGAAACGATGGCGGTGCGAGCCAGACATGCCTGTGCGATCTTGCCCCCTGTGAGCTGATGGAGCATTGTCCAGGGCAATCGCCTGCATCGTTTCCACAGTGACTCTGTTTCAGAGTAGGGAAGGACTGTGGATGAAGTTGAGTGAGTCGTCGCGTCAAAACGTTCGGACTTTCGTGACCGAGATTTCCCTGAACTCACACTGGCTTGTAGCGTGGCGACAGTTGGCTCCAACGAAGTGCCAACAGCGTACTTATTATTCATTTCGAACCGCTTGAAACGGGGGGATTTCGTGTGACGCGGATCCTAGATCCGGACTCACTTTTCCGGCAACAGAAGCTACCCCAGTTCAACCATTCTTCATCAAGTAAAAATATGGTTTGAATTCTACTCGTGGCGACTCCGAGAGCGTCGCCAACAGAAGTGTGAAGCGTTCAGTTCGTCTTGAGCGGTACCACTTCGAATTTCGAGGCGACACCGTATTCACACTCGTCAAAAGTCTTTCGCTCGCAAACAACAGCGAGCGTTCATTTCGCCCGAGCATCAAGGTATTCGCGAGGCCCCAGCGACTGTGGTCATCCTGCTTGCCGAAGACGGGAATCCGAGTTCTCACCTGGTGGCAGATCAGAGATTGACAAACTTTGCTCCGCAGCAGACGTGGGATCGACGTCACATTGCCGGATGAGTTCCTCGAGGCTGCACTGAAAGATTGGCTTCCAGAAGTCGTCGTAGGAATAGCCGTTTTCAGGCAAATTGCTGGGACGATCGCCCGAGAAGCCCGGTGGAAGCCCGACGAGATCCGGTGACTGCATGAACGAACTTGGCCAATCCGGAATTGGTTGAGCAAACTCAAAGTCGACGAAATAGAGATCACCTCCCGGCGTCAGGATCAAATTGCCCGGATGAAAATCAATGATGGCACGTTCCAACGCGAATGTGGCGCGAAGCAATTCGATCACCTGATTCGCGTAGGGTTTCAGAAGCTTGCCTTGTTTGCGAAGAGACAAACCGGCCAAGCAGTTTTCGTACTTTGGGAGCACAAAGCTGTATTCGTCGAAGTCCAGCAGTTCTGGCACGGTCTCCAGTTTCGGCCCCAAGGTCTGATAGATAAATATTTCGCGATCACAGAACCGCTTGAAGCTTGGCCGAAACGTTTTCCGAACAGCTTCTTTTCCATTCCATTCGACCAGCTCCGTTTTTGAGCGGTTGGCCGGCTTGCGAAGTGAGCGAATGACTGGCTCAGGAGTCTTGTAATGACGCCGCAAGTAACTGAGCTGCGTTTGTACTTCCGCATGGAAGGAGGGGTCGATGATCTCGAGGTATTCCAACCCTTCAAGCTCGTCGTCACTGGAATGCACACAGTTGTTCCACTGTGATTTTGGCAGACGCTTGTTCAGCAGACGCCTGATCTCTTTTTTGAAAAGAACTCGACGATTCTGTATGTAGGGATACTGTTCCTTTTCCGCTGGTGTCGGTTCGACTGGGTGATAGTCAAACAAAGCCAGAGCAACAGCGGGCAATCCTCCAGACTGAGGAAACGGACCTTCATCCCAGTTTCCTCCCCGAATGTGTTTGGAAGCAAGCTTCGCTGATTCAGTCGACAGCTCGTGTTGACCGACCACTTCCAAACGGTGCTTTTGACGGAACAGCGAAATCGCTTCTTCCAAGATATGATTGTCCACTGCGGATTGCCGGAACAGCACGACAATCAGCTCACCATCTTTGTTCTCGATGGGGGGCGGAAGAAATTGGGCAAGTTCTGGTCGCAGCGATGCGTACCGTCGCAAAGTGTCAACGGGGGGATTCCAAGACTGACTCGTCAGCAGACACTCCAACCCCTTCATCGTCATCGGAGTGTCGATGAATTTGGCAGGCGCGGCAGCCTTCAATCGGTCAGCATAGTCGTGATCGCTTTGCTGCTTGCTCGACTTTGTTGCTGCGTCGCTATCGTCCCACGGCAACCCAGAAGCACTTCCTTTGTGGTAAAGAGCGTGATACGCCAATGACAGGAAGTAATGGTCTTCATCAGGGATGTAGCAGAGGTCCCGATACAATGTTCGAGATTGGACGATCTGCTCAGCGAGATACGGAGGGTAGTACGACAGGCCTTTCCAGCATGCGTTTTTCGCCGGTCCGGTACCGTAAACGTCGCATGGAATTTCTCGACTGTTCGTGACGAACAGATCATCCACCAGGTGCAGGTCGTCGACATCAATCAGCAAATCGATGTCTTCACCCTCAGGCCATTCGGGTACATTCTCAAACCACCGCAAAACAACATAATTGACATTACGATCATTCAGCGTCCTGAACAAACCCTCACGACCAATCGAAGGATCGACAAACCGTCGGACTCCTTTTCTGCGTTTCGAAGGCCAGACATTTCGCACCAATCTTTTCAGGCTGAAACGGCGGGCTAGTTTGCGTGCTTGATGTGAACCGGCGCTGACCAGGTTTTCCACCTTCCGACGCGAGACTGAATGATCCATGTGATCGCAGTGTGTGCGGACTAGAAACGTTGTGGTGCAAACTTCGACACTACTCAGTGCGCATCTGGCAGGACAAGATCGATTCGCCACGCCACACCCACCTGCCCGCAGGGCCAACTCACCAACACGCTAACTTCAGGCAAGGCTGCGGAGACGTCTTCGACTACCGATTCTGATTGCTAGCAATAGCCACATCGGTTTTGCATCACGGGACGAACGACTTTGGATTGGATCAATCGGGCCTGTGATCGCCACTGAAGATCCGCTCGGTCCATGCCTCATCGACCGCCCTCAAAACTCCGCGATGTTTTCTTCGCACGGTCCGTCGACGCTGAAAGCGTTTCGATTTTCAAGATAACCCGCGAAACTAGTTGGCAATTGCTTCCTTGACGTGCCCCCGAACGGAACGATGCCAACGCGGTCAGTCATATCGGGTGCAGGGCCTTGGATGAGTTAAGCGGCTCGCGCGACGTCCGCAGCCTGAATTTTGTCCAACCATTGGCAAACGTGTTCGACGCCAATGCGTTGAATGGCTTCGCGACGATTCAATCCGCCTCGGCCAAAAGCGGTTTGTGCGGCCGGTTGCATCGCGAAAGCTTCCATTTGATAAGGGCCACGAGCGGAGGGCGACAGGGGGCCTTCCGGTTCACCGTACAGACCAACGACGTTCGCTCCCGCGGCTACCGCAGCGTGCAAAACGGGCGTGTCTTCCGCGATGACCGCGTGAACCAATGGACAGAGCGCGGCGGTCAAATCGAGGGTCAAATCCGGAGCCAGCGTCGCGGTTCCGGCGGCACACGAAACCACCTGCTCCGCCTTCAGTCGTTCTTCGAATGAACGCCAAGTCACGATCGTGTGCATCCCGTAGCGGTCCGCGATGTACCTGGCCGTTGCTGCGTAACGGTCAAACATCCATCCAACGGAAGTCGACACGCGACCGGTGTCCATCAACACCAAATCTCGACCGGCCCACTGGTGCCGGTAACGCATTGCCCAACGATGGTCTTCACTGCTGACCGGCCAATCAAATCGGGCACGCGGCCGATCGATCGACAGAGGCGTCAACAACTCCAAACGTTGATCGACGACGTGGTGAAACACCGGAGTCACCAATTCATTCAACAAACCTCGTCGCGGCGCGAAGGTCGGGCCGGTATCCCATCCGATTCGTCGCTCGGCGCCTGACAACTGGCATGCCAACGCGGACACAAAGGTATCGTGACAATCGATGGCCACGTCGAAGCTGCTCGCCGTCAGTTGCTGTTTCACGGAACGAATTCCACGCGGGGATCGGTTCCATCGCGTTGGCAACTGAATCACTTCATCGATCGCAGCATGGCTATTCAGAAAGTCCGCCCCTTCGACCGAGACAGCCATTGCAATGGTGGCGTCCGGAAAATGATCGCGAAGGGAGCACGCCATGGGCAGCGTCAAAATGCAATCCGACAAATCGCCCGATTGGCTGAGCAGAACGCGCATGGAAGAAGGAGACTCAAGCGACATGATCAGTTTCGTTCATTAGCGGTTTGAATCGTGACGTTGGAACCCCGACCCATTCGCCTGAGCTCAATCCGTTGAGCCAACGTCATGCAAATGGAAGCGTGACGTCGGCCTCAAAAAAGCGATCAGCGGCTGGAAATGGAGCGAAACGCTCGGATTCGTGCTCGTGGTGCGAGCCCACGCGTATCGAGTGGTTGATCCAGCACGTAGCTGCCGACGTTGCCAGCTTGGTCCGTCGCATCAATCCGCAGATAAATTTGACGAGGTAGCTGAGGGTCGGCCGGCCACACGTAATCTCCGAGATTCCGCAGACCAGCGGCGATGGTGGTCCAAGGTCCGTCAGGTGTATCACTAAAGGAAAGTGAGATCGGACGCGACATCAAATATTGGTCGTCGCAGCGATAGGTGATCACCAAAGACCCCGCCCGATCGGCTTCGCCATAACGAGCGCCGTTGATGCTGACTTCCGGCTTGGTCTGATCAACGACCACCACGATATCAGGAGCCTCACCACTGATCGGACGCGGGCTGGCCAATCCATTCGCGGCCACGACCACGATCCGGAAACCGAAGATTCCTTCCCCGTTGGTTTCAATGTCAAAGGGGCTGGCTTTGTCGGGATCCATGCCCCAACGTTTCCAAGTGATACCGCCGTCCGTGGTGCCGTAAAGTTCGATGGCCTCGACCCCGCGTCCACCGATCGCTTCGATTTCAAAGTCCAAACTGAAACGATTGCTGTCGCTGTGGCGGATCACGGAACGTTCCGCCAAACGCTTCAAGTCCAGAGCTTCTCGCGGATCCAATGATTGACGCTGCATGGTCACCGCTGGAATCCGTTGCGATTCGTACTGCAATTGGGTGGGAGCTTTTTCGGATGAGGCACCTGGCCCAGCAGTGGTCGCCGAGCGTTGGTTGCGATCAGCCGGAATAGGAGACCACGGCGAAGGAGCACCGGAAGACGTCTCGCCCCCCAAATCCAATGACGGCCTGTTCGTGACTTGCTTCGGTTTCGCGTGTTGAATGCGATCCACAGGACCGTTTGCTTCGGGAGCATTCAATTCCGATGGGCCATTCAGGTTCTCACCACGTGGCGCGGGCACGGACTCGGGACTCGCAGGGCCGACGTGGAAGGGAGTTTCAGGTTCTGCTGTGGTGGACCCCGGAGTTGATTGAACCGGTGGGCGATTGGCCTGAGTTTGCGGAGGCAAGTTCGGGACCGAATTCGCCTGCGTGGGAGTCGAAACCGAAGGAATTCCGGCGGGAACATTTTCCACCGGCGAATTCTCAACCGATGGCAGTTGCTGAGAAGGTCCCGCATCCAAAGGTCGCATGGCTTCCGCGGGAGTCTGTGGTCTCGCCGGTGCTGGCAAACTTTGTGAGGGGGAATCCAAATCCAGCGGATCAACCTCCGCCGCGTTACTGCTATCCGTCGGTGACGACAAAGCTCCCGATGGCAACGGCAACATCTCCGGCCCATCCGGCGATCCAAGTGCAGGACCACCCGCCGGTGGTAGCGAAGGCGCATCGCCAAAGGCACCGAAGATCCCCGAACCCAACGACGGCCCGCCGTACTCATTGGGCCCCGAAGCAAATCGTGTTGTGGGTTTCACCGCAACGCGAGGCTTTTGCAGCAACTCGCTGACGATGCTTTCGTTGCCGGCCTCATCGACCGCACGAATTCGCAGTGAGAGTTGCTTCCAGTCGTCTTGCGGATGCAGTTGCAATCGCGCAGTGTTTCCGTCTCGCTCGAGCGTCGCGACCTGCCATCGCCGAGTCGTATCTGTCACGTAGTGAACCGTCACCTGACGCGTTTCCGTGACGTCGCGAATCGAGAACTGGGCCACAACTCGACCATCCGCGTCCGCGTCGGCATCCAGATCGATTTCCGGTCCTTTTGTATCAACGACGACTTTCAATTCTGGAACGATGGGCCCGGGCGGGAACGGACGTCCTTGGGCATCCAACGTTCGGGTCGCGAACCAAAACGTGCCTTCGCCCATTTCGCGAATGTGAAATTGGCGAGCGTCCGGTGGCTGGCGATCCAACAGCTTCCATTGCCCCGGTTTCCGCTGAGCGGATGCCCCAGGATTCGAAGTCGTTCGAGTGCCCGCGGTGGCGTAGGGATTGGAGTTCGCAAAAGGACTCTGTCCCGGAACGACCTCGCCCGGCCCGTTTGCAGCGGGCGATTGAGCATCGGTCGCCTCTGCCGGCACAGCCACATACAGTTGGACTTCGACCGGTGCGGTCCCGGTGTTGGCGATGTTGAATGGGATCTGAAACGAATCCGAATTCATCACCACATTCGCGACGTCTTGCGCGTGCAGGTGTGGCGTGTCGACCAATACCCCTCCGGCGATACCGGAACCTTCGGCCAATCCAGTCGTGATCGCCATCGCCAACAAAACTCGCCGAAACGCGGTTGAGCGACGGTTCCTTCGACTTTGGTGCTGGTCAAATCGCATGGTTTGGTCAAAATCTGGGGTTTGGCGTGAATCGACGCGTCACCGCGCATCAGACAATCCGTGTTTCGAACATCGGCGTTTCCCGACTGTGGACTTCAACCATTGACCGCGAACAAACCTCAAAATCGTTACGACTACGACGTCGTTGTGATCGGAGCCGGTCACGCGGGAACCGAAGCCGCCGCCGCTGCGGCGCGTGTCGGAGCCAAAACGGTGTTGCTGACCACCAACCTGGACACGGTCGGTCAGATGTCATGCAATCCGGCCATCGGCGGTGTCGCGAAAGGACAAATCGTCCGTGAAGTCGACGCGTTGGGCGGGTTGATGGGAGAAGCCATCGACGCCACCGGAATTCAGTTTCGGATGTTGAACCGCCGCAAAGGGCCTGCGATGCACAGCCCGCGTGCTCAAGCCGACAAGAAGGCCTATCAGAACTTCATCAAGTTCCGCATCGAAAACCAGGACAACTTGGATCTGCGGCAAGAGGTCGTGGAAGACCTCATTACCGAACCCATCGCGGAGGGAAGCGATCGGCTGGCAACCCAGCGCGTTATCGGCGTCCAAGTTCGTGGCGACGCGGCGTACTATGCCAGAACCGTGATCCTGACGACGGGAACGTTTTTGCAAGCCATCATGCACACCGGCAAATCACAAAGTGCCGGCGGCCGAGCGGGTGAAGGCACGACGGCGGGACTCAGCGGTGCGCTGCATCGCCTGGGCTTCACCTTGGATCGTTTCAAAACCGGAACGCCCCCCCGGCTCAACGCACGAACAATCGACTACGCCGGTTTAGAAGAACAACCCGGTGACGAGGACCCGCAACCCTTCAGCTATCTCAATGACGCGATCACCTCGCCACAGATGGCTTGCCACATCGCTCACACCAACGAGCAAGTGCATGACCTGATCCGAGCCAACTTGGATCGTGCTCCGATGTATAGCGGACAAATCGATTCGCGAGGCCCGCGTTATTGCCCATCCATCGAAGACAAAGTCGTTCGATTCGCGGACAAATCGAGTCATCAGTTGTTCCTGGAACCCGAGGGACGCCAGAACTGCGAAGTCTATGTCAACGGCATCTCAACCAGCCTGCCACGCGACGTGCAAGACGCGATGTTTCGGTGCATTCCCGGTTTGGAAAAAGCCACCATCATGCGTTATGGCTACGCGGTGGAATACGACTTCAGCCCGCCGACGCAGCTTTGGCCGCACTTGGAATCCAAAGCCGTGAGCGGACTGTTCTTTGCCGGCCAAATCAATGGAACAACCGGCTATGAAGAAGCCGCCGGGCAAGGGTTGTTGGCCGGATTGAATGCCGCTCGATTGGTCGCAGCCCAAACACCTTGGGTGCCCTCCCGACAAGATGCCTATGTTGGCGTGCTGGTCGATGACCTGGTCACCAGTGGCACCGACGAGCCTTATCGCATGTTCACCAGCCGCGCCGAATATCGCCTGCTGCTGCGACAAGACAACGCTGATCGCCGCTTGACGCAACAAGCGGACGAATTGGGTTTGATTGATGCCGCACGTCGCGAGCGGTTCCAGAACAAACGACGAGACATCGAACGCGGCAACGAACTCTTGAAGGCGGCCAAGATCCAACCGCCTACCGGTCCCGTTGTTCGCGGTGACGTTTATTTGCGTCGCCCGGAAGTGACCTGGGAATCCTTGCGGGAGCAGGTACCAGAACTCGGTGAGATCGGAAAAGAAGCCGCCGAGCAGTGCATGATCGATATCAAGTACGCGGGCTACATCGATCGACAGCAAGCCGAAGTCCACAAGCAATCGCGACACGCGGAAAAGTCGATCCCGGTCTCCTTCGACTATGACCGTATCGGGCCGCTGCGCACGGAAGCGAAAGAGAAACTCAACCGAGTGCGTCCGATCAACTTGGGCCAAGCCAAACGGATCAGCGGCATCACTCCCGCCGACCTCGCGTTGGTGCTGGCTCACTTGGAAAATCATTATCTGTCGCAAACCAACTCCAAGACGAATCCTTCCTCTGCCATCACATCATCGGACGCGACTTGAACCACGACACTGCATCTAAGAGTTCTCTCTCCAAGAGTTCCTTCGCAATGATGTGCTGCGCGCACGGTGCGGAAGGCTTAGTCAAAGAACAAATCGCTCGCGAAGGTTGGCGCCTCGCCTTTTCTCGTCCGGGATTTGTGACCGCGAAACATGATCAACCACGACAGTCTCCCACCGGGGTGTTCATCCGCACGACCGCCAAATCGCTGGGGTCAGCCAAAGGAGACCACTCGTCCCAATTGATCGAAAAATTGAAAGCAGCAATCGCGAATGAAACGGTAGCCTTTGACCAACTGCATGTTTGGCCTCGCGACCGAACCGCGATCGGGAAATTTGATTTTGAACCCGGCATCGACGAAGTCTCCGCAGCCGTCGCCGATGAAATTTTCCAAGGCCTCAACGATCTGCACGTGGCGACTGGCGGCACTCCGATATTGAAGTGCACCGAACCCAACCAAATCGCGGAAAGCGGTGAACGGGTGTTGGACGTTGTGTTGGTGGATCCGTCACAGTGGTTCTTTGGGATGCACGAAGCCACCACTTTACCAACGCGATGGCCGGGTGGCGTGCAACCGGTGCAGCCCGCCTACGAACCGATCTCCCGAGCCTACTTCAAAGCCGCCGAGTCCATCGCATGGAGCGGATTTGACATGCGGCCGGGCGATTTGGCCGTGGAAGTTGGCAGCGCTCCCGGTGGAGCTTGCGGACGACTGCTCGAAATGGGAATGGACGTGATCGGTGTCGACCCCGCCGAGATGGACCCGCGAATCAACAACCACCCGCGATTCATTCATTACCCAGCGCGGGCCGGGGACCTACCCCGACGTGTTTTTCGCGGGGCCAAATGGCTGCTGGTGGATTCAACCGTCAAACCCGACGCCACGCTGAGCACGGTCCGTAATATGATCGACAGCCGCGAAACCGATTTTCGAGGCTTGCTGATCACAATGAAGCTCGGCCAGTACGACAACGCCGAGAACCTCAATCGGTGGTGTGACTTCATTCGCTCGTGGGGTGTCAAGCGATTGGAAGTTCGGCAACTCGCACGAAATCGTTGTGAGGTTTGTGCAGCGGTAACCGTCTAAAAATTCGCGTGCGTTTCCTTTTTTCAACGAATTTCGTCGTAGATCACCGTCTCGCCCAACCAGATCCGAAACTGACGGATCGCTAGAGTCTTCGCGAAGGTGATCTCGCCCCGAACCCTCGTGACCGGATTCGCGAAAGTGTCCCAGTCGGGGTCGAGCGGGAATTCTTCGGGCAGATCGAATTCGAAGGCTGAATGGATCCGAACCCAGCTCACTCGAAACCACACTTGCAGAGGAGCGAGGCCGTCGTCACTTGGTTGCAGGGCGACCTTCTGACGGAACCACCATCCGTCGTAGGTGAGCGTCGCCCGAAAGGGAGCTTCAAATTCAATCTGACGAAACAGAAACGTTCCGCGTCGTAGATGGGCACAATCAGAACGGACCTGGATTTCCGGCGAAATCGACGCTGAAACGCTGTAAGGGTTTGGTGCGGGCACTTCATTCATCATTCACACAAAGAACCTTGTCCCTTCCCCTCATCCTGCCTACACTTCGGACTCACAACTTACCTAATCTGCCACGAATTTCACTTTTTCGGCGATTTTGCCGTGACTTTCGGGTGGACCCCAACAAAACTGTTGTTCGACTGGCTGGAATTCCATTTCCGCGAGCACGTTCAGACGTGCGTCGTCAGCTTATTAGGCAATTGAGACACCCTTACCAGAGACACACCATGAAACGCTTTGCTGCCTTTTTCGGCATGCTCGCAATGACGATGACCGTCGCCGTTGCTCAAGATTCGAACGTCAAACTCAACGACCACCTCACCGTTCCCCAGTGGGTCAACCCAGCCGTGGAAGGTGAACTTTCGGGTCGCTTGATTCTGCCTTCGGCAGATGGTTCGTCGGAAACGATCGCGGAAGCAACTGTCGTGATGACCGATGCGTCTGGTAAGACGATCCGCACTCAAACGAATGAATCAGGTGAATTCACGTTCGCCGACGTCGCTCCTGGTGTCTATGCATTGTCCGCTCGTGCCGACGGCATCTTCGCTTGCTGTGCCATGCACGTCGTCAGCGACGAAATGGCCTCTTCCGAAGTCTTCCCGAAGACCGCAGAGATTGCGGCAGCGGGAATCGACTACTCGATCATCAAGACTTCGATCATTCGTTACTTGCCACCTGCTGGCAAAGACAGCCTGACTTCGATCGCGAAAGCCGACTTGAAGAGCATCTCGAGCCAAGTCGTGGGCGAGAACCTCTTCCGCGTCGCTCAAAACAACGGTGGCATGAAAGGCCGCATCCACATGGCTGGTGCGGAAGGTCAAAAATTGACCGACGCCGGTCTGTTGAACATTTTCTTGATCCACGACGGCGAAACCATTGACCGTGTTGTCAGCAACCGCGATGGCTCATTCGAGTTCGCAAATGTGGATGCTGGCGAATACTCGATCTTGGCAATTGGCCTGTCCGGATTGGGCATGGCTGGTTTCGAACTGGTCGACGAAGCAACCGCGAATGCCGACACCGCGATGGTGAATAACAAAGGCGAAACGTTTGTTGGATTCGGAAGCAACGATTGCTGCTGCTGTTGCACGCAGTTCGCCATGCAGGTCGCTCCATTGCCAATGGCCATCGAAGCCTGCAATGAAGTCATCATCCAAGAGTCAGTCGTCGTCGAAGAAGGCATTGTCGAAGACGGCATGATCGTTGAGGACGGTTTGGTTGCAGATGGCTTCGGCGGTGCGGTCGACGCCTTCGGCAATCCTGTCGATGCATTCGGTAACCCAATCGGTGGCGGTGGATTCGCCGGTGGTGGTTACGGCGGCGGATTCGCTGGCGGAGGCGGCGGCTACGGTGGTGGAGGCTTCGGCGGCGGATTGGGCGGAATCGCCTCGCTGGCTGGTCTCGGCATCGTTGCAGCAGCGTTGGATGACGATGACAACAACAACGTCTTCCCACCTCAACCTGCTAGCCCAGCTATCCCCTGAGCTGAAATAACAAATTGACTTTTAGAAGGTCGCGGGACCGTCTCATCCCGCGGCCTTTTTTTATGCGCCGATCGTCGTCCGCTTTCCTTTCTGGCATAATGGCTGGTGTTCCATCACCTCCCTTCCCTCCTCTCGCCACGTTCCCACCTGAGGCCACCATGAGTCTTGTTGGAGATACTCCTGCCCCGATCGATCCCCAAGTCCAAGCTGCCGCGGATCAAGCACTCGATCAACTCAATGAACACACCTTGAAAACCGTCCATTGGCATTTCAGTGAAGACACGGGGTCACCATTTTGGCTGGAGAAGAAGGCCGAACTGAACTTCGACCCGTTGAAAGATGTTCAATCCTTCGATGACCTCAAAAAGTTTCCACTCTTCGAGGATGAATGGTTGCGTGGCGGTCCAATTCGACGATGGGTCCCCAAGGGTCATGCCGAGAAGCCCGTTTATGTCTTTGAAACGGGTGGGACAACCGGAATCCCGAAGAGCCGTATGGTGATCGAGGATCACTGGAAAGACTACGAACTGTTCAGCGACACGCTGCCGGATGAGTATTTCCCCAAAGGTGCGAACTGGTTGATGCTGGGCCCCAGCGGTCCACGTCGCCTGCGATTGGCCGTGGAACATCTCGCCCAACATCGCGGTGGCATTTGCTTCTGCATCGATCTGGATCCACGCTGGGTGGTCAAGTTGATCAAGAAAGGCTGGATGGATCACCTCGAAGAATACAAGAAACACTGCATCGATCAGGCAGTGACCATCCTGACGGCGGGACACGATGTGCAGTGCATGTTCGCGACGCCGAAGCTTTTGGAATCCCTCGGCGATGCCTTGGAGGAAAAAGGAACTTCGCTGGCCGAAGTCGGTATCAAAGGAATCTTCTCCGGCGGAACCGAGTTCACTCCACAGTGGACGCGTTTCGCGGTTGAGGAACTGCTCGGCGGGCCGCCAGAAGAAGGGGGAGTCTTCATGACGCCGACCTACGGCAACACGCTCATGGGCCTCGCCTGCAGCAAACCAATCTCCGCTGCGGACGGTTACAAAATCAGTTATTACGCACCGCAACCACGAGCCGTCACCGAGGTCGTCCAGTTCGACGACTACAACGTCAAAGTTGGCTACGGGGAAACAGGGCGGGTGAAACTCTACACCCTGACGGATGAATTCTTCGTTCCGGGATTTATGGAAAGAGACGAAGGCGAACGCGAACAACCGTTTGAGACCTATCCCTGGGATGGAGTCAGCGGCGTGCGACCGTTCCACGAACTGGCCAGCGCCACCACGGTTGGCGTCTACTGATCGCCAAACGCGTCCGCTCCATCACACAGGCTCAAACTTCCAAGAACATACAATTTCCATGATCACACTGAATCCACTTCGTTGGGGAAAGCAATACGACTCCCTTGATTTCAATGATGTCGTTCACTTCGATACCGGCGAACCCATTGCCCGCATTGGCACCGTTGGCGGCGGCATCGTTGGCCGAGATATGCGTGTGGCTCACAAAGCCCGCGAAGCCTTGCTAGAAGTTCCTACCAACGAACTATTGCAGATGTGTCGCAAAGCGGCAGAGTTGTTTGAAAAGGAAACGCTCCCCGTTGGCGATTCCCAACAAACCGTTGATGACTTCATTCATCAGCAATCGGCCAGCACGGGACTTCCCGAACACATGTGCCGGTCCAACATGACCAAGAATAGTTTCGTGCTTAGCAACATGGAACAGATCCTTGATTGCCTGACACGCGGATTGGACCTGTCCATTCTCTCCAATGGGTACGGCGAAGAGGGTCGCGGGGTCACCGTCAGCTACCAAGCTCAGACACCCATCCTCGGTGCAATTCTGCCGAACAATTCGCCAGGTGTGCACACATTGTGGCTGCCCGCGATTCCGATGCAGATTGGTTTGGCCCTGAAGCCCGGTTCGCAGGAACCATGGACGCCCTACCGCATGGTGTCCGCTTTCATCGAAGCGGGCGTACCATCGGCTGCGTTCGGACTGTATCCCGGCGGGCACGATGCCGGGGGAGCCATCATGGCGAAAACAGCTCGCAGCATGATCTTCGGAAGTGCACAAACCGTCGCGCAACATGCCGGAAATCCGAAGGTTCAACCGCACGGACCTGGGTTCTCCAAGATCCTGTTGGGCGATGACATCGTCGATGACTGGGAAATGTTCTTGGACGTGATGGTGGAAAGCGTGTTGAGCAACTCAGGCCGCAGCTGCATCAATTGCTCAGGGATTTGGGCCAGCCGCCACACAAAAGAAATCGCAGCCGCCATCGCCGAGCGAATTGGCCCAGTCGATGTTCGCCCACCAAGCGATCCGGATGCACAACTGGCCGCATTCACCGTACCCGCCATGGCAACGGGCACGCACGCCATGGTGCAACAAGACCTAGCGGAAAGCGGCGTGACCGACATGACCGCTGAGTACGGTGAAAAGCTGATCGAACGTGAGCATTGTGCCTATCTGCGTCCGATGGTCGTTCACGCGGACTCGCCCGATCGTGGCGTGGCTTCGAAAGAGTACATGTTCCCATTCGTGAGCGTGGTGGAATGCCCACAAGAACAAATGCTCTCACGTATCGGCACAACACTCGTCGGAACCGTCATCACTTCTGACGAGAAGTTCATCCAAGATGCTTCGCGTTGCGTCGACATCGATCGGTTGAACATCGGCCCCTTGCCAACGAACCGACTGAATTGGTTGCAACCTCACGAAGGAAACATCATTGAGTTCCTCTTTGCAAACCGTGCCTACCAGATTGCGCCCATGCCTGCCGCAGCAAACGTCTGAACGCAAGCATTTCATGCATCCCTAGCGATGCAACCAACAACTTCAGCCGCGAAAGCCATCGGCTTTCGCGGCTTTCTTTTTGCCTGCTTGGAAGCAAGCCTCTTCATTGGACCGCAACGTTCACACACAACAAACTCTCTAAACTCTCTCGCTCGGGATGGCAACGATCCCAATCGGCGGTTGTTCCAAGCGTCTGACTCTTCGGAGATGACGGAAACATCGCCTATGCGAAGGGCCTTGCCCCATCTCGCCAGTACCTCATCGCGAACGGGAGTGCCGATTATCCGGTTTGTGCAGGCATGTTGCCAAAACACCCCAAGAATCACCGCGTGAACATCGCCTGTCGCTCACTGTGACCTACCTTTCAGCAGATCACCTTTCCTTTCATTGCGGTGATCCTGTCAAACACGGGGTGTGTCCAACATGATCAAGCTCACTCGGCTCGACGGAGAACCATTCGTCCTCAACGCCGAATTGATTCGTTACGTCGAACGACGTGGCGACACGTTTGTCACGCTGACCAATGGGGAACGTTTGGCAGTCAAGGAATCCATGGACGACGTGGTGGATCGATCGATTGAGTATCAGCAGCGCAAACACATGTTGCCTGCGGTGCCACCAGCGATCGATTTGCAAACCACCGCCTCCCATTCGCCAACCGCCAACTAGTTCCAAGACAGCACTTCCATGGACATTGCCAGCCTTCTCGGTTTGATTTTCGCGATCGGCCTGATCCTCGTATCCATTCTGCTTGGTAGCGCTCCGTTCTCCGCCTTCATCGACATTCCGTCGGGACTGGTGGTGGTCGGGGGCGCATTCGCGGCCGCATTGATCTGCTTCCCGATGGGCTCGATCCTGAAGAGCCCCGTCATTGCATTGAAGGTTCTGCTGAACAAAGGCGAGAACCGCTTAGCACTGATCAAATCCATCGTCGAACTGGCCGAGGTAGCACGTCGCGATGGCCTACTAGCGTTGGAATCCAAGATCAGCGAGATCGACAATGCTCTGGTGAAGACCGGCTTGCAAATGGCGGTCGACGGCACCGCCCCCGAAATCGTGGAAGAGGTCCTTCGCACGGAAGTCGCCGGCATGGTGATGCGTCACCGCGAAGGCAAATCCATCATGGACCAATTGGGACGATTTGCACCGGCCTACGGAATGATCGGGACCCTGATGGGTCTGATCATGATGCTTCAAGACATGTCCGATCCATCCGGGATTGGTGCCGGGATGGCCGTGGCACTGATCACCACGCTGTACGGGGCCATTGTGGCCAATGTGTTCTTCAGTCCCTTTGCAGAGAAGCTTGGACTGATGAGCCGCAACGAACAACTGAGCATGGAAATTGCTATTCGCGGCGTGATGGCGATTCAGTCTGGGGAAAGCCCACGGGCGATTGACCAGAAACTGCAAACGTATCTGCCCGCGAAACAACGAGAGCTGCAGTAATGGATGAAGAACCAGAAGAAATGGGCATCCCCGAGTGGGTTGTCACATTCGGCGACATGATGAGCCTGCTGCTGACGTTCTTCATCATGTTGGTCTCGCTCAGCGAGATCAAAGAAGAAGAAACGTACCAAGCCCTCGTGGACTCGATGCAGCAACAGTTTGGTTACAAACGCACACTGGAATCGTTGGCTCCCGGAGACGCGAAACCGCGTTCCATGGAGTTTTCAGTGCTCTCCACCACCGGTCGAGCCAAGAAAAAGGACACGGCCAAAGGTGGTGTGCCTGAAAAGGCTCCCGTGGGTGAGGAACAACATGTGCGCATCGTTCGTCCCGGTCACATGACCGCGGTCGGCAGCGTGGTGTTTTTCGAAGTGGGGAGCGATCTGCTGACACCCAATAACCAACGCATCCTGGAAGAAACCGCGAAACAACTGCGAGGCAAACCACAACGCATCGAAGTTCGTGGTCACGTTTCGGCTGAGTTTGCAGCCCGTACGGCGGGCACGGACGAAGCCATGCTACTCGCGATTCGTCGAGCTGCCGCCGTGAAACGCTATCTAGTTTCACAGCAAGGCATCTCCGCCGAGCGTTTCCGGGTGTCTTCCGCCGAAGCAACCGAACCAATCACTCGAAACGCGACGATCACCAAATTCGGTAACGACTCGCGTGTCGAAGTGTTCTTGCTCGATGAAACAGTGGAGGACCCCAAAGGCACCTCCGATTCCGATTCGAAAGACCGACGACCTCAGGCTTAGACCGATCCGATGGCCGACGAAAACACCACTGAAGAAACTCAACCAACCGACGAAGCACCGAACAAACCGCGTAGCAATACCGGTTTGATCGTGATGTTCGTTGGCATGGTGGTGGTTCTAGAAACCGGGATGTTCTTCTTTCTCGTCCCAAGTGCGGAACAAGTTAGCGCTTTGGCGGAAGCCGAATTGATCCAGTCCGTCCAAGAGGGCGCCGAGCAAGCCGAACAGGAATTGACCGATGAAAACCGAGAGGTCGAGTTCGATTTAGGTGCGTTTGGCGAGACATTCAGTCCCATCGAAACCGAGCGAACTTTTCGGGTGGAACTGAAGCTCTACGGGATCATCCGGAAGAAAAACGTCGAAAAAATGACGAAGGAGTTCGACGACAAAAATGGCCGACTTCGCCACGCGATTCGGATGAAAATCCGAAATAGCGAGCTGCAGGAGCTCACCGACAACCAATTGGGCTTGCTCCAGCGAAGAATTTTGACGACATGTAACCATCTTCTGGATGAAGATCTGCTGCTGGGAATCGGTTTTCAGGAATTCCAGCTGATCGAGGAGTAACACGGAGTGGACGGTCGTGAGCGAAACCGAGAATCAAACCGACTCTAGCGAACAGCTCAACACCGACGACATCGAGGCGTTGCTCAACGAAGCATCGCAATCGCTCGCAGCCGCCACCGGCGACAAAGACAACTCGCAACGCGATGTCCCACGTCCGTTCGCCTTGGGTGATCTTTCGCCCGGTTCAGCCAATGAAGCATCACACGACGTCGATCTGCTCGGCGAAGTGGAAATGGATCTTCGTATCGAGCTTGGCCGAACTGAGATGAAACTCGAAGAAGTCCTCCGCCTTCGATCGGGCAGCGTTGTCGCTCTCGACAAGTTGGCAGGTGACCCGGTCGACATCTACGTCAATGGCCGCCTTATCGCTCGCGGCGAAGTTCTGGTGATGAATGACAACTTCTGCGTTCGAGTGACCGAATTGGTGGGAGCGTGATGATGGCAAGTTCATTGCAAAATCCAACGCGAGTCGTCGCTTCGCAACGACTCTTCTGGATCCTAGCCGTCTTGATGGTGCTGCCATTTTCTGGCGTTGCCGCCGACCAACCTTTCGCGACATCAACTCCGATCCCAAAAGTCGAAACTGACAACTCACCCCGAGTGATCGGTCGAGGCTTCCCAACGCTTTCTGCGACGACACATTCGCCATCGCAAGGTGAAACCACCGCGTCCGCGTATCAATTGGCAGAAGAACAACAAAGGGATGGTCTCGAGTTCAATCCCGACCGGGAACCCAGTCGCTCGAAAACGATTGGCCCGCTCGTCACAGTTGGCTCCAGTCTCGCAATCGTTTTGGCGTTGTTCTGTGGGCTGGTTTGGGTGAGCCGACGCTTTGGTGGCGGCACCGCTGCTTCCAAACCCTTGTCAGCGAGCACTCTCAGTCCACTCGGGCACACAATGCTCGACCCACGTACAAAATTATTGCTCGTGAAATGCGGCCGGCGCGTGTTGGTGCTCAGCCAAACTTCCAACGGAGTCACGCCGATCACCGAGGTGACGGATCCAGACGAAGTTCGCGAATTGGTGGCGAGTTGCAGTTCCGAAGCTCGCGAAGTGTTCGAACAAACGATGCGCCAAATCGAACGCGAACCGGTGGCATCTGGCTTCGTGGAGCGTCCAAGCCAACCGGCGCCACAACAAGCTACACCGCGTCGACTGTTCGCTTCGGCGTAGTCTCTCGTTCTGCCAAAGTAACGACCGGCGCCGCACGGTCGATGGTCGCATGACGCAAGATTTCACCGGCCATCGCCATTCCACTTAGGAAGGCACCTTCCACTCGCGGTCCACCACACCAATCACCGCACACACCGATTCCGCTCGCTGCGTCCCACAAGCACTCTTGCTCCAGCGGCGCCGATGGATTGGCGAATCGCCAACGATGGGCTTGCGACTCGATGATTCGAGAAACACGTTTGCCGGTGGCCATTTCAAGAGCGTGAGTCAACTGCTCCAACACCCACTCAGAGGATCGCTCCAAGTGTTCACGCGACCATTCCGCGGATGCGTGCAATACCCAGCGACTCGCTGCTTCCGTTGTAATTTCATCGTTGGAACCATCCGCACGCCCCGGCTTGGCGTCGTTGCGAGCAATCCATGAAAGTGGTCCTTCATTGATAAAGGCTCCCGCGAAAGGCAAATCGTTCAGCCCTTCGCAGTGCAACATGGCAGACCAACACGGCTTCATCTCAACAGCGGAAGCAACACGTGCGATTTCTGAATTGTCATCCAGAAACGATACGGCTTGCGATGGCGGGCAATTCAGAATGACGAGATCAAACCGCCCCCACTCATCGGAATCGAGATTGTTCGTTGCGTCGGTTGAAGCATCCACCTGATCCATGCCCATCCGATCCGCTTCAATGCGCCAGCCTCCTTGATCCGGAACAATCGCACGGACCTTGGTTTGCAACTCGACATGCAAGTCTGCGGCGAGGTGTTTTCCGATGGCGTTCATTCCCGGCACACCCACGTAGCGAGGCGTTCGAGTCTTCTCCTCCGCCACCTTCCCTCCCGGCTGCAACTCGACAACGGTTTGCATCCAAGGTTCGACCAAACCTCTTTGGATCCAACTTCGCACATAACGGGCAAACCGATCATCCCGAACAGTGAAGTACTGTGCCCCATGATCAAACGACGATCCGTTCGGAGTCCGACGAGTCGCCATGCGGCCACCGACGCCACGTGATTTTTCAAATATCTGAACGTCTAACCCGTGGTCCGACAAAGTTCGGGCAGCGATCAGTCCAGCCAAACCGGCACCAACGATCGCAACCCGCGGCAAATTTTTCGCGATGGGACGATGCACCCACTCTACAAACTGCTGAACATCCAAACGAGCTTCGTGACGATTGACCAACCGTGGGCGCACGCTGCCGTAGACGGGCTGTTCTGGTTCGAACGGGCGATCAAATTGACCAAAGCTCCAAAGGATTCCGCTGTAACTCACCGGACTGCGTCCATCAATCGCGTAGCGATGATTCAGATCAATGCACTGTGCCAACGCATGAGACGGCGATGAGGTGAGCGACAAGAACGCTTTGCCCCAGGTCATCCGCAAGTTGTTATGAAGTTCGCCGTGTCGCAACAGACTCTGCTGAGCCAAATTCCACAAATCGTGTGACGAACGACCTCTCGCCAGAGCCTCCCAATCCAACGTCTCACCACGAGGATCAGCGGCGTGATCCGCAAGGGTATCCTGCGCCCATTGTGGCAATGCGGACATCGTGTCCAGTTCGTCCGAGTGCTCCAGACAAAATCGGAAAACCATCTCTCGCCAAACCACCAACTCATCCACGAACTTTCTCGCACCTAGGCTGGCAGCTTCGCGGGCGATTCGAAACGGGCTGACCATCCCATAGTGGAGGTACCCACTCATGCGGCTGACACCTTGTGGGTCGTCCGCATGGTTTCGGCGCAGAGAGTACGCTTTCAAAGACGAATCACGATACCGCTGCCAGCGATCATATCCTGCACGCGTTCCACCGGGCGTGTCAGCAACCGGTCCGACCGAATGATCGATCTTGCACTGACGAATGAGTCGCGACAAACAGGTGTCTTGCAAATCAATCGGCTCAAACCCCAGCTCACCTCGGAACTCAGCAGCCTTCAAATTTGAGGGCAGTTCGGTGTAAGGCTTCTGCAATCGATCCGACAAGGCGGGTTGAATCGCGCGTCGAAACTCAAACGCTTTCGTCCGTACCGTTTCCACCGTTTGCGACGGCACCACGCAATTTGTGTCGACTAGAACGATTGGCGTGGTCACCAAACTTCGCAGCCGTTCGGTCCAACACGTGATGGGGGCAACGGGCATTTCTTCACTGACCAAAACCGCCGCTCGGCGACAGAGATCACGCAAGTGCGGGCCGCGATTGCCTTGTCGTTCCAAGTGGAACGCGTAGCTGATTCCGCGTTCCGCCAATTCACGCTGGACATCTCGAGCACCTTGCAGAATGAAGGCATGGTGACGGTCCGACGCGTACGGATACTTCTCCGACAAACCGTGATACACCAGCAACGGCAAGCCGGCGTGGTGCGCAATCGAGATCGCGACATCCAACGCTGGGTTCTCGTGACCCCGCAGTGCATTGTGCATCCAATACAACACCATCTCACCCGGCGGGTGATTGGTTTCATCGGGGGCAACCAGCCACCGTCGACGCTCAATGAGGTGTGCGGGGATCAGCGGATCCAAAATGTTTCACTCCGAAAGAGAAGCGGATCTGTGTAGTTACGGTAGCCAAGTGGCAAACCAGCCAATTTCGGCGGGAATCATCGGCAAATCATCGAATCAACCAACGGGCCAAAAGGCCTCTCGGCAGCCCCGGCGGTTCACCGTGAATATGGTCTGCTTCGTGGTTGGATGCAGCGAGAGCCCCGAGCACGGCTTTTGCCGCCATCTGGCCGCTGATCGCCGCACCTTCCATTGTCGACGGCCACCCCGTTGCGACGGCGTCTCCCGCCAAATACAGACCCGGCATTTCGGTCTGCACAGATGGTCGGCAACGTTCTGTCGCGGGGCTGACACTGAAAACCGCATTGGGATCGGTCACCACTCGAAAGTTCAAAACATTGGGCGTTCCAACTTCCGGAAAGGCTGCTTCCAATTCCTTCATGACCTCCGCTACCAAACGCTCGCCGGACCAACCTTCCTCACCATGCCGACCACTGATGACGACTTGATGGTACGCCCCATCCACTTGCGTCGTCGCTTCGGCATGAGAGTCCAACGGTTCCCGAAACAACCAATGCGTCAAAGTGCCGACCATTGCAATGTGGGGCAACTCCGTCAACGATCGATCCAACCACAAATGCACTCCCGTGATGGGAGACGACTCAAACGGGGTTTCAGAATCCGACGGTTTCTCTTCAGCCGCCGAGTTCGACTGTCCCCACAACTCAGGGAACCATCGGCGGCTGACATGCCACGGTGTAGCAACCAAAACATCATCCGCCACCAAACGGCTTCCTCCCGAACAATGAATCTCCCATGTCCCAGCATCCTGCGTCCGCTGCAATTCGCGAACGGGAGACCGAAGTTGCAGATCGACTCCCATGCCACGGATTCGACCTGAGAACTCGTCACCAAAAATCTTCGACAGCGGAAGCCTTGGCACCCAAACATCGCTGGCATCACGGGCTCCCGCAAAACCATCGACAATCACCTTGCGAGCCGCCTGCATCGAAACCCGGTCGATTGTGTCGCCCAAAGCACTTACCAAGATGACCGACCAAAACTTCTCGAGGCAGCTTTGTTCTTGGTCCTGCATCACCAGCCAATCCTTGGCGGTCACCCCCACCAAGTCACTGGACTTCGTTCGCATCAATCGCCAAAGGCCCTTGCGAATCAGTTTTTGATCTCGCGAAGACAGGTGCTTCAGCGATGTCAACGTCATCGCTAAATGCAGCGGCGCCGGCAACCACTTGTTGGGTTCAAAGCGACTGAATCCATGGTCCGGATGATAGAAGGTCAAAGCTTCATATCGCTGGAAGTGTCGTAACAGGTCCATTCGCTGCAGCAGCGACAACAAAGTGGTGCAACATCCCATCGCCACGTGTTGGCAATAGTCGACCGTCTGTCCCGTTTCGCGTTCCACGAACGAGCCGGCGCGCCCACCGGTGCTGCTACGGGCTTCCAACAGCGAAAGCTCCAATTCTCTTCGCTTGAATTCGTCGCTTCTTGCCAACGTTTCAGCGGCGGAAAGACCTGCGATTCCTCCGCCAAGGATGACCACACGGCGAGTCATGCGGAATTGTCACGGTTTGATAACGCAACCGAATCATCGACCGCAAGCTCCAGCGGCGGCACGGGCAGCCTGCGATAGAGCGGCCCAACGAAGTGATTGGAAACGATTCCAATCCGATCTCGCACTCCCAAGGAGACTCGTCGTGTAACCACGGCGTCCGGATCATCCATGATGCGTTGAAGCAGCTTACGGTAGGTCCGCCACATCATGCTGAACATCGGACGCCCATCTTCGTGCAGCGAATCCCAAACCCGCCAACCTGATTGAAACAGCTCCGATGCCCTCTCCGCTTCGTCCAGCAGCAAACAACGCAGCCGAGCATCCCGACGCGGTGAAAGCAAATCATCTTCTTCAAGACCATGTTGCTCGTAATGCTGACGTGGCAGATAGATGCGACCGCGAGCGGCGTCTTCGCTGACATCCCGCAGGATATTGGTTAACTGAAACGCCAACCCACAATCCACCGCCGATTGCATCGGTAGCGGCGAACGAAAACCCCAAATGTGCAAACAAGCGATGCCAACCGCGGAAGCCACCAGATAACAATAGTGTTCGAGTTGTTCGAATGTGTCGAACCGGTTCTTCTGTTGATCCGCCATCACTCCATCGACGATTTCCAACAAGTATCGCGAAGGAATTTGATATCGATCGGCAGCGTGGCGTAGCGCTGGCATGATTTCGTTGGCATAACGCACCAAATCGATCGAATCATTGGTCGAAAGTTTTTCAACCTCATCTGCCAGCCGAATCGGCTGCGGCCCGTCCCCGATCAGGTTCATCGCGGTCGTTTGTCGCCACCATTGCAACCAACTACGACGCAGGGTCAGTGGTTCGGAACAATCCCCCAAGTCATCCGTGATACGCGCAAACGCGTAGAGCGCAGACATCGCGTCGCGTTTGTCTCGGGGCAACAACCAAAAGGAACGATAAAAACTACTTCCGGAACGTCTGGAAATTCGTCGGACGGCGGCATAGCTCGACGCGAGCAATTTGGGATCCATGATCAAGCCACCTCTGATGATGCTCGACCACGAATGAGCCGCTGCCACATCGCGCCCAACAACAACTTCGCCTGGGTGCGGCGATGGACCACCGGACGCGTTCGCAACACGTCGTACTGAATCGCCTCGATGGCATCCAACGTGGCCAAACCTCCCTGCACGAACAGCCTTAGGTCAGCACTCAGCCAGGCTGGCACCCGATCAATCAAGACCGCTCCGCGATGAAACCGCTCGCGAGTTTGCTGACAGAGAAATTGAATCGATTGTCGAACGTAGTTGGGTGTTGAGTCACCACCGGCCAAACCATCGCGAATCAAAGACTCGTCGAAGCCAAACTGCTGCATGATGGTTCTGGGGATGTAGACGCGACCGATCAATCGGTCGCGTGAAACGTCTTGCCAAAAATTCGCCAACTGCAGCGCCGTGCAGATCTCGTCCGAAGCCAACAAGTTCTCTTCATCATCCGAGTCGGCCATCCGCAAAATCATTCGGCCGACCGGGTTGGCTGAACGGCGGCAATAGTCCAACAGTGCTTCTTCATCGTCATAGCCAAACACCGTTTGGTCTTGGACGAATGCGTCCAGCAAATCATCCAAACAGGATCGAGGAATGGAATGCTTGCGAATGGTTTCCGCCAGCGCGACAAAGATTCCATCTCCCGCGTCGCCAGGTGATTCTCCAGAGTAAATTTTCGCGACCGATTGTCGGTATTCGTTCAGCGCCGCCATCGCCTCCTGCGGGCCCGCCGACTCATCCGCCCGATCATCCGCCGTCCGACAGAACGCGTAGACGTCGCAAAACGGTTGCCGATATTCCCGCGGCAACAAACAGGTCACCACCAGAAAATTCTCTCGGCTCTCCTTCGCAATCGCCCGACACTTCGCACGCGATTCCTCGAGGGCATCACGAAAACAGTCCTTTCCGTCGCTCTGCAGAATAATCCGGCTTTCCGCCGCCTCACCAGAAGCTGAGCCCGGACATGCCTGATCCGATCCCATTTCGAGACTTTTCGGCTGATCGAAGGGGGGCGACGAGGACGATGGCATACTTGTTTTCAGGGAGTCCGCGAATGTCCGTTGGACGTTTTGGGGCTTCTGCGGTTATTCTAGCCGATGACCAACTCCCCCCGAACATTCCCGCCGGACGCATCCTTGCTCACGAATTCGGCGACCGAAAAGATATCTTCATGAAGATCATTTTGGCTGCACCCCGAGGCTTTTGCGCCGGGGTCAACATGGCAATCGACTCGCTGGATTTGACGCTGCAAAAATTTGGTCCGCCGGTCTACGTCTACCATGAGATCGTCCACAACCAGTATGTGGTCAAGACTTTTCGGGAAAAGGGAGCCGTCTTTGTGGACACCATTGAAGAGGTGCCCGAGGGAGGAGTGTTGCTCTTCTCCGCCCACGGCGTCTCACCCGAAATCCGAAAAGCGGCACAAGCTCGCAAGCTTCATGCCTTGGACGCCACGTGCCCGTTGGTCACCAAGGTGCACCTGGAAGCAATCAAATACGCCAAAGCGGGATACACCATCATCTTGATCGGTCACGAGGGTCACGATGAGGTGCTGGGAACCATGGGAGAAGCCCCCGAAGCCATCGTCCTGGTCGAAGACGAGAACGATGTCGATAAGCTCGAATTCCCACCCGGAACAGAGCTCGCTTACCTAACCCAAACGACACTTTCGGTGGACGACGCCGGTCGAGTCATCAAACGATTGCGAGAACGTTTCCCGGAGATCCACTCGCCACCCAAAGACGACATCTGCTACGCGACTCAAAACCGTCAAGAAGCCGTCAAACTGCTTCGCGAAGACGCAGATGTGGTGGTTGTCCTTGGCAGCCAGAACAGCAGCAATAGTCAACGATTGCGTGAGTTGGCAGCCGAACAGGGCAAAACCGCGGTGCTCGTTGACGGCCCCCAAGATCTGTCGCTCGAACAATTTTCATCTGAGAACACGGTCTTGATCACAGCGGGTGCCAGCGCTCCTGAATCGGTTGTCGAAGACACCGTTGAATGGCTGAAAGCCAACTTCGACGCAACGGTCGAGACTTCTGTGATTCGCGAAGAGGATGTGAAGTTCCCGCTGCCGAAACCACTGCGCGCCTTCGCCGCGGAGCAAGCCGCCGCAAAGGCATGATGCCCGGTTGCTAGCCGATCACTGCGCACAGACGAGCAATTCTTCGGTCACACCTCAACCCTAGTTGGCGAGGTCGACTTCCGGCCACGGCGTTTCCTGACCTTCCACCCAAAGCCAACGACGATCCAACGATAAGTCTTGGATCACTTCCCCGGCAAGCAACGATGTCTGCCCGGACGGCCACTGAATCTCAACCCGATCCAATCGCTTCTGTTCCCCCAGGCCAAAGTGCAGGACCGCCTCGTTGCGACAAGCGTATCCATCGCCGGTCGCAACCACCGACGTCCACACATCGTCGCCCGCGAAAAGCTGAACGCGCGCACCAATCGCGTCTCGTTCGGATTGGACTCCCACCAGTCGCAATTGAAGAAACCGATGATCGTTCACGGTTTCGTTTTTCAGTAGTTCCACCGCTGCGTCGGCATAAGTCACGACGGCATCCTGTCGCCCATCTCGGTTCCAATCGCAAGTCGCCACGCCGCGTCCCAACCGAGCCCGATCCCAATCGCCTTTGGGATCGTCCATCTCCGCGGATACAAACTTCGATTCTTCGTTGATCAACACTTGGGTCCGCATGCGAAATGGCGTGCCGTTGTCGGTCATGTCTTCGATGTGCCCGTTCGCAACTAGCAGATCGCTCCAACCGTCGTTGTCGACGTCGATCGGTTGCACCCCAAAACCCGTGGTGCGAGCCGTCAAAACATCCAATCCGTATGCCACTGCGCGGTCAATGAACATCCCACCGGAGTTCTGACAAAAATGGTTTGCCCATTCATCGTAGAAGTTACTGACATGTAGATCGAGGAATCCGTCGCGATTAAAATCCGCGGCGGCGACTCCCATGCAAGCGTTCTTGTTCCCGCCCGGTCCCACGGCGACCCCGCGTAGCGCTGCCTGGTTGTTCCAACTCGTTTCGTCCTGTCCGGAACTCGATTGGAACCAGAGGTGATTGGCACGTTGATCGTTTGCGACGAAGACTTCATTGCCACCTTGCAAATCCAAATTCGTGACCAGCAGTCCCATCCCCGTGCTGCGTGCCGATTCATCGTGACCAAAGAACGTCGTCGCGGCACCACCCCGAGCGTCTGACTTGGCAACGTGACTCATCGCGGGCCGAAAGTGAAGCGGCCCGGGCAACTTCACGGGTGTTCCGTCTTCATGTCTCTCGATTGAGTTCAGAACCAACGGATCATCGACGTAATTGATCGATATCAAGTCCGGCAAATGGTCGCCCGAAACATCCGCGATGGCGGTCGACAAGCTGAACGCCAAAGACAACTCGGTCGCCTTCTCCAACGCATCCAAACGCTCGCGGCGGAAGGTTCCATCGCCCTGGTTGATCCACAGAACGTTCTCTCCAAAATTCGCGAGGAACAAATCGGGCCAACCGTCTTGGTTCCAATCTCCCGCTGTCACACCGTGGCCATAACCTCGATCATCACAATCAGCCAGTCGAACGCATTCGACAAACCGGCCGTCCGTTTGGCGAAACAGAGCGTTGGGCCGCGTGCCATTTCGCTGAGTGGGCTCACCCGCTGCTTGGTTGAAATAGAAATCCACCCATCCGTCGGCGTCATAGTCCAAACAGGCCACACCGCCGCCCAATGGTTCGTGAAGTCGGAACTCAGACTTGATCTCGGTCTCGGCATTCAGCCAGCGAAAGTCTATCCCCATTTCAGGAGCCACATTCACCAAGCGAACCTGGTCGCGTTGCTGATTGGGCAGTTGGCCTTGCGACAACGAGACGCCACTTTCAACTGCATCCATCTTTGGCAACTCAGCCTTTGGCAGTGCTGCGATCCACTGAGGACGCAGATCGTTGAAGTCGTTGGAATCGAGTCCGCATAGAAGCAATTCGCGGTCCAGCCCGTCGGGGAATTGGTTCAACGTCTTGCCAACGTCTCGTTGCCAAGCCTGCCACGCGCGGGCGGAATTGGGCTGCACACTCACGAGCAATGCTTGCCATCCCAAGGACTCACCGAGGCAGCCTTGTTCGCCACTAAGCTTTGCCAACCGCTCATACAATTCGCCCTGCTCGGGTGGCGACAATGGACTCGCCTGCATGTCCCAAACTTGATTGGCGAGCCACTGCGTCTCGTCCAGTTGTTTCAATCGCCGTCGAACTCGCTTTCGCGACGCATCCAGTGACGAGTTGGATGAGTCTTCAGCTGCCAACACCTCCAAAGCAGCCAACAGACTATCCCAACCGATTTGGCTGTGCGGTTCCCGCTGGATCGCCTGCAAAAAGCAATGAACCGCGAACGACGCCCCACGATCCCCGGCGATGGCCGCATCCTCGTCATCGATCGCCCAACCGTTTTGCACGGCAGCACCCCAAGCGAGCCAATAGGCTGGGTACCGCTGCACTGACTTGGTTTCCGAATGCTTTGCCCACCCGTTCCATCGTTGCTGATCCTGGGTCAGCGCGAGCATCCACCCCAGCATCGCAACGATCGCTGGGTCTTCTCGCTGCTCAGGATTACAGTTTTCCAAAGCCCGAATCGCATCGCGGTAATCGCCGCGACTTTGAAGTGCAGCGACCACGCTCAACACGCCCTTCGTTCGCAGGACCTCTGGATTGGTCGGATCCGGCTTTGCTTCGAAATTCACCTGCGGACGATGCGGGTAGATCAACCCAATCAACTCCGGTGGCGTCAGCACGGCTCGACCAGCCAACAACCGATATTGCTCATTCGCGTCGAAACGATACCCCAGCCTGGCAGCCAATCCGGCATAGTCTCGACGGAGTTCGGCGTTCTGAGAATTCTCGCGAACGAGTTGCCTCAATCGATCCAACGCACGCTTCGGCTGCCCCGCCTCATATTCCAAACCTGCGGCTTGAGATCGCAATGCGACAGCGTCTTGCGGGTCCGTGGCAATCAATCGGTCCAAAGCCTCAATGGCTTGCAGTCGATCTCCTTGCCGAATCAGACTCGCGATTTCCTTTCGTTGAACCGCCGGGAAATCAGCATGCTGTTCATCCGCCGATGTGGAATCATTGCTCGGTCGAGCGACATCCACTTCTGATGAATCCTGCGTGGGTGTATCCGCTGATGGCTTGCACCCGGCGAAGTACCAAATGAACAGCCCAACCAAACCGAGAGCCATTGCCTTCGCCGGCATCCGGTGGAGAGAACTCGTCCACCGGATAGAAAGAAGTTGAAACAACGAGAGGAACCTTCTCGGGTTCCCCGTTGGTGGCGTCGTGTCGCTTGTGGGTGCCGAAAGAAATCGCATCCCACGATGATAGCCGAACGGCAAAATTGAAAAGCTTCCAAACCGCGCCCAGCTGAGCTGAAACTTTCACACTCAGGCGTGATCTAAAATCGGAAAAGCAAAGCGAAAAGCGTCCTCGGTGGACGGTTCATGAGAAGACGAAGAGTTGCCACCAACGCCCGTCTTCTTGCGGTGCTTCACCGCGAGAAGACAGGCACAGAGATCGAACAACTCGAATCAGCTGGGTGCTGCGTTGCAAACGTAAATTCGCATCGAATGGCGACCCACTTCCACCACTCGGTTGTTTGGCGGCATCGGACCATCAACCTCAGGATAGATGTCCTCTGGTGGCAACGCGGCCGTGTCCACGAACAAGTTCCACTGCGTCCCACGAGAGATCTCTGGGAAATGGAATTCGCGGTGATCCCCCGTGCTGTTGAACATCAAAATCACGTCGCGTCCCAAGCCTTCCGGATCGTCAATTCGGCTGGGTGCCGCGATGTAAGCGGCCATCGCCAATTCGCCTTGATCCCAGTTCAGCGGATCACCCGACGGACTGTACCACGACACATCCGGCACCTTGCGTCCGTCCACCGGTTGCCCCGTCAGGTACTCACGACGGCGAATCGTCGGTTGGTTCTTTCGGAAATTGATCAACGCACTGACGAAACGCACCAAGTCAGCGTTCTTTTCGACCAATCGCCAATCAAACCAAGAGATGTCATTGTCTTGGCAATAAGCGTTGTTGTTGCCCTTCTGAGTGCGACGTGCTTCATCACCGCTGACGATCATCGGCACACCTTGGCTGGTCAACAACGTGGCCAACATGTTGCGAATCTGCTGACTGCGAATCGTGCTGATCGCCTTCTTTCGCGTTGGGCCTTCCACACCATAGTTGTCACTGATGTTGTGGTTGTCACCGTCGTTGTTGTCTTCGCCATTGGCGTGATTGTGTTTCTCCTTGTAAGAAACCAAATCATTCATGGTGAAACCATCGTGTGTGGTCACCAGGTTCACACTGCAAGACGGTGGACGTCCGGCGTGCTGGTACAAGTCACTGCTGCCAGCCAAACGAGTCGCCAAAGGCCCGAGTGTTCCCGCATCGCCGCGCCAGAACCCACGCACATCATCACGATAACGTCCGTTCCATTCTGCCCAGCGGTGATTACCAAAGCTACCGACTTGGTAGGCACCCGCGGCGTCCCACGCTTCGGCAATGATCTTCGTGTCGGCCAACATCGGATCTTCTGCGATCAACTCCACCATCGGCGGGTTAGGAATCAAATTCCCGTTCCGGTCGCGGCTGAGAATGCTGGCCAAATCGAATCGGAAACCATCGATGTGGTAGTTGTGCACCCAGTGACGCAAGCAGTGAAAAATCATCTCCCGAACGACGGGGTGGTTGCCGTTGATCGTGTTGCCGCATCCGCTGTAATTGCAGTAATGCTGTCCTTCGGAAAGGATGTAATAGACTTGATTTTCCAAGCCTTTGAAGCTCAGCGTTGGCCCATGTTCGTTGCCTTCGCAGGTGTGGTTGAACACCACATCGAGAATGACTTCGATCCCCGCCGCGTGCAGAGCTTTCACCATTTGTTTGAACTCGTTGACCTGAGCACCAGGCGCCGAGTCGTGAGCGTAACCGCGGTGTGGCGCGAAGAACGCCATCGGGTCGTAGCCCCAGTAGTTCGGACGAGAAAGCTTCTTGCCATGCGGGTCCTTGATTGGGAACTCGTGAACCGGCATCAACTCGACGGAGGTGATCCCCAATGACTTCAAATACGGGATCTTCTCGATCACGCCCAAATAGCTTCCGGGAGCTTTGACCTTGGCGGTTTTGCTTTTGGTGAAGCCACGAACGTGCATTTCGTAGATCACCGATTCGCTGACGTCACGACGGACGTGACGATCACCTTCCCAATCAAAGGATCCGTCGACCACGACGCACTTTGGCGGACGCACGACGCCGTCGGTTCCTTTTTGATATGTCCCGGCGAGGGCCTGGGCATAAGGATCGATCAAACGAGCGGTGGAATCGAAACGGTGACCGTTCTCAGGCTCCCACGGTCCGCTGGCTTGGAAATGATAAAGCTGGCCGGCTTCCAGTCCCGGCACGTGCAAACTCCAAACATCGCCCCATCGATCCGTTCCACGGTCGAAGTCAATGACTTGTGCTGGTTCGCGGTCGGTCACCTTGTTGTACAGCAGCAACCGCATTTCTGTCGCGGAACGGCTGAAGACCGAAAACTGCACTCCCTTCTCCGTGAGCGAAGCTCCGAATGGTGGGGTGTAGGCGAACTGAAGATCGGGGCACGGTTGTCGCATCAGCATGTAGAGATCGCTCCTTGAGTCGCTGGCCTGATTCGGTTTTCGTCGTCCATCGGGACTGGTGTGAGTCCGCACGCATCGCGGAACGCATCACTGACAAACCGGTCAGGCGTGGTTCCAGTTGTCCGCTCAACCCTAGCACTCCATCGCGAATCGGCAGTTGATTCTGTCCACCACGGCCAAAATCTGTCCGCAGCCCAAACTCCCTGCACCAAACGAATGGATCGGTACACCAAGGCAAGCTATTCCGACTCATCTCACGATGCAGATCAGGACGCTCCTCCGGCTTCATTCAAAGTGTTTTGATGAATCCGTTAACCTTTCATTTCAGTTGCTCTCAAACGTCTCCCCAAAAGGAATGTAAAATCGAGTGAAGGCACCATGATATCGTGCATGCAAGTCCCTCATGAACGAGACACTGGATCCGATGTTGCCAACTGGAGGTCGTCACCCTTAGAGCACATTACAGGTTCAGATTTCCCCCTGACACATTGGATCACAGGATGAACGATCAAAACCCGTACCAAACGACCGTCGAAATCTCGCCTGATCCGTACAACTCCACAGGAATCCAGTACGGCGGCATCGGACGAACCGCTTTCATCGTCGGATACATCGGCATCATCGTGGCTCAATGGGCATTGGCCTTGGTTGCCGTCCGCTTCACCGATGCCGGCGCGGGACAGATCGGACTCCCGCTGCAATTGATCAGCGGTGTCGCGACGATCGCCTTGGCCTGGTACCGCATGATCAACCAGGGCAGCAGCGGTTTCTGGGCTCTTGGAGTCATCGTGCCGCTGCTGAATCTCTTTGTGATTTTGCGGTGCATGTGCTGCCCAATGGGCTACGCCGATGACCACAAACTCGATACCGCTGGCAAGATCATCGGCGCCACCATCTTCGTGTTGTTCATCCTCTTTGTGGTGCTCATCGGAATGATCTTCACACGGTTCTGATCAGCTTCCCGAATCAACTTCGTTCGAGCGGACCGCTCGGCAAAATCCCCTTCACGTCTGCGACCAAAGTCACCAGCGTCCGCAAACATTCGCCGCTCGATCCGCGAGAGCAAAAACGCCTGATGCAGCTTGCCCCGATGCACCTTGCACGAGCATCGAGCAAGATTCAGCGGGTGTCTCGGCTCCACTTGGATACCCAAAACGAATCAGTCGTTAGGGAATGCCCGTTGCTAGGGAATCTCGATCACTTCGTGTCCGGCGCGAGTCGACATGGACTGCCACAGTTCCAGCTCCACTGAATCCGTGATGAAACGGACGGAACCATCGAGCAGCGAAACGTGGACGCCACCCTGGTGATAGCTGCGAGAAGTCACGGCCGCGTAGGTTCTCACGCCCGCAGGTGGCGATTTGCCTTCCCGCATGTTGGTGAAGTCGATGTCGTATTCGATTCCCGACACTTCACAGAGGACTTTCTTATTGGGCGAAAATGTGGTCGTGACACCGGCTTGATGCACCCGCCCGTCAATCCATTCCGTGTGTCCGGTCTCGGTTTTGAAATCACCTGCCAAAGCACAAACCTCATCCGTTGTGATTGGCATCGTCATCGTGCCCGAATGCTTGGCATCGCGAGCGTAGGGTGTCCAACCCTTCACTTCAGCCAACGCCAACGTGTTGCTGGTTCCGTCCAAGCAATCGCGGAACCCCAAATAACGTCCGGGCACAAACATCCCGTCGCCGACCTGATTGGTTCCCTCATCCAAGACGAACCAAACGCCTTCGTTGGTGGCGTAGTTCAGTTTGTAATACTTCGGCCCCGATGATCCGTAGCGAGGCTGGTCTCGTGGATCGCTCGGACACTGATAAGCCGCAACGCGGAACGACGAGGTCGGAATCTGCTCGCCATCAATCGTCATGTAGGACTCGCCATAATCGCGACTGAAGTCAACGCCATCAGACAACGCTGCTTCTTCTAGAAATGGCAGGATCCGAGCTTGCATCGACCATCCGGAACCTTGACCCGGATTGGTCCACGCCGGCGGCAGCTTCTTGTAAGCGGATTCGTAGTTGTGAACGGCGAGCGAGATCTGCTTCAGATTGTTCCCGCAACTCATTCGGCGAGCCGCCTCACGAGCTGCTTGGACGGCCGGCAGAAGCAACCCAACCAGGACACCAATGATAGCGATCACGACCAGCAGCTCCACCAAAGTAAAGCCGCGACGGGATACCGCCGACACAGAACGAAAACGTCGAGAGAGGTTCGCGGTTGAAACAGTGCGCACGCGCATGCAATTGTTCCCAAAATTCATTTTGCACGGAGAACAAGCATGGCTGGCGAGAGGGATCGACCGATAGTTGTCGAGTCGATCGTTCGTGAGAGTGAAGTTCGCCCGGAACAATCCGGTCCGACCCACTGCCATCACGAGCAACCTCGATTGGCTGGCTAGCTTTTGTAACAGGAGCAGGGAACTCTAATGCGACCGAGTCGCAGTATCAAACCCCTTTCCTCCCAAACGCTCAATTCGCTCCCCCTCCCTTTGAGGCAAACGAACCTGATGGGCTGAGCAGACCACCCGGCCTGGCGGAAGCAAAGGTTTCCAGTTTGACGTTTCGACCCAATACATGGCTTCGGACCGCGACTTTGCCACTTTCGATGACACGACCAGCGGCCCGATTCGATGGATTTCACGGCGAGAGCCGAAATCACCGTGATTAGGCGTCCAACGCTCGAATCCGATGCCGCTCACCCTTGAACTTTTTACCTCTCTTCACGTACCATCTGGGATTCGACCGACAGCGAATCGTATTGACCGACGGGACTGTCGAAACCAAACCGTCGTAACACCCTCACAGGTCCGAGTTAGAACGTCATGAAAGACGGCATTCACCCCAACTATCAAGAAACGACCGTCACCTGCGGTTGTGGCAGCACTTTCACCACTCGCAGCACCCGTCCTGAGCTGAAGATTGACATCTGCAGCGAGTGCCATCCGTTCTATACCGGCAAACTGAAATACGTCGACACCGCTGGCCGAATCGACAAGTTCCAGAAGAAATTTGCCGCTGGTACCTACGGTTCGCTGCAAAAGAAAAAGGCTAAGAAAGCCACCAAATGAGCGGATCGATCCGCGACATCCTCGAGGAAAAACTGGCCCGTTTCGAAAAACTCGAGCGGGACATGTCCGACCCCGATGTGCTGGCTGATGGCGCTCGCATGAGCGCCACGGCCCGCGAGCACGGGGGCCTGAATCGGCTGGCCAATCAATACCGCACGTTCAAACGTCTGACGGACGAGATCCATCAGTGCGTGACGATGGTCGATGAAGCCGAGGATGCCGAAGAACGCGAAATGGCAGAAACCGAGATGGACTCGCTCCGCAAAGAGCGAGAGACCATCTGGGAAGATCTGCTTTCACTCACCGTCGGTGGCGAAGATTCGCACCGCACGCGCTGTGTGATGGAAATCCGCGCCGGCACGGGTGGCGATGAAGCGGCCCTCTTCGCACGTGACCTGTACGAAATGTACACCCGCTATGCGGAAAAGGTCGGTTGGAAAACAGAAGTCATGGACGCGAGCCCCACAGAAATGGGCGGCTTCAAAGACATCACGATCACCCTCGAAGGTGACAACGTTTTCCGTGACCTGCAGTACGAATCCGGCGGTCACCGCGTGCAACGGGTTCCGGAAACCGAAACTCAGGGCCGAGTCCACACTTCCGCCGCCACCGTCGCGGTGATGCCAGAACCCGAAGATGTCGAAATCGATCTGAAACCTGACGACTACCGCAAGGATTTCTTCGGTGCGTCCGGGCCCGGTGGTCAGCACGTCAACAAGACCGACTCCGCCGTGCGATTGACGCACCACGAAACCGGGATCGTTGTCCAGTGCCAAGACGAAAAGAGCCAACATAAAAATTTGGCCAAGGCACTTCGGGTTTTGAAAGCTCGTATCTACGAAAAGAAACGAGAGGAAGAAGCAGCCAAACAAGCCGAGGCTCGCAAAGGATTGATCGGTTCCGGAGACCGCAGCCAACGGATTCGCACCTACAACTTCCCGCAAAATCGGTTGACCGATCACCGCATCAACCTAACGATCTACAAACTCGATCAAATCATCGCGGGTGATCTCAATCCTGTTACCGAAGCGTTGATCGAATATGATCGCGATCAACTCCGCGGCGACATGATTGACTAACTCTATGGCTGAAACCAGCAACGACACCCCATGGACCGTGATGCGGCTGTTGGAGTGGACCACCGACTTCTTTCGCAAAAAAGGCAGCGAGTCACCCCGGCTGGACGCGGAGATCCTGCTCGCTCACGCGAGAGGTTGCCAGCGGATCGAACTGTACACGCAGTTCGATCAAGTCCCCGAAGAAGAACAACGCGTCGCCTTTCGTGAACTTGTGCGACGCCGCGGCGAAGGAGCCCCCGTCGCTCAGTTGGTTGGCTACAAAGAGTTTTATTCGGTGTCGCTTCGCGTGGACGAAAATGTCTTGGTTCCTCGACCGGAAACCGAACACTTGGTGATCGAAGCCATCGATCAAATCAAAGCTCGGATGTCCGACCGCGATGCTCCCACCGTCTTGGACGTCGGCACAGGCAGTGGCGCGATTGCAATCGCCATCGCGAAATCACTTCCAAAGACAATCGTGACCGCCGTCGACATCAGCTTGGCTGCGTTGGACATCGCCAAATGGAACACCGAGAACCTGCAACTGTCCGAACGAATCACTCTGCTGCAAAGCGATCTGTTCGACGGACTGGCCCCGGATCAAACCTTCGACGTGATTTGCAGCAACCCGCCCTACATCAGCCAGTCCGAATACGACGAACTGCCCACCACGGTCCGTGAGTTCGAACCCAAAGGTGCCTTGCTGTCGGCACCGGATGGAACCGAGATCATCGCCAAGTTGCTCAACGAAGCCGCTGGCCGACTGAACGAAGCGGGCCAATTGATCATCGAGCTGAGCCCCATGATCGCCGGTGCCTGCAAACAACTTGCCGAACAAACCGGCAGCTACAGCGAGATCAGACTCATCAAAGACCTCGCCGGCCACGAACGCATCCTCACGATGCAAAAAGCCTGAGCCACTTCGCCGACGATCGATGTTCGATCCGCGTCTTACCGCGTGCTGCGTAGGAAACACTTTGTCACTCGGAAACGCTTGGAACGGCCTGAATTCCGTCGCCAAAAATTCCGACTTGGCAATTCTCAAGCAACGTGCCGGATTCGAAGTACACATTCTTTGCGGCAATCATGTACTCGGTCATTGCCAAGTGATAACGGGTCTGTGACTCGTTCAGTCGTCGCTGCGTGTCCAGCAGTTGCTCCAAACTGATGGGCAGGCCCGCCTTGCGATTGGCTTCCAACGCATCCAACGCATCTTTGGCCGCCAAATAGCGATTCAGGTTGGTTTCCATCTGGGCGTAGGCTCGATCCGTCTCGGCGATGACTGCCATCAAGTCATGCGTGATTTGTCGCTCTTGTTCGCGAAGCACCGAGCGTTCCCGAGCCACTTGGATCTTGGCATGTTGAACCGCCGCGTGAGCCTGGCGGAAACCAACGGGCAACCGAAACTCAACGCCAGCCTCATACTCTTGGTAGTCGCCCGTCCCCAATTCGTTGAATGCGGAATCGCTGCCCGCCAGATCTTTGCCCAAACCACGAAGCCGATACGTGGTGACCAAATCCAACGTGGGAAGCAAAAAGTTCTTGGCAGCAATCAGCTCCAACTCACGTCGCTTGATCAACAGCCGCTGCTGCTGAAGCTCGCTTCGCATTCGCAGCGCATCCACGGACAACGATTGCGTATCGAAAATCAATGGCGCCGAAAGTGGTTCGTCGATCGGACGAAGCAACTCGCCATCCGCCAGCGGCATTCCGATCAACAAACGCAACCGGCGTTCCGCAGCCAACACCCCCGTCACACCGGCGAAGGTTCCGCCGGAAGTTGAGTTGTCGACCTGGGTTCGTTGAATCAACTTCCCCGCGATGGCGTCCTGCAGTTCCGATTGAAACCGATAGTACTGCTCACGAGCCAAAGCCTCTGCCGAACCACCACGACGGTTGGATGCCTTTTGGGCATCGTAGCTACGCCACGTTTCCAAACTGCGATCCACCGCCTCTTGTTTGGCATCCACATCACGATACGCGAAGTACAAATCCCAATAGGCGTTGATCACATTGCTCAAATAGTCGCGTGCATCTTCGCGAAATTCAGCGTTTGAGATATCGCTGTTCGTCTTCGCAATCAAGACTCCGTTGTACACACCGGGAAGCGCCGCGGGACCGGCGATGCGGTTGAAGGCCAAACCGCCGCCTTGCAACAACGGCTGACGAACTTCCGCGTGCAACTGCGTTTGCCAAGCACTGGGAGTGAGATTCCCGGTGGCGTTGTTGGCGTCGTAATCGGTGATGCTACGCAAGCTGATTTGCGCGCCGGTTGCCGTTCGTTTGGACAACTGCAGGACGTAGTCATGAACGTCCTGTTTGAACGCGTTGGCTCCACCACCAAAGAATCGGTTGTTGAATCGTCGGTCGTTGTTCTGCCAAGTCCCCACCGCGGTCAGCTGAGCATCAAACGCGGACAGCGCGGCTTCCACGCCCAATTGAGGGTCGGTTTGTACCAAGCCGGGACTCTCATCCGTTGTGACCTGCTCCGGCGCGCGAAGCACCGTCGCGTTGAGATCTCGCAAGACCTCGCTACTGCTCATCGCTTGGTTCAACACCTGCTGCAGCGTCAGATCACGATAGGTCGCGGTGGCCAGATCGTCAGGCTGAAGCACCGTCAGAGGTTCGATCGCCGGAGTGACCAAGGATTCCGGCGGCGCTCCCGCATCGACCTTCGCCATCAATCGATCGACGTGGTCCGTGCGATTGCCAACCGTTTCCGGAATAGCTTGGGTAGCTCGACAACCGACCAGCAGCCCCAAACCACCGAGCAACAAGAATCCCGCTACCGCCGACAACCATTCAGCGCAGACCGCCCCCGTGGTCCGCCGGCCCTGACGCCGACGCCCCCACAAATGCTCGGTGATGAACCGATTCGCGGTCAACGTTTCCCCCTGCTTGTTGAATCATGCGGCCGAGGCTCTGGGACCTACGCGGCTCAGAAACCGCTGCGGTTCAGAAAACACCGTTCGGCAACATGAGCGCGCAGGCCGAACAATCGTCGCCCCCCGCACTACCGGCATTATTCGTCCGATCGGTGCATTGAGATTGAACGAAACTGCATCAATTGCCCCCGATGCAGTTTCACAACACCCGAGAAACTCAGACGAGAGACTTTCCACACGCTGGTTAAAATGCGAGATCGAATTTCACGATCCATCGGTGTTCGTTCCTTCGTCGGACATACAAAACGCCGGGACACAAACGCTTCATGACCTCCGTTCAGTTTCACACCGCGTCTTCAAAACAAGATGCGATGACACCGTATCAACTGTGTCATCACATCGCCGCTTGCACACGCGCTGACCGGGTTCTGTGGTTCTCCCAAATCAACGAGAGATGGCGTCCGATTGCGTCGTCCGTGCGATCCAGTGTTTCACTGGACTCCGGATTGGCTTGCGAATGGCAGCGAATCCTGGATGAGTTGGCCACTACCTCGGATTCCTCCAGCACCTCCTCGTTCAACCAACTTCTCGACGCCTACCGACGCGACAACGAAGTCAGCACGCTGTTGCTGTTGCCATTGCAGTCGAGTGACGCGAAGCAGACCGTTTCTTACCTGATTCTGGAAACGTTCCAGTCGCCCACCATCGTTGATTCGTCCGAATTACGGAGTGACTGGCAGACCATTGCACCGGAGGTTGCCACCTCCATCCAGCGAATCGTTGACACGCAAGATGACTCACTGAACTCACCACAACTCGGAACGTGGCGAAAAGCACTTCCGATTGCACTCGTATTGATCACCGCCGCGTTGTTCGTAATTCGAGTTCCCCTGCGGATCCCGGTGGAAGGCACGCTTCACCCGATCCAACAACAAAGAGTTTTCGCCCCAACCTCCGGACGCGTCGTTCAAGTCGATGTTGAGCAGCATCAATCGGTTGAAGCGGGCGATGTGCTGCTTCGACTTCAAAGCGACGAACTCGATCTGCAGTCCGAAATCATTCGTGGCAACCTCGCGACGGCAAAGGCAGAATTGGCGGCACGACGCACCGTGCGTTCCGACCGAAGCACACGATCGACCAGCCTCTCTCCATCTTGCTCCGCATCAGAATCTTCCACCAACGAACTGGTGCTGAAAGAGAGAATCGCTTCACTCGAAAAGCAACAACAGTTCATTCAGCGCATCCAAGCGTCGATGATCATCCGAGCTGAATCTAGAGGAACCGTTCACCGATGGGACGAGGAGAAATCACTGCTCGGCCGTGATGTCTTCCAAGGCCAATGGTTGCTCGACGTGGTCAATGTCGATTCGGGAGTTCAGGCGAGGCTGCATCTCCCGGAGCGACACCTGCACTACATCCTGCACGCTCAATCACAAAAAAAACCACTTGTTAGCCAGCTTCAATTGCGGTCTCAACCTGACGTTGCTTGGTCGTCTGAAATCGAACAAGTGGCGTCGGTTGTGACTGTCAACGAAGCTGGCAACCCCACGATTGCGATGTTGGCTGCGGCAAACATTTCCTCGGGTGATTTCGAACAGACTCTACTTGGGGCAACGGTTGTCGGCGACGTCCACGCCGGTGACAGTAGCCTCGCGTTCATGCTCTTTCGTCCCTTCTTTGAGTCGCTGGAGGAACTTTGGTGATGTTTCGTTGGACCTTTTGCATCGCACTGCTGTACCTTCCGACTTGGGTCTTCGCTGAGGACAATCCCACTTCAGCACGACCAGCGATTTGGTTGGAAGGATTGGTCGTCACGCCCGCTCAATCCGGTTCCGCCGTGGCCATTCAAAGCGGACGTCTGCAGGAGCTTCTTGTTGGCGAAGGCGACGTTGTTGCCAAGGGTGATCTCATCGCGAAGCTGGATGATGCGGTGGCATCGATTCAGCTTCGTTCGGCGAAACAAGAACTAGCCATTCTTCAGTTCAAGCAGCGACAAACCCTTGCGATGGACGCCGCTCAGGCATCGCTCGATTCCCAACGCCTGGCGGCCAAAAAACACGCCGCCGAACAGTCGATTCACCAACGGATTGCGGAGAACAAAAATCGAGTTCTTGCGGCAGAGAAGGCCGAAGCAGTCGCCAAGAACGAATGGTCACGAGCCATCAACGCAAAAGAAGAATTTGCCGACGCGGTGTCACAATCCGAAATCGATCAACTGAAGCTGGCCTACGAACAACGCATGTTGGAAACCAAACAAGCCGTCTTTGATCAAGAAGTCCACCGTCTCCAGCAATCCGTGGATGCGATCGAAAAAGAGACCTTGGACAATGAAGTTTATGCCGCCGAAGTGGCGTTGAAGCAGGCGGAAGCGGACCAAACCGTCGCGAAACTTCAACTGGACCTGCAAGCCGAACGCACCGAACTGGCACAAACACAGGTCGAACAACTGCATTTGCAATCACCTTTGCCCGGTGTCGTGGTGGACCTCACTCATCGGGTTGGCGACTGGATCCCGTCGGGCGAAGCCGTCGCGAGGATCGTTCACTTGGACCGTCTTCGTGTGGAAGGCTTTCTGCCTGCAAAATGGATTTCCACCCTTCAGCAATCGACCACACCCACGTTGATGCTGGAACTCCCCAGCGGCGAAACCCTGACACGCAAGGGTGAATCGCTCTTCATCAGCCCGGAAGTGGATCCACTCACCAAGGAGACTCGTTTTTGGGTGGAGTTCGACAACTCAAATGGTGAAGTTCTGCCGGGTGCTTCCGCCAAACTGCAACTGCCGACCGGCAAAGGCGACTCCTCACCATGAGTGCGCCGCTCGCTCAAGCCACCCGCTTTCGGTTACGACCGGATCTGATTTGCCGACCCATCCAAATCGGTCGAACGATCCGGTGGGTGATTCGCGATCCTTTTCGATCCAAGCGAAAGGGTGAACGCCCAGCGGATGAACAATGGATGCTGGACGAAGAGGAACTTGCCATCCTGCAAAGTTTCGATGGCAAGCGAAGCGTTGACGAAGCTTACAAGCACTGCCGGAGATTACTGGCACCGAGTTTGTTGGCTCGCGACAGCTTCCGCCACTTCGTCGCCGATGCGGATCGACATGGATGGCTCGATGCGGGAAGAGATCCAGGGCAGTTGGAAGTTGGTGGAGGGAAGGCCGCAGGCTGGCAGCCTGCGTTACGGGATGCGGCGAGCCGGCAAGCCGAGGCACAACAAACATCAGGCTGGCAATCCGCGCGTCGCTGGGGCCGCAGACTGGGCAACCCATTCGCGATCCGAATTCCTTTGATTGATCCTGATCCGTGGCTGACTTGGGTGGTGCATCGCCTCACGCCCTTCGTGAGACCCTACCGTCGTCTGTTGGTTGCAATCGCTGTCGGATGGCTATCGTTGTCCGGCGTCGTCCTGGTGACGCACTGGGAACGGTTGTGGATGGGAATGCAGCAAACCGTCCTCGACTTTTCGACCAGTTGGCATTGGCTCGGCTTCGTGGTCCTGGTTTCGACAGCGAAAGTCTTTCACGAATTGGCTCATGCGTTCGCGTGCAAAGCCTTCGGCGGTCGCTGCAACGAAATGGGAATCATGCTGCTATTCGGAATCCCTTGTTTGTATTGCGACGTGTCCGACGCTTGGCTGTTTCGGCAACCGTGGAAACGCATGTTGGTTTCGGGAGCCGGAATACTAGCAGAGATCGGTATCAGCACCGTGGCGTTGCTGGCTTGGTCGTTGGCCATGCCGGGATTCCCGAGAGACATTCTTTGTTTGTTGATCGTCATCACCTCCGTCAACACGTTGATCCTTAATGGCAATCCGCTGATGCGCTATGACGGCTATTACTTGCTGTCGGATGCGATCGGTGTGCCGAACTTGGCATCGCGTTCCCGAGCCGGGCTGCAGCGACGATTGCGAAGCCTGATCTGGGGAATCAAGGCGTTGCAACAAGATGACGAGCAAATCCCGGCGTTGGAACTCAACGATTCCAGATCGCTTGGAATGGTTGGCTATGCTCTTCTCAGCGGCCTCTATCGGCTGGTCGTCTTTGGTGGTCTCGCTTGGTTCTTGCTGGGACAATTGGGTTCGATCGGTGCCAAGCTACTGGCAATCACCAGTATTTTTGCGATCTGCGCATTCATCGGCCGGCGATGGTTGTCGGCCGTGTTGCAGGCGCCCATCAATAGCCAATCCAAAACGCCGAAGTGGCGTCCGGCGTTGATGATCTCCAGTTTTTGTCTGGCGGCGGCAGCGTTGGGTTTTGTCCCCCTTCCAAATTCCATCCGCGGCACCGCATCGCTGCAGCCCATTCAGCAGACCGAAATTATCGTTACTTCCGAAGGACAACTGAATCACGTCCGTTCCGCCGAAACGAAAATCGCGAAAGATGAATTGATCGCGGAACTGACCAACTGGAAAGCTTCACTCAAAGAGCTGCAATTGGAAGGAGAAATCGCTGAGCTTCGAGCCACACTTCAAGGCCAACGCATTCACCGAGTGGTCCAAACTGAGGTTCCCACATCGACGCTCACGCTGCCGACACTGGAAACCGCGTTGCGATCCAAACAGCAGCAACTGGCGACGCTTCGAACAGAAAACGAGCGACGTCAGTTGGTCGCCCCTCATGCCGGGCGTCTGGTGACTTCTCCGCTTCGCCACACAACACTGAACGAGCGAACCTTCTCTCAAATCAGTTGGTCGGGACACCCAACTGATCCGATCAACCGCGGAGCCTGGATGCCAACCGGCACTTCACTGTGCCGCATTGTCGGTGACAAAGGTCACCGCGTCGAAATGCAGGTTCCCGCCACCGACATCGGCCAAGTCCGCGTCGGGCAAACTGCCCGATTCCAAATATTCACAGGAAGAACCGCCCAGGCCAGCGTTTCAAACGTGGCCAGCCAACCGGATCAAGAGTCAGGGAACTATCTGGTTACCTTGCAACTCAACTCCGACAATGCGCTGATGGATGTGCAACCTCCCATGAACGCATCCGTCAAAGCGACCATTGATGGCACGCCAATGTCGGTTTGGAAGCGCGTCACCCGATGGTTCGCCAGCAACTTTCGACTCAATCAAAGTTGACTCCCGCAGGAATCGCGACCCGATCGCGAATTCAGTTGGGCGAATCGGCGGACGTCGCGGGCCATAACCGAACCGAACCATCTTCCGAAGCGGTCACCAACAGATCCCCGTCGGATGTCAGATCCATCGCGGACAATGGGCCTCCCTCATCCCGCAACTCCAGCAGCACACGTCCGCGAGACTTGTTCTCTGACGAGCCTTCGGCGATCGCAGGATCCCAAACTCGCACCGAACGATCGCGACTGGCGGTTAGAATTCGGATGGGGTTCAACTGAACCACCGCGTCCACGATGGGTTCCGCGTGACCAACGAACTCGATGGGGGTATTCACACCGGACTGGCCCGCATCGTTCTCTCGCGAAGGCATCCGCCACAACCGAGCCACCTTGTCGTCACCCCCAACCACGACCCACTGCCCGTCCTTCGAGAATCGACCAACATTCAACTTTCCGACCGATGGGTCAGCCAGCAAAACAGTCTGTTCATCGGACTCCAAATCCAACAAGGCCGCCGTTCCTCGGTGCGTCGTCGCGAGAACCGTTTTCGCGTCCGGCGAGACATCCAGCGAAGTGATCCCGCCCGCTAACAGCGGGTCCTGCCATTGACGCACCTGCTGAAATTCACCGTTTGACTCGTCAAAATCCCAAACTCGAATCGCGGAGTCATCGCCGCCGGTTACAAAACGAAAACCGTGGGTGGGAACCAACGCGACCGCTCGAATGGTTCCCTCGTGGGGTGACTCAAGCTTGCCGACGGTTTTGCCCGTTGTTGCATTCCAAATTTTGACGCTGCGACTGGCAGTGATCACACGTTGATCGTGCGAAGCAAAAGCGGCCCGAGTCACCGCACCGTGGGCGCGGTAGCTCATACGATGCGATTGAGTCGCTTCATCCCACAGAAAAGCGGAGTTCCCGTGCATCGTCAGAAAACGTTCGTTGGGTAGCGACGAAACGGCGCCGCACGCCCCCAGTTGGCCGGGCAATTCAAATGCGGCGATTCGCTTGGCCGAACCAACGTCGCCCGACAGGTCAAACGTCTCGACTCGAGCGAGATCCTCACCGACGGGAGTCACGGCCACTCGAAGTCGCTTGGCTTCGCCATTCCAAGACACACTGTTCAGCAGCGGACGTCCTCCGTATGCATTGGTGTCGCCTTTCTGCACGACCTGCTTCACCAACGATTGCCGCCGATCGTTTGCCAAATCCCACCAAACGACTTGGGTCTCGACCGAATCGACCCGCTGCGACTCCTCCACGGTGATGGCTTGATCGCCGGACGGAGACAACACAACGGAGTTGATCGCACCTTCGCCACTGAGACGCTCGTCCCAACGTTGCGACTCCACATCCCAACGCATCAGACTCTGGTTGTCCGATCCAATCCAAAGACTTCGCCCATCGCTCGCGAACGCCGCGGCGTTGATGCGGGAACCCAACAGATCGTCGATTGGATCGCCGTGTGGTTCGCCCGTTCGCAAATCCCAAATGCGTCCGCGTCCGGCACGATCGCCGCTGAACAACCAACGATTGTCGGACGAAATCGCAAGTGCAGCGACGGATTCCTCATGCCCCTTCCATTGATATCGCAAGCGTGGACTCGCGGTCGCCCCCGCATCCAATTCCCAAACCAGCACGTCGGCGTCCGGCGAACTGGCTCCGGTTGCGATCCACTTTCCGTCTTCGGAAAGTGCCAACACATCATTCAGTCCCGTGCCGCGAAGGGTTCCAATTTCAGTCCCGCGATCCAAATCCCAAAGACGAACAATCGCGTCTGCATTGCCCAAGAACAATCGGCGATGCAGTGGATCCACACGCATCGACATCGCTCCGAAAGCCGTCCCCTCCACCAAGGAATCTTGAACCGAGTCCTCTTCGTTTGGCGTGATGGTCAGTTGTTCGAGAAAGCCATTGCGGTGGGGGTCGATCGTCAGAATCCGAGCGGTGTGATCGCGGCTTGAGGTCACAACTCGTTGACCATCGGAACTGAACCGAGCCGACCAAATTTCGTCATCGTGAGCGATAGCTCGCAAGGGATCCTCGTCACCGCCTTCGTTGACGAACTCCGCGTCCACTCGTGAAATGAAATCGCTTGACGCTTGTGGAGCTTGGTCGGTGTCAAGCGATCCGGTCGCTGCGTCCCAATAACGAAGCGAAGGATCGTCGCCCAACGACAAGACATCGCCTGTTGTCCCTGGCAACAACACCGCCGAACGCACCGCTCCGCCATGGCCTCGCAACACACGTTCGCATTCCCATCGCCCCATGGTCGGATGATCGCCGCCATCCACCGACCGCCAAACCTTGGCGAGGTAGTCATTGCCCGCGCTTACCAACTGCCCCGACGCCTCGTCGTATCGAATGTCGCGAACACCGCCGGTGTGCACGACCGGAGTTTCCATTTCAGCGTTTTTGGTAACGCCCAATCTTTGTTGTGAGGAAGCGGTGGTTGTCTCCTGTCGAGACGTCAAACTTTGAACCGCGTTTTGAATGGTCCGCGTTGGATCGCTCTCCTTCAAATCACTCGCGTTCCAGCTCCACACTTTGCCCGCGGTGTCTCCGCTGGCTAGCATCGGGACTTCCTCATCGTCACCCACTTCGAACCACACTGCGATCGCCGACACTTCTGACTCATGCTTCGCGAATCGGCCTTGTCGGATCGCGGGCTCGGTCGAGTCGAGTTCGGCTTTCCAAACATCCACGCGTCCTCTTCCCGCCTCATTCACAGCGGACGCGAACCACAACTCGTCCGCATTCACCGCTCCATCCACCTGCTCCACCGGGCCGACGTGCCAGTGTGGTGTGAACCGAGGATCGATTGTTGAGCGGTCCGGGTCGTATCGCCAAACTCGAACCGTCCGATCGCTGGACGCCGACAACAAATGACGGTCCCCGGCGCACACCAAGTCGTTGACCGGCCCATCGTGCGATGGCAACGACTGCAAGCGTTGCGAAAGATCACGCGACCACAATTCAATCTTTCCGTCCAGCGTTCCCAACACGATTCGTTCGCCCGAGGACATTACGGCGGCAGACGTCACAAGTGACGATTCCGGGTGTTTCCAATCCATCGCCGACACATCGATCCGCGAACCTTTCACTTGGACCGTGGACACGCCACCGTTCTCGTCAACCAAAACCCCGAAATGCTCGGGCTCGATCAATTGGCCAGACACCACGTCCGATGGTTGCTTCGTGGTCGACAACGCCAGCATGGAAGCGACTCGAGGTAGCCTCACCACCTCGGCTGCCTGGTTCGCCGTCGCTTGCAGCCAACGCAATTCCCAAGGCAACGACTGCTGCGGGTGTTTTGCACGATGTTCGGCAATCAGTTCTTCCAAGATGCGCCGAGCATCCGCGAATTCGTTGCGATCCACGCGGGCCTTGGCCAGACCAACGCGAGACACGTACGATTCGTATTCAGCCTCGGCTTGAGCCAAACGAGCGGCTTCCGCATTTTGCTTCGCCTCATCCGCGTTGCGTTCTGCCTCAATTGCATTTCGCTCCGCCAGCTTCCCGTTCGCGATCGCCTTCGCCTCGTTTCGTTTCGCCTCCTCCGCATTTTGCCTTGCTTCCGCCGCGTTGAGTTTCGCTATCCTTGCGTTCTCCTTCGCGGTCGCCTCATTCTCGGCAGCCCGCTTGGCATTCGCTTTGGCCTCTTGTTCCTTCTCTCTGGCCAACTCCAGGTTGGCGTTTGCCTGGGAAAGATTTTCTTCTGCCCGATTCTTTTCCGCTTCGGCACGTTCGTACTCAGCCGTCACTTCTTCCGCTAAACGAGTCGCTTTGCGTTCTTTGGCATTGATCGTCACTAAAGCAAACGCACCTCCGACGAAGATGAACAGCAACATCGCTGCGGCGGCACGTTTCAGTAGCGTGAATCGCGATTCTCGCTTCTTGCGATCTTGTATCGCGAGTTCCAACTTTTCCGCGAGCGATTGATGCTCCGGCGTCGAGTGCAGCAGTTCTCCCTTGGGCTTCAGCAGTGACAACCCAAGGTCAAAGTCTTTGTTGCCGTAGGCGGCTTCCGCGTGAGCCAAGCGTGCATTGGCGATTCCTTCGCGCGCCTTCTGGTTCCCATCCCATAAATGCAGGGCTTCTTCGAATCCAAACGTCGCCCGAGAAAAGGATGTGTACGCAAGAGTTTCTTCAGCACTTGCCAAATCGTCCGCGGCGCGGGATGCCAAAGCGATGCTTTCCGAATGCGATCGATATTCGCGAATCGCATCTTGGAACTCCGGCACACTGGCGTAGCGATCCTCCGGTCGCGTCGCCATGGCTTTGCGAGCGATCCGCAGCAACTCGCCTTCGTACCGCGAATCGACATCGCGAATTTCGTTGTTGGCAACGGCTCGCAAACAGTCTCGTACGTTTTTGGCATGGTGCGGTGCCTTGCCGGTGACGATCATGAACAGCGTCGCCCCGAGCAGATACACATCCGAAGCTGGGCCGATCGATTCCAACGGTCCCGTCGCCATTTCAGGCGACATGAAGGAAGGCGTCCCGCCGAGACCTTTGGCGGGAGTGATCGAGTTCAGTTTTTCGAACTGAGGCGTCGCCAAGGCGATCCCCCAATCCATCACCATCACGACACCAAAGTCACCGAGCATCACGTTTTCGGGTTTGATGTCCCGGTGGATGATCCCGCGGGTGTGAGCAAACGCGATCGCATCCGCCACCTTGATCAGAATCTCAAGATTCTCGTCGCGAGACTTCTCTTGGATCACCTTGTTCCATGGTGTGCCGACCACTCGCTTCATCGCGTAGAACAAAGTGTTCTCGCCCGTGACGGCCACGTCGTGGATGGGAACGATGTTGGGGTGATCCAAATCGCCGGTGATGACCGCCTCCGTCAAAAACTGCTGACGACGACTGTTCTCGGTGTCCTTCAGTCTTCCTTGCTGCTGCAGCTTTGCTCGCTTCTGATCATCCAGTGGCTTGATGATTTTGACGGCAATCAATCGATCCAAGGATCCCTGCCGAGCGACGAAGACATTGCCCATGCCGCCCTCGCCCAACAACCGCACCAAGCGATAGTCAGACGCTTCGGTTTCGCTTTGCTGAGGCGTGGTGACTTGACGACCACGCAGCGGCAACGCTGACCCAACCACCGCCGACTCGAACGCGGAAAACGTATTCGCGGCGTCGGCTCCCGTGTGGAATTCTTGAGAAAGTTTGGACCAGTAGCTGACGTCCTCTTCGGACAATTCTCGTGGGTTGATGGTTTGGCTGATGTTCGCGTCTGTCAGAACGGTTCCATCATTCGTACCGATCGTCGCATCGAGAGCAATGCCATCACCGGTCACGATCGTTTCATCAATGACCGTCGCATCGTCTCTATTCACATCGTCCTGAAGAACAGTGCCTTCGTCTTCCAAGAGCGTCGCGTCTTCGTCAAAAACAGTGTTAGCTTCTTCCAGGGCGATGCCGTCTTCTAGATCCGCATCTCCTTCTAAAACAGTGCCCCCATCGAAAACCGTGCCTTCGTTTTCAATCACGGTTGCATCGGGATCCAGTGTTTCTCCGAGCAAAGTGTCGTCACGCACGGTCAAGTTCGCGTCGGCAACGGTTGCGTGCGATGCATCGACCGTTTGGTCCAACTCGACCAGGGTTGCATCGGGATCGTTGATCGTTTGTTCCGTCTCGACAACGGTGGCGTTGGGATCCTCGTCCGAACCAGACGGCGGCGAGTCTTCACGAACGGTTTGATCTAAATCCAACGCAGTCGCATCCGGATCGAAACCGTCTTCCAACACGGTTGCGTCGGTTTCCTCCAGTGTGCGATTGGGATCGCTCTCCGTTCCCTTCGCAACAGCGTCTTCCTCAACGGTCGCATCCAAATCATCTTGCTGAATCGTTTCCGACAAACGACCGCCAGACTCTTCATGCAGATCGCCGGTCTCCTCCACCGTCTCATCCAGATCGAAACGATTCTCGGTTGCAGATTCATCCAAAGGAGACGGATCTTTCTCAAACTCGTCGTCATTCGCCATGAGTCGCCTCCTTGTTCAAACCCTTTGGTGGAATGCGTTTGATTTCGTCTTCGTCGAGCGTGGCGGGAGATTGTTGTGGCAACGCTTCCAAATCGCTTTGTTCGCGGACGACCTCGGACTCGGTCTCTGACGTTTCGCGATTGTTGAGTTCTTCCAAATCCAACGTCTTCAACCGCAGCGTGCCGGCTTCTAAATCATCGCCCGTTTGGATTGGTTTTCCGTCTCGCAGCTCCACATTCAAAATGGTGCGTTCATCCGATTCACCAGCAACGTATTGAATTTCATACTTGCCGTCGGGCAGCTCAGAAAACAATTGTTGCAGCGTTTGATTGTCGAGTGCTCGGTCGGGCAAACGCACTGGATCAATCAAATCACCCACCCTTGGATCTGGCGAAAGAGCGCGTAGCTGAAAGAATTCTTCGCGGATGGAGGATGGACTGGAGGTTGATTCGGAAGTTTCAAATACGACTTGGCTGATCGTGGTTGTGGTCAACGGAACCACGGGTGTGACGGGATCGATTGGCTCAGGGATCACATCGCGAACCGGAAGGAAGGCGAGCGGCACATTGACTCGAGGGATGACGAAGAATGCCGCACCGGATTCCAAAACGGGCCCCGTGGCATCAAAAGTATTGGGATTGTCGGTCGAAGAGATCAGTCCACCAGCGACCGTTTGTGCCACCGCTTCACCATTCACGTCAGGCTGAGTGATCGTGTCGCCCAGAACCACGATGGACTCATGATGCTGAACCGCGAAACGAACGTTCAGCGGGTCGGTCGCGCTGCCGCGTCCATTCAACGTGGAACTTAGAATGTCTTCTTCGGTGTAAACGTGGCTGACACTGGCGGTTTGAAAGGAACCCGGAAGATCATCAACTCGTTGGAAGCGTTCTGTTTCCGCTCCCCAATCGATGATCAACGTCAAACCGTTTTCACCCTCGACACCAACGTTGACAGACAAAATCCCCTCGGCGTCGTTCTCCGCGAATTGCGACAGGATGTTCGTGCGAATCGAATCGTGCTGGTAGAACGCTTCGGTCACCTCATTCGGACCTGGCGCGACGGGAGGTGCCGCTGGACGAGGCGGCAAGTCGGGGTTGGGCGGAACCAAGTCCTCCGGGTCCAACTCGGGACGTGGCGTGAACTGCCTTGCGATGCCGACGCCACCCCCTGTGTTGATTTCAAATCGATTTCCAAACGCGATGGCTGGCGCAGACAACGTCACCGCTCCGGCTTCGATGGACGAAGCCTGAATCTGAACATCATCCGTGGTTCTCAGGCCAACCGCAGACGTCAATCGCACCTGACCATTGGTTCCACTGGCAATGATCTCGGGGTCCAAGCTCCTATCCGGTCCATCATCACTGGGATCGTCATCCACCACAACCAATTCGCCATCGGCGTGAATGTCGACCGATCCATTTCCAGCAAACACGTACTCCACGATCACATCAGCGTCGTTGCGGACCCAGACGGAACCTTGATTCACCACCACGCTTTCAAGCGTGACCGTTTGACCACCCACCTGTTCCAACCGGTAGTCGCCCGAGTTCAGCTCGACTCGCGACACAATCGACTCACCGGCCGACAACGATTTCAAATTGACTTCGCCATCGCCAACGATGACATCCAGCTGATCGACGGACTGCAATTCCAAGACGCGAATGTCGCCGATTCCACCTACCGCTTCCAAGCGAAGTTCTTCGGCTATAAAGTCCGCCAACTCATCATCGGTCCAGTCATTGATCGACGCGGCAGACAACTCGATGCGTCCTCGCCCCGCATCGATCTGATCGATCAAAGTCGCGGTTTCACTCGAAAGCCGAACGTCCGCCCCGGAGGTCGTGACGCCAACGATGCCAAATTGGTTGGCCGGTTGATCCAACACCACGCCGGCGTCCGCTTGTATGTCCACACGATCCCACTGCAAGGAGGTGCCAGGCAACTGCGTCACCGAACCAGCCGTGGAGATTTCTACGTTGGGTGCCGTCCAGTCTGATTCAAACACCACATCATTCGTTACGTCATTCAGTTGCACGTCACCCAGTGCTTCCACCGGGACCTCACCCAAGTCGACGCTTCCCACACCGTTGGTGGTCAAACTTTGCAATGCGATTTCAGACAACCCGAGTTCAGGCAACAACTCGAACGAGGTTCGAACATCACCGTCGACCTGAGTGGTTTCGGCTGCGATGTTGACTTGATTTCCGATCGTTGTCGGTGCGAGAACCTCAACATAGACCGAGTCGTTCCCAATCCCTCCGTGGATGGTGGTATCCAACGCATCAGGAAGTCGAAGCCGCAACGAATCATTGCCGCCACCCAGGTCGACTCGCAGATGTCCGTTTGGGATTTCATCCACACCGATGGAGTCCACTCGAATGTCGTTGCCAAACGCATCCTGGCCGATCGTGATTGGAATGACGCCCGTGACGCTGTCGATAAATTGCAATCGGTCGTCGTTGGTGATCACGGATTCGATCGAGTCCGCTCCCGCATCGCCTTGAACGAACAAATCGCCCAGAGCGGTCAGCTCCGCGGTGGCGTTCAACACCACTCGCCGCTCCAAAGATCGGATGCGTGGCACAATCTTTTTCGGACGTGAGGCGGCGTTGATCCTGGTACGAGGTCGACGCGTCCAAGAGCTCCATTTCGACATCAATTTGGACTTCGAAAAATGCATGGAGCTGACAGAAAGAAATGCAAAATCAAAAACGTTTTCACCCGTCTTGGAGCAGGGAAACATTCTAGTTCCCCTGGGCGATAAGAACATTCAAAAGCATCGTTGACGCAAAGTCTTCGCCGCTGGCGTCCATTCCGCCACAGCGTCGGCCCAGCGGGCCACGTCAAAATGTAGCGATCGTGCGGGTCCTGACTCCTTTGCGGGTCAATTCGATGAAAATGGTGAGAGCGGGACCGAACGCCGATTTAGATTCGGAGGAACCGTTTTGGTTCCCTGGTATCCGAGGACGCAAATTGAAGCGACACAATGACTTCCACTCGATCCTGGCTCGCGTCCCAGTCCGCCTCAGCAACCTCCGCGCTCCGCTTGGTCGCCATAGGGACGCTGCTTGTTTTTGGATTGCCAGGCCCGATCGCGAACGCTCAGTCGCCGGATTCACGGGATGAGTCGACCGTGGCCAGTGCCACCGACACGACGGTCAACAGTCCCCCTCGGACTTCGCGAAGACATCCCGCGGAATCGAGCGTCACGGGAACGTCACTTCGATCGTTGATGCGAGCCGCCACGTCGCCGCGTTCTTATCAGCTATCCGACCACGGCGACTCGGTCCGGCTGACCAGCGGCATCGCGGAGGATCTTTCAGGTGCGAACTCGCGAGCCCAAGAAGGTTTGGCGTCGCTTCGAAAACCAGTGGCCAGCATTCGACTGATGCCCGTTGCCAGCGAGGGTGAGTTGCCCAGTGATTCCGCGAAGGAACTGTTGGCATCCGAGGCCCCACAGGTGATCGACAGCCAATGGCATCCCACCCCGACTCACGATCGCTATCCGGTTTGCTTTCAACACCAACCTTTGCACTTCGAAGAACGCAATCTAGAAAGATGTGGGAAGGGTTGCGGCTATTTCACCAATGTGGTCTCGGCGTTTTGGATGATCGGCAACACCGCGGTTTGGCCCTATCGTTTGGCGGCACAACCGCATTGCCGTTGCGTACGCAGCATCGGTGATTGCCAAACCTGTCGAAGCTACGACTGTCCCGTCGAACCACTGCGACACGGAACCACCACGCACCCGATTGCAAAAGGCACCTTGGCCGAGGCAGCCGCCATCGCTGGGTTCACGTTCCTGCTTTTGTAGATGGATCGCTGGCTGGCGGCATGTGCTGGCATGTGTTGCCGAACCCTCGACTCTCAATATTCCACCGGACGATTTCCGTCTACTTTGGGTGGCTTGGCGGTCGTCCCCGGTCGAAGCAGGTCTGTGGTAGTTTGTTCGCAACCCTCTGCCACTCGAATTGCTTGCGGCCTCTCGTGGATCACCGAACGCAAAATCGAATCGCGAGAGGGAGCTTCCTCATCAATGAGAAATCCCCATGAGCGACTCAGTTGCGCACCTAATTTTTGATGTCGAAAGCATCGCGGACGGCGACCTCATTTCTCGCGTTCGCTATTCGGGCGAGGACCTGTCCCCCGAAGAAGCCATCGCGAAATATCAAGCGGAACGACTGGAGCAAACCGGTTCCACCTTCATCCCTCACACGTTCCAAGTCCCCATCGCGGTCGTAGTCGCCAAAGTCACCGCGGACTTTCAATTGGTGGACATCAAATCGTTGGATGAACCTGAATTTCGGCCGCATGTGATCACCAAGTACTTTTGGCAAGGCTGGGAAATGTACAACATGCCCCAGTGGGTCACTTTCAACGGGCGATCGTTCGACATTCCCATCATGGAACTGTCCGCGTTTCGTTACGGCATCTCGATTCCCAAATGGTTCGACGACAGCGGCTACAAATCACGACGAAATCGTTTCAGCACCCATTCGCATTTGGACCTGCAGGAACTGCTCACCAACTTCGGCGCCGCACGTTTCAACGGTGGCCTGAACCTTGCCGCTCAAACGCTTTCCAAGCCCGGCAAGATGGGGCTCAGCGGCGATCAGGTGCAATCCTCCTATGACGCCGGAAATTTGAAAGAGATCAGCGATTACTGTCGCTGTGATGTGTTGGACACCTACTTTGTCTTTTTGCGATGCATGGTCCTGACCGGCAAATTGGAATTGGAACGAGAACTGGAGCTGGTGGAACAGACTCGAAAGTGGATCGAGGCGGAAAGCGAAACTTGCCAAGCCTGCGCGGATTACATGACGCAGTTCGGTGATTGGAGGAACCCATGGCTGGCCGAGACCACCGAAGCGAATGAAGAGAACGACGAAGCCGAACCTTCGGACACCGAGTCGGTCGAATCACCTCAGGCTGAATGAGAGGGAAGTAGGCATGACCTCCACATTGGTTTCTCCAACCACTTCCCGATTGGTGCGAATCACTTGCCCGGAATGCTCCGCTCTGCTGGAACTCGCTTGGAATCCAGCGGCCAATCCATCCGCTGAAACCGGAACTTCCGAAACCGAATGCACGGCGTGCCATCGCACGATCGATCTGAATCGGATCGACCGAGGCGAATTGGCGGACACACACTCCTTTGCCGTTCGCCAAGAAGCCGCCGAGCGATTGCGATTGGAACCGCCCTCGGTGGAACGAGTCTTGGTGCAGGCGATGCGTCTGCTGCGATTCAACTGGAAAGTGCTGTTGATCGTTTCGTGTTTCACGACCTTCGTTTGGTTCGCGTTGGTCGTTTGGCCCTGTCAACAACTCAGCCAACTTTGGTCGCTGGCACAACAGGATCCCACTCAATTGCTGGTGTTCATCGCTGCCGGCTTGATGGTTTCGCTGGTCACCGCCATCACCACCGCCTACACCACCTCCGTGATGGCACGCACCACGCTCGCGGTATCACGTTACGGAAAACACACTTCCAAGCCCAATCCTTCCGGGATCGAGCTTGGTCGCCTGACCGTCCCGTTTGGTGTGCTAGGAAACATGACCTGTTTCATGGGCATCGTGGGATTTCTGGCGGGCATTCTGCTGGTTCTCGGCGTGCTGGCCATGGTTGTATGCATGTTGGTGCTTCCCATGCCGCGAGAAACCGCCACGTTGGTCGGCACCTTCGTTGTTGGATGCGTTTACTTTGTGTTGATCTTTTCGTTGCAGTGGTTTCTTTGGCCCGCCGTGTTCCTGATCGCCGACCGACGTGCGTCCGTTTTGGATGCCTTGTCCCAAGGAGTTGGCCTCGCATGGCGTTTTCGATCCATCAGTCTCAAAGTGGTGACTTTTTACTTTTTGCTGTCCACCGTGGGTGCGTTGCTGTTTTATGTTGGGCAAGCCATCACCACACCGCTGGCCAGTCTGCCATTGGCGGTTGCCTATCTACGAATGACCGGCGGGCAAACAGCGTTGGATTCCCCCCGGTGAACGTGACGGCCGTGAAACGCGACGGTCGATAATTTCGATTCACGCGTTGAGCCGATCATGCCGATCCTTCCGATTGGAGTGCGTACGCAAGGAACGCGTCGCCACGCTTGATTCGGAACGCGGGGGCATTCGAAATGCAACACTCGACGACACCACGACAAGGTCTCGCGACTACACGACGACAAGTTCTCGCGGGATTGGCAACCGTGTCTTTGGCCTCCGTTGGGATCACGGCGTTTGCTCAGCCACCAGCGACCGCCCCGACGATGCGCATCGCCGGGAAACCGACTCAGTTGATCACATCCAACGATCTGCCCGCAGCTCGAATCGTGCGTCTTCCACCCGTCGATGACCGCGTGAAACAAGTCGTCGTCACCGCGCTCGCCATTGATCCACGTGGGGAATGGTTGGCCGTCGCTGGCGACGATCATGTGATCCGTTTGGTGCATCAAGAAACACTCAAAGTCGTCAAAACGCTGGGTGACGGTCATCGCTCGCAACCGTCACCGGTTGGCCATAGCGACATGATCCGCACGTTGGCCTTTGATGCTTCCGGCAGTCGTCTGGCTTCGGCCGGCAACGACGGGCGGCTCATCATTTGGGACCGCAACGAACAGTTTTCTGTGCTGCAAGAAATCGGGTCGGCTCCCGCATTGGCGTGTGTCAACTTCTCGCCGTCGGGACATCAATTGGTCGCGGTTGGATTTGACAAAGAAGTCTTTTTGATCAGCAACCAACCCACCCAAAACGAACGATTGATGAGCGATTGCAACGATCTGCGTTGCGGTGTCTATCGGCACGATGGACAAGCTCTGGCTGTGGCCGGCCGTGATGGGCATGTGCATTTGTTTGATCCCAACACGGGCAAACAGATCGCCGACCAACACCTGCACACTCGCCGAGTACGCGATTTGGACTTCATGCCGGGTTCCGATGTGTTGGTCAGCGTTGACGAAGACGGCGTGATCATCCGCTGGGACACCAAACGCGACGAAGTTCTCTCGCGTCAGAAGATCACCACCGGCCGTTTGTTCTCTCTGGCCATTGTCGATGAGCAACGATTCGCCGCGGCGGGAAGCGACGACGTGATTCACTTGGTTGACATCGGCACCGACGGGCAAACCCTGTTCGTCTCCGGTCAACTGCGCGGGCACGTCGGTTCAGTCGCGACGTTGGCAGCGGTCGACGGAATGGTTTACTCCGGCGGATTCGACGCCACACTTCGCCGATGGGACCTCAGTCCTGACGCCATCGCCGACAGCAAAATTGCATTGGGAAGCGACGCAACCACGCCCGCCAACGAACCGACGCCTCGCTAGTCCCGCTTTCGCTGCCCTCGGTGGCACCATCCAACATCATCAATGTGCGGTACAAGGAGGTACCAAACGTGATCTGGAAACGTCTCGAACGACTGCTGAATTCCAACGCCCCCGCTCCCACCGAGCGGAAGATGCGTTTCGAGTCGTTGGAAAATCGGCGTCTGATGGTGGCGGACCCGATCCACGTTGGCGTGGTGTACTTGGAAACCGATTACTTGGAATCGGACCAAGACGTCGGCAGCGACTCCAAGGGGGATCGCTTCATCCTGTCGTTCACCGGCGGTGCGCCGGGAACCGAATTGACCGAGCTGATCATCCGCACCGACAAAGACGGCGACGGGATCTCGGTCGGCGATCCGATCTTTGACACCGAACAGGGTGGTCGCGGAAAGAATGGCTACCATCCGTTCAAAGTCCAAACGATCGACACCATCGATGGCACTCCCGCGGATGTCACGGCAACGGTGGAAGACGGCGGTCAGATCCTTCGCCTGAACTTCCAAGGATTCAGCGCCGGCGACCGACTTGAGTTCACCATCGATGTGGATGAGGTGCTCCGCAACTTGCCGGACCTCGATGAGTTCAACCAACGCTTGGACGTCATCACCTCTGGCCAAGAATTCCAAGACTCGATTCTCGAAGCCCATTTCGAAGCACCGGACTACTACACCGCCGAAGCCGACGCGATCTTCTTGAACGACTTCGGCGATCCCGCCGGTCAATACGGATTGGATTTGCCGCCCGATGAGGGCACCGACATCGACAGTCGTCCCAACCGTTCCGCGGCGGCAGTTGGATCCGCGACTCAAACCCCGATCCCGGCTTCCATCGGCGGTTTCGTTTATCGAGACGATAATGATTCGGGCACCAAAGACGCAGGCGAAGTCGGTCTGGGCGGCATCACGGTTCGATTGATCCCCATCGATACCATTGCACCGCAAGGCCAACTGGAAACCAAGACCAACGCGGACGGATCATATCAATTCACCAACCTGATGCCGGGTCGCTATCGCATCGTCGAAGTCGACCAGCCTGCAGATTTGGAAGACGGCAAAGACGCGGCCGGTACGATCGAAGGACGCGTGGTCGGTTCGGCGGTCAACCCTGGCGATGAGATCAATGACATCGTCCTTCGCGGCGGCGACGTGGGTGTTGACTACAACTTCGGCGAAGTCCCCCTGGGATCGATTGGCGGCTTCGTGTACTTGGCCGCTCCCGGTGCGGACTGCGATGGCGATCATGACGAAGGTGACAGCACGCCACTGCAAAACGTCGAAGTCCGATTGATCGACGAACAAGGCAAAGTGGTTGCGACAACTCGAACCGGTGCCGATGGAAGCTATCTGTTTGACGATCTGCGGACCGGCGTCTATGAGATCGTGGAGATCACACCGGATGGATTGCTCGACGGCGGCTCGCACCCCGGTGAAATCCGGACCATCGCGTCCAACATCTTTGTCCCCGTTGGTAACTCAGTCGACGGAGGCCGAATCACGCATGTGGCGTTGCCACCGGGCGGCGAAGGACACGAGTACAACTTCTGCGAAGCCGCCCCCGGCTCACTTTCCGGTCAGGTTTATCACGACCGTGACAGCGATGGGACTCGCGATGCTGGCGAAGAAGCCATTCCGGGAACCGAATTGGTCTTGGTAGGTTCCGATGGCAACGTGGTCGCCACCACGCTGACCGATGCCAACGGAGCGTACAAATTCAGCGGCTTGGCAGCCGACACCTACCGCATCATTGAAACGCAGCCTCTGGGCTACATCGACGGTCGCGACTCCGTCGGTCAGATTGACGGTGTGACGGTCGGCAGTCTCGGTTCCGATTCGGACTCGCTGGTCAGCATCACGCTGCGACAAGGCTTGCACGGCGTCAACTACGACTTCGGTGAACGCAAGCTCGCATCACTCAGCGGCCGCGTGCATGTGGACTTCGACGAAGACTGTTTCAAGGACGAAGACGAACCGGCCCTGGAAGGTGTCATCATCACCTTGGTCGACGCCAACGGAAACCAAGTCGCGGTCACTCAAACCGACGCCGAGGGTCGTTATCGCTTCACGGATCTGATGCCGGGAACGTACACCGTCATCGAAACGCAACCCGAAGGTTACTTCGAAGGCGGAGCCAAACCGGGTTCGGCCGGAGGCGTTCGCGAAACCGCCAGCCGCATTGGATCCATCACGCTGGATTCCGGTGAAGTCGCCGTGGACTACGATTTCTGCGAGCGACCACCCTCCGAGATTTCAGGCGTGGTTTACGTCGACCGCGACGCGGATTGTTTTCGCGACTCGGGCGAAGAAGGCTTGTCCGGCGTCATCATTGAGTTGGTCGATGACAGTGGAACGGTGATCGCCACGACTCGCACCGCGGCTGATGGCACTTACAAATTCAGCAACTTGCCCGCGGGCTTCTACACCGTTCGTGAAATCCAACCCAGCGGGTACTTCCACGGCGGACAAAAAGCGGGCAGCCACGGTGGCGATGATTCCCAAGCCGATGTGATCTCGACGATCGACATGGGCTGGGGCGAAACGTTGACGCAGTACAACTTCTGCGAGCTTTTGCCGTCGGAGCTATCGGGCATTGTTTACGTCGACAAAGACGCGGATTGTTTCCGTGACAGTGACGAAATCGGATTGGCCGGCGTGATCGTCGAACTGTTCGATGAAAACGGCAACTTAGTTGGCAGCACCACCACGGATGCCGATGGAGCCTACCACTTCGGCAACTTGAAATCCGGTGTCTACACCGTTCGCGAAACGCAGCCGGTTGGTTACTACCACGGCGGGCAAATGGCCGGCAGCGGCGGTGGAGACGACAGCGTTGCCGACGTGATCTCGTCGATCAACATTGGTTGGGGAGCAACACTGATCGACTATGACTTCTGCGAGCGTTTGCCATCGGAGTTATCAGGAACGGTCTATGTCGACCAAGACGCCGACTGCTTCCAAGATCCTGACGAACCGGGACTGGCCGGCGTCTTGATTGAGCTGTTCAACTCAGCTAACGAGTTGGTCGCCACCACCACAACCGACGCCAGCGGAAACTATCACTTCGGCAACTTGCAAGCCGGATCGTACACCGTCCGCGAAACACAACCGGATGGCTATTTCCAAGGCGATCAAATGGCCGGCAGCGCCGGTGGAGACGACAGCGTCACCGATGTGATCTCCGCGATCCCGGTTGGTTGGGGCGAAACCCTCATCGACTATGACTTCTGCGAACTTCTTCCCAGCACCATCTCGGGAATGGTTTGGGCCGACACACAGCGAAACAGTGTCTTTGATGACGGCGAGACTCCACTGGCAAACGTGGTGATCGAACTTCGCGATGAGAACGATCAACTGGTCGCCACCACTCAAACGGACGGGCAAGGGCGATACACGTTCGACGGGCTGCCACCGGGAACCTATTCCGTTCACGAAACACAACCGGAGGGCTACTTCCAAGGCGGGCAACTCGTCGGCGACTTCGGCGGCCGCGTTCTACGCAGCGACGTGATTGGTGAGATCACCATTCCAGGTGGCATTGATGCGACGGGATACGACTTCCCTGAATTGCCGCCGGCAACGATCTCCGGCTACGTCTTCCAAGACGGCGAAAACCTGGTGTTGCGAGAGGCCCCCAGTCCCGAAGACCTGCGTGATTATCGCGACGGTGAATTGACCGATGATGACACCCGCTTGGCTGGCGTCACCTTGGAACTTCGCAACGTGCTGGGTCGCCCGGTGGATGCGTCGACGTCCGCTTTGGCCGGTCACTACGGCACCGAAACCATTCGCGTGACCACCGACGAAAACGGCTACTACGAGTTCACCGGACTGCGGCCTGAAACCGTTTACTCGGTGTACCAAGTCCAACCGCAAGGCTTCATTGACTCGCTCGACACGCCAGGAACCACCGGTGGTTTGGCGATCAACGTCGCGGACTTTGTGACCAACTCCGATGGAACCCTCACGTTCCCCACGTCGGTCCAAAACCTGATGAACGACGCTTCGACCGATCCGAAGTTCGACGCGATTCTGCAGTTGTTCGTGGGTGCCGGACAAACCAGCGACAACAACAACTTCAGCGAAATCGCGATTGAGGATCCGCCGGACGAGCCGCCTCAATTCGATCCACCCGAAACCCCGGTGGAACGTCCGTTGGTGCCGATCGAAACATTCGATTCCCCCATTCGCCCAATTGCGTTTGGCCTGTACCTCGACCCTCAACAGCAGTTCTTCTTCTCCGATGAATGGCAAGTCTCTTGGCACCTCAGCGTGATCAACGGTGGCTTCCCACGGGGCGACGGTGCGGGTGCGGTTCAATCGGAGATCGTCAGCAACGATGACCTATCCGAAACCGACGGGCTGATTCATCCGGCGACCTATCGCGGCGACTCGATTTTGGAAGACCAGGATCTCAAGGAACGCAAAGGCAAGCTGCACAGTTCTTTGCTTCGCAACGATCTGATGGCCGGATTGTGGCACATCCAAATGCCCACGGTTCGCACCTTGGCGTCCTCCGTGGAAGCCGGCAGCCACATTCAACTCGGCCACCCCGACGCGACGCCGTTGACCGGCGACTTCAACGGCGACGGTGTGGACGAAGCCGTGTTGTACATCGGCGGTCAGTGGTTCATCGATCTCAATGGCAACGGCAAATGGGACGCGGGTGACATGTGGGTGCGATTGGGAACGGAGCTTGACCGGCCCGTGGTTGGTGACTGGGATGGCGATGGCAAAGACGACGTCGGCATCTTTGGTCGTCGTTGGGAAAACGATTGGATTCGCATCCGACGTGATCCCGGTCTTCCCGACCCCGCCAACACACGACGCCGTGGATTGTCACGCGAAGAGTTGGTGCCTCGCGAGACAACCGCGAACGAAGACCAACAACGCATGTTGATGCGTGGTGAAGATGGCGGCTTGTTGGCCGATGCCGTCGATCACGTGTTTCAGTACGGCGAACAAGTCGACACGCCAATCGCGGGCGATTGGAACGGCGACGGCATCGATCAAATCGGTGTCTTCCGAGCCGGCCAATGGTTGTTGGATGACGACGCGGATGGACGTTGGACCGGCAAGACCAAGCCGCATCAATTCGGACGCCCTGGTGACGAACCCATTGTGGGCGACTTCGACGGCGATGGGATCGATGAGATCGGCGTGGTTCGCGGGGACGTTTGGATCATCGACAGCGACGGTGACCGGCGTTTGACCGCCAACGATCAACGCATCGTTGTGATGCGTGACACACCGGATTCCAAACCCATCGTGGGCGACTTCGACGGCGACAACAAAGACGAGCCCGGCTACTACCAAGACGCCAGTTGAGCGATCTGCTCTCGTCGTTCGCCACTCACGCCCCGTCGCCTCCCACGTCCGTAGCGAAACTCGTCAAGAGTTTCCTCTCACACCCTTTCCCAACCCCACCGAAACTCTCCACGAGTTTCGCTACCCCAACGCGCCCACTCATCCCTGCGCACTCCCCACCTCCGTAGCGAAACTCGTCAAGAGTTTCCCCCACCCACCTTCTTCCCTCACTCCCACCAAAAGTCTTCACGACTTTCGCCACGCTGGAAGTGATTTCGCTACGTGTGCAGGGATGGACGCGGGTGCGATCTCGACTCGGCACCTCCGGTAAAACCAACGCCGAAAATCCGTTACGCTGCGGGCCGCTTCAACGGGGCCAATTCCCCGCCTTCTCTCCCCTTCTTCTTGGAATCAATCGCATGTCCGATCGAATCGTCCTTCGCACCGGTGAATCCCTGGTCGCTGGTGGTCCCCCCTTCACCGCCGCGGAACCCGAAGTCGTCATCGGCGAACTCGACGGCCCCGTCGGCACCGCGCTCGCCACGTTGACCGGCGACCAATCCATGGGTCACTCCAAAGTCTTCGCGATCTTGAACACGGACATCCAAGTGCGCCCCGTCACGTTGTGTGTCAGCAAAGTCACTGTGAAGAACAGTCGCTACACCAACATCTTGATGGGCACCGTGCAAGCCGCGATCGCCAACGGCGTTTTGGATGCGGTTCGCGCCGGTGACATCCCCAAGGAAAAAGCCAACGACCTCGGCATCATCTGCAGCGTGTGGTTGAACCCCGGCGTCATCGACGACGACAACTTGGACCACAAAGCCTTGTTCGACATTCACCGCAAAGCGATGACGCAAGCGATCCACAAAGCCATGAACAACGAACCATCGATCGATTGGCTATTGGAAAACCAAGAGAACATCACCCACAAGTACTACCAAATGGGTCTCGACGGCAAAATCTGATCGCCGCGGGATCAAATGCGGTTCACACCGCATCGAAGACGGCATGGCCGGCCTTGCCCGGCCATCGCCGGATGATTGGATGGATGGCGTCGGTGCGAACCGATGCGACTCAGCGGAAGATGGAACCACCAGCGGGTTCTTCGCTGGACGGTTCGTTGAGCGCCGCGATCCAAACCGATGGATCATCGCCCAAGTCTTTTCCGGTGCTTTCCCGCAGCGTCGCGATCACCAGATCTTGGGTCGCAGGATCTCGTTCCTGCAAAGCCAACTTCAACGAGTTGTTAGCCACGCTACCGGGATGTTTGCCCAAGGCTGCGATGGCCGCATGGCGAACATCTTGGTCTTGCGACTCACCGGCGACGGCCGCCAACAGTTGAGCCGCCTTTTCTTCGGGGCGTTCGCCCAGAGCCCGGCAGGCCTCCATGCGGACTTTGACGTTGTCGTCCTTGACACCTTTGGCAACCAATTCCAAAGCGGTTGCATCTTTGGATCGGCCGGCGGCCAAGACCGCCAAACGCCGCATCTCAGGGCTCGGATCATTTTCGTAGATCTGTTGCAGGTGATCGGTCCATTCCTGCTGGCGTTCTTCTGGGATGGAGTCCATCGAATCCGCCAACGACTGCAATTCTTGACGTCGTTTGTGGTCGGTCACTCCGAGAGCCTCATCCTTCTTCCACTGGCTCATTGTGAAATAAGGATTCGCGTGTTTCAGCGCGTACATGGGCCCATCGTGACAGCCTCCCAACAACCCCACGGTGGGAACAGTCAGGCAGACGACCATCAGCGGAACGATCGAGTGAGAAAGGCGACTCGCCATGCGGATTTTCCGAGACGGGATGATTCAACAGACAATGCAACCTTCGACGTAGCAAATCTGTTTCGATGAGAAAAACCCCAATTCATTCCCGCCATGTTTCACAGCTGTGTTTCTCAGCCCTCAGCCCTCAGCTAGGCGTTCCACGGCACGCTTCCATTCACCACGGTCCCCAACCAAAGCCCCCCAACTATCGAAGCATCACCAACCCCCACATGGACTGGCACCACGTCTCCATCAATGCTAATTTTGAGCACACCAGCAGCGACAGTGCCGTGAGCCTCTCTGAGTGACGCCACCCACCCAAGCGTCACCGTGCAGCTCTCTATTCCTTGGAAACTCCCACATGACCGAACGTGTCACGCGGGCAGCTACAAGGGGCATACCCCGCCCCCTCCATTCCAAGTGCTATGCCTGACGCCCCAACCACCAGCCCGGGCATCGCAGCCGTGCTCAGCCGCCTAAATGACCCTGGACAGCTGCAGTCAAACAACTGCAATCCGGTTTGACCAAATGCACTCCACCAAAGCACTCCACCAAAGCACTCCACCAAAGCACTCCACCAAAGCACTCCACCAAAGCACTCCACCAAAGCACTCCACCAAAGCACTCCACCAAAGCACTCTCTTCGTAAGCTTTGAATCATCACATCAAACGCACAATGACCGAGCAAACGCATAGCTACAAAGAGTTTTTTCTCCGTGTCACGAATGACCTTTCGCCTCATCCCTGGCAAAAGGAACTCGCGGGGGCCTCCGAATGCGGGAACCGGCTGATTCGCATTCCAACAGGAATGGGCAAGACGCTGGGGGTTCTCACAACGTGGCTGTACCACCGAATCGAGCAAGGCAATCAAGATTGGCCGATGCGCCTGGTCTGGTGCTTGCCCATGCGAACCCTCGTCGACCAAACCGCAAGGGAAGCCAGGCAACTGCTAGAGACGCTTGGCCTGGCCCAGGATGTTGATGTCCATGTGTTAATGGGAGGCGTTTCTGAAAAACGCTGGTATCAGTCTCCTGAAAAGCCACAAATTCTTATCGGCACCCAAGACATGCTGCTGTCGCGCGCACTCAACCGCGGATATGCCATGGGGCGTGCTGCATGGCCACGTGCGTTTGGCCTCATCCACACCGACACGCTCTGGGTGATGGACGAAGTTCAGTTGATGGATGTAGGCCTGACAACGAGCGCACAAATCCAGGCGTTTTGGGAACACTACAAATCACTACTTGGAAAACCTCGCGTGACATGGTGGATGAGTGCCACATTGCAACCTGAATGGTTGCACTCTGTCGAAACCGCATCGATGCTCCCGCAACTCACCGACAACATGCTGACGGTACATAAGGAAGATCGTGTCGGCTCACAGTGGATGGCGCAAAAACCCGTTGAACGTTTCGTCGCGACTCCCAATGACTGGGCTCAAAAAGTCATCGAGACCCATTCTTCCCACACAGCGGATCCCCAAACGGGTCGTCAAACGCTCGTCGTTGTAAATACCGTCCGTAAGGCGAGGGAACTGTTTCTCGAAATCGAGAAACACTACAAGTCCGATGAACAAAAACCAGACCTCCGATTGGTTCACAGCCGATTCCGCGAAGCTGATCGAGAATCGTGGTCCGGTGAATTTCTTTCACGATCGACACTGACTCCAGATACCAATCGCATCCTCGTGGCAACCCAAGTCGTGGAAGCCGGAGTCGATATTTCCGCGAGTTGTCTTTTTACAGAGTTAGCTCCTTGGCCAAGCTTGGTGCAACGTTTTGGTCGTGCGGCACGGTATGGTGGAAACGCCAGCGTGATTGTGCTGGATAGTGAAGACTCCAAGAAAACGCTGCCGTATACACCTGAAGAACTGGCCGCAGCCCGTGACGCTGTTGAAGGAATCTCCGACGTCTCAATTGGCGCACTGGAAGACTACGAATCCGGGCTGTCACCGGAGGCTCTACAAAAGCTCTACCCATTCACCCCACTGCATGTGTTGCTGAAGGAAGAGTTCCAAGAACTCTTTGACACCAGCATTGATCTGAGTGGCTTTGACATGGATGTCAGCCGATTCATTCGGCAAGCTGACGATTCAACCGACGTGCATGTCTTTTGGCGTGATTGGGAGGGTGAACCCCCTGACCCAGAATTACAACCCCATCGGTCGGAACTGTGTCGCGTATCCATTCGCGACGCAAAAGATTGGCTGAGCAAAGTAGCCAAACGAAAGGAAGCCATTTGGAAGTGGGACTACTTGGACGGGTCCTGGATCAAAACGAAGGCGGATGATCTCTCACCATCTTCAGTCATTCTTGTTTCGCCTCAAACCGGCGGCTACAGCAAAACAAAAGGTTTCACGGGATCACCACCAAGCAAAAAGGAACCAACGGAATCGGTGCACTTTCAGCAGAAGCCCGTATTGGACGACGAATCAAAAAGCGACCTCGCTGACCAGAGCGAGGCAACTTCCAAGACCGACACTTGGAAAACGATCGCGACGCACTGCTGGGAAGCAGCCCAAGTTGCAGATGAACTGTGCGAGAGAAACGAAATTCCTGCCAACTACAAAAGGCTTATCAACCTCTGCTTGCGATTGCACGACTGGGGAAAAGCCCATCCATCATTTGCAAATGGAACGTACCAATGCGAGCCAAGTCGTGCGGACCTCGCCAAAGCGCCCGACAAGGCATGGCGAAAAGGAAACGCCATTTACAACACACTTTCCCATGGTCCACGACGCGGCTTTCGTCATGAACTCGCATCCTGTTTAGCCGTCCTTGAATTGCTTCGCAGGATTGATCCAACGCATGAGGCCCTCTTGGGACGCTACGAAGCGTTTCTCTCCGCATTGGGAGAAGAACCTGAAACGCAACCGGAAATCCACGAACCAAACTCCGTAGCAAGAGAGCTTCAACAGCTTACTGAACAAGACTTCAACTTGTTGCTCTATTTGATTGCGTCCCACCACGGCAAAGTGCGAATGAGCCTACAAGCATCCCCCAAGGATCAAGACTTCCCTCTCGACAAGGCCCAATTCCAAGGCGAAGGAATGCCGATACGCGGTCTACGATCGGGCGACGAACTTTCACCAACGCTCGTTACCGATGCCGAAGGCAAAGATGCGCTGATGCCCGAAATCACATTCGACTTATCACCGGCCACATTGGGACTCTCGACGCGCTATGGAGAAAGTTGGGCCGAGCGAACCCTGAAGCTCATCAAGTCAATCAATCCATTCACTCTCGGCTATTTGGAAGCGATTGTGCGAGCAGCCGACTGCCGAGCGTCGGATGATTCAGCTGCCCCCGGAAACCTGCCTGACCGACGATTAGGTGACCAACCACTTTCCATCCCAGAACATGAAGGCGCGAACGAAGAAGCCTCAACCAAGGAGGAATTGCAGCATGTCTAGCACCGAACAAATTCATGTCCATTCGCTTTCTGGATGTCGCCCAACGCCACTCGCTCACTACTTGAAGGCTTTGGGAATCCTGCGACTTGTTTCCGAACAAGCCGACCCGTCTGCTCGAGGTTGGTGGAAGAATGACACATTTCATCTTGCAACGACACTGGCCCCTAAGTCGCTCGAAAGCTACTTCTTGGAAACCTATCAACCAACGCCCATGATCGCTCCGTGGAACGGCGGCAGCGGTTTCTATCCGAATGACAACAAATCAGGGATCGATCCAATCATCCAAAGCACCGCGTCACGTTTTGCTCCCTTTCGCGATGCGATCCACACTGGACAGACAACCGTTCAACACCTCAATCAAAAACCCGAGAAAGGAGTTGAAAAGAACAATGTGATTGCGGAGTGTCGGCGAACGTGGCGAGGTGGAATCCATGGCTGGATCGACGCCGCTCTTGCTTTAGGAGCGGATGGTGAATGCTCGTTTCCTGCAATGCTAGGCACCGGAGGTAACGACGGACGCCTCGACTTCACATCCAACTACATGCAACGTTTGGTTTCGCTATTTGATCTCTCGACGGAGAGTGCTCGCGCCTTCGATGAATCAACCTCCCAGTTGCAGGACGCCCTCTGGGCGAGCCCGGCGCCGATGCTTGAGCAATCTGCCATCGGGCAATTTTTCCCTGGTGCCGCTGGAGGCCCCAATGGATCAACCGGCTTTTCGGGCGGAGTGCGAGTCAACCCGTGGGACTTTGTGCTGATGTTGGAAGGTGCGATTTTGTTCCGCAGTGGACTGGCTAGACGCTGTGCGTCTGAAGAATTGCCACAAGCAGCCGCCCCCTTCGCCGTACGATCGAGCGGTGCGGGATATGGATCGAGCGACACAAGCGATGCCGGGCCGCGGGGTGAACAATGGATGCCACTTTGGAATCGACCGGCAACGTTAGACGAAACCAAAGCATTGTTCCACGAAGGACGTAGTCAGATCGCTCGCAAATCGGCAACACGCGGAACCGACATGGCAAGAAGCGTGGCGAGAATGGGAGTAACGAGAGGGATCACATCGTTCGAACGCTATGGCTATATCGAACGAAATGGACTTGCGAATCTCGCTGTTCCTCTAGGACGCTTCGCTGTTCGCTCACCGAAGAACCAAGACCTTCTCGACGAGGCTGCTCCCTGGATTGATCGCCTCAGAAGAATTTCCACGGACAAGAACGCCCCCAATTCATTGCTTCGATCGTTCCGCAAGTGCGAAGACGCCATCTTCCGCTGCGTTCGAAATCCGATCGGCAATTCATTCCTGCATTTGCTGATCGCAATGGCAGAGGCAGAAGACCAACTCATTTCCAGCCCAAAGTTCGCCGCCGAGAAAAATGCGACTCCAATTCCTTGGCTCCACGGACCATGGATGGAAGTGATCGAGCAGTCCGAACGATCGCATGAGTTTCGCCTCGCTCGTTCGCTAGCACGTCAAACCACGCCTTATCTCAAGGGAACACAACAAACGCCCATTCGAGAACATTGGGTCCCGCTCTCAGCATCCTACTTTGCCAAGGGAGAAAGTGGACTTGCTGATGGTCCACAGCAATGCGCGACTGGAACCGACCTTCCTCGCGCCGCGATCGAAGTGATGAAACGCCGCCTCTTGATGATGGAAAACTCTCAATTCGCAAAAGTCCCGCTTGTCTTAGATCGCGACGCGGACGCATGTTCGCTAGCCGACATCAAGGCATTCGTTGAACGACGTGTTGATCAGAAAAAGATCTTGTCCACTGCCCGTGCTCTCATGGCACTGCAATTTCGTTCGACGCACGACAAGAAAAGCGGATCGCAACCGGAATCAAATTCATTTGCGGGGCTGGCAACCTACGGTCTTTGTCGGCTTGCGTTTTCCAATCGACCGATCTTCGTTCCTCAACAAGATAACGTTGACGTCAAAGTGTCTCCAACTGCCTTTGTGCGACTCGCAAACGGCGACTTGTCTCGGGCCGCCGACCTCGCAATCCGAGTTTTATCAAATGCAAGATTGCGTCCCAAGATACAACTGGCTGTCACCTCTCCCTCGGTTGCCAGGCGAATTGCCGCCTCCATGATCTTCGGTCTATCCCAAAGCAGCATGACACGAATCGCCCTGGAACTGACCGATCCACAAATGCCCCCTCATACCGAGCAGGAAATGCAAGAACTCTATTTCGAACCCACTTAAACCATATCACACCCCCATCGTTCCCCACCTCACTTCAGCCCTCTCTAGCGATTTAATCAACGATGTCAATTGACCTGTCTCTCCTTCGCTCCGTCCGCCGCCTTCTGATCGAAGCTGAACTTGAGCCCGTCCAAGGAAAACGCTTTCAGCCGACAGGCTTCCCTGACCTTGGCCCCGCAACCTTTCAAGCAGGCGACACTGCATGCCTGTTGCTTGAAAGTGCACAAAGCATGGCCAACCGGTTGGAGGAAACCATCTGGGACAAGTCAAACAATACGGTCGTAGATGATCTCGAGGGAATCAGCTACGTCGTCGTCAATGACGAATCAGAAGAGTTCTTAACGAGTTCAATCGTAGAATCCCATCGTTTGAATAGCCCATATATCCTGGAAAGCAAAGACAAAGCATTCCACAACCAACTTCGAGAAGAATGTTCGGTGATGGAAAAGGGCCCCATTGATCGCAAAGCGTTAGCGAACACGCTTTTGAAATACGACATCAATGCATTGATTCACGGCGTCTTCCTTGCCAAGCAAGAATTCGCCGGAGGACGCCTACGGGTTGCCCGTGCCCTTTCTAGTTTCATCGAGGCGGAACAAGTGCAAGTTGCGGCATCAGGAGGCGTCAAGAACGACCACGTTGATCCACAGGGTGACACCAAAAAGGGTTTCGGCAACGTTCCCTTCCATCGGGAAGAGTTCACTGCAGCAAAGATCACTGCCTACTTCAATGTCGACCTTCAGCAGATCCGCAGCTATGGATTAGGCGAAGACGTTGAGAACCTGCTTACGCTGCTGTCGCTCTATAAAATCCGTGCTTTACTGGACGGTGACTTGCGTTTGAGAACCGCTTGTGATCTTCAACTTAAGCAGGATGAAGTCTCCGCAACCAAGCCAAACGGCTTTGTCTTGCCAAATTTGGGCCTGATCACCAACTCGCTAAAAAACGCGATCGAAAAATGTAAAAGCGAAATGACCGTCAATACTGTCGTCTACAAAAAGTGAGGCGTCCCATGGTTGTTATTTCCATTGAATTCGTCGCGAGACGCTACCATGCCACCCCGTGGGGCGCGCATGTCAACGAAGGTCAAATTGAATGGCCACCTTGCCCCTGGCGTATCCTGCGGGCGTTGATCGCCGTCGGATACAACAAACTGGGCTGGTCAGATGGATTGCCCACGACTGCCAAGACATTGTTTGAAAAGCTGTCGCAAAGCGCACCGGCATATTCTCTGCCGGCGACATGGACCGAAACGCACACACGACATTACATGCCGGTGCGCGACGGGAAAGCGGAGAAGAAAGCCAAGGTGTTTGACGCTTACTTGCGTTTTCACGAACCCAATAGCGAGCTCTTGGTCCGGTTTGATGTCCAGCTCGATAGTGACGAGCGAACCGCACTCCAGCAACTTGTGGAAGCTCTTGCGTATCTCGGTCGAGCAGAAAGCTGGGTCGAAGCATCCTTGCTTTCCGATCGAGAGGCAAAGGAGCAAAACGAAACTCAAGAATGGTGCTTGCCAGCGACCGACTCGACGAACGATCGCACACAACTTCTTTCACCGGTAGAAGCGGACCAATACCACGAGTGGCGAGAGGCCGCAGTGGCAACTGCCGGGGATCGAGCTGAACGGGACGCGGTCCGTGCGGCAGAGTCAAAAAGCAAAAAGGCGTCATCAGCAACGATCAAAAAAGCTCGTAACAAAGCCGCCGCTCAGTATCCGGCTGACTTGTTCACCGCTTTGCAAACGGACAACAGCTCTTGGCAATCTGCCGGCTGGCCTCGACCTCCTGGAAGCCACTGGGTTGATTATGAAAGACCGCAACCGGCGGCGTTTTCAATTGCCACAAGTTTTCAAGCCAACCCCAACTCGCTGACATCGACCGATACTTTGTTGCTAGCGATCGACGGCGAGGGCAAACAAGGGAACGTGCGGCCGTTGATGAAACGTGCCCTGCCATTGATGGAACTGCTTCATGCCGAGGCTGTTCGGCAAACTGACAAGCTAGATCTCGGCTATTTGCCAGAGATCACCGGCACAACTGCCGACGGGCGTCCGCTCACCGGTTCACATAACCACGCTCATTGGTTGCCGATTTCCCTGTTCGGACGCGGGCAAATTGACCATGTCCTGGTTTATGCGCCCGGAAAATTCTCTGAATACGCCATCCAAGCGGTCTCCAACATCCGTTGGGCGTACGCGAAAGGGATCAAGAGACTATCAGTCAATCTCGTAGGCGAAGGGACACTCCCTGAGTTAATCAACTCGCTTCCTGCTCAACATCAGCATGCGTTCCCGCACTACGGAGGGCAAGTCTTCGAATCCGTTACCCCGATGGTTCTCCGAAAGTACCTCAGTCGCGGCAAAAAATCCGTTGAGGGACAAATTCGCGAAGAACTCCTCGAACGTGGATTCAGCGAGCCAGAATCCATCGAGGTCTGGAGCGATCAAAGGATGGTGGAGCGGAGTTTGAAAGGGCACGTACTCCAACGCAAAAAAGGAAAGCCACAGCCGCGATTTGCTCGAAGTTGGGCAGCAACGATTCGATTCGCTACACCTCAGGAAGTGGCGCCGCTCTCTCTCGGATACGCCAGCCACTTTGGACTGGGAATGTTTCGTAGTATCTGATTCGAAACTTCGAACTTTCGGTTCTTTCTCAAGTTGGTTGTTTTATGTCAACGTTTCTTCCTGCCGTCCAGCGTTCCGGGTTTGCAACCGAACGCTGGACGGGGTGGAAGTTTTTGTGCTTACTCGAAAGACGCGTTTGAAGCCGACGTTGAGCCGCCAAGTGCCACCTAACCCACAAACAGCGAAGATCGTGTCAACCGAATCCGACAATCGTCACACAGCATGAATTCGGCTTCGTCAACCACCTGATGATGCTGCCAATCGCCGTGTGCATCTCGCTGATAGGATTCCAAGGTTTTTGCTTCGGGATCCAATAGCAAATACACCCGGACACCCTGCTGATCGTACAACTGTTGCTTGTACATCCGATCTCGTTCCTCCGTGGAAGGTGAGATGACCTCCGCCACCAACGCTGGGACCGATTCCACATGCCGGTCTGGAATCCCACTGCACGAAACCAGAACATCAGGACGGATGACCGTGTCGTCTCGCACGACCCAGTCAATCTCGTTCAAAACTGCTGCCTGGCAACCACTGTCGCGAATGGAAAGCTTCAACTGAAACATCAGCTCCACTGCGGCTGACTGATGCTTTCCGAATGGACTGGGGCTCATCGATACCGGAATCCCGTTCCACAACTCCCAATCGCCTTCCCAACTTCGATAGTCATCAATCGTGTAGTACGGAACGAATCGCTTGGCCGCTGTCATGTTCTTTCATCCCAAAGATTCCCGTCACAAACGCTTGTTGAGCACACCTGCATTGTAACCTCCGTGTGGAGCATGCCCAATCTCGATGCGTCGTTTGGCCAAAAGCAACGATGGGATCCCGTGGCATCCACCTTCCGTCGGCGTTGTACTGCTCACGTTGTATCAGGCTTCTGCTTCGCACACTCACATGCGTCCGCTTGCCCATAAACGCTCAAAAATCGCATTTTTCGATTGTTCTCACCCGCCCTCGAGCTAGAGTGGAATGCCGCACGGAGGGTTCGCCAACCATCCGAACGAGGAGAATGCTTCACCATGCGACGCATTTACCTGATCACCTACGATGTGTGTGATCCCAAGCGTCTTCGCCACACCTTTCGCTGCTTGCGAAACTGGGGTGATCATCTGCAATACAGCGTCTTTGAGTGCCAACTCACCGACACGGATCTGCTCCGCTGCAAAGCGGAATTGGCCGAGATCATTCATCACAAGGAAGACCAAGTCCTGGTCATCGATTTGGGCCCCGCTGCGTCACGCCGCGAGGATTTGGTCGAAGCCATCGGCCAGCCCTACTCCGCCATGGCTGCGCCCTGCCTGGTCATCTAGTCGATTCGCCTCGCGATCGCTTCGCCCACACGCTCATCCCGCCCGACGAGGTTGACCGCCATGATTCGTTCTACCGACCACGAACTCCATGACTCCCTTTCCGTTTCAGAATCCACGGACGATTCCCAGTACACGGAAAGATTCACGGACTACCTACCGGTACGAATGATCAATGAGTTCGTCTATTGCCCACGACTGTTCTACTTGATGCACGTCGAAGGCCAATTTGCGGATAGCTACGAAACGATCGATGGTGGCATCGTGCACCGCCGAGTGGACTCGGGAAACGGACACCTACCGGCCGTGAACGATCCAGCCCGAGGCGAAGATCTCTGCTTTGCCGTGGAAGAACTGGACGATCCGCCCGCCGATGCATTGATGGATCAATTGCCACAACCCAAACGCAAACGCCGCAAACACATTCAACCCCCAACTCTGTTCGGTGACCCCAAGGATGAATCCGAAGACAACATATCCTCTCCGGTTGACGATTCATCGCCCAATCTCTCACGTCCTCCATCCAAAGAACACGGCGCAGAAACAGCCATTGACCGAGAGAAGGAGGACGAAACACCGGCCATCATTCATGCTCGCTCGGTCACCCTCAGCAGCGATGCATTGGGCGTGATTGGAAAACTCGATTTGGTCGAAGCCACTGGAGACGTTGCGACACCAGTGGACTACAAACGCGGTCGCCCCAAGAAGATGTCCGATGGATCGCTTGATGCGTGGCCACCCGAGAAAGTCCAAATCGCTCTCCAGGCAGCCTTGCTACGTGACAATGGCTATCGAGTCAACGAAGGCGTGTTGTACTTCAACACCACGCGGCAACGGGTCGTCGTTGGCTTGGACTCCGAACTCGAAAAGCAAACGGTCAAGGCGATTCAAAACGCCAGACAACTGTTTGAGTCTCGCCAAATACCGGCACCGCTGAATGACAGCCCGAAGTGCGCGAAGTGCTCGCTGTTGAAAATCTGTCTGCCCGACGAGACTCGCTCGCTGATGCCAGTCATCCACGAACACGACGCGAACGCCCAACCGACGCCTAGTGATGTCGACATTCGCCCGATGATCACCGCACGAGACGAACGTCGCCCGTTGTACTTGAATCAACAAGGCTTGATGATCGGCAAAAAGGACGACCTCCTGATTGTCAAAGAGGATCGCAAAGTGATCCAACAGGTTCGATTGCGTGAGATCAATCAACTCAGTCTGTTCGGCAACATTCAGTTGTCTACCCAAGCTGTTCAGCACCTTTTGCAAATGAACATCCCGGTGGCCTACTTCACAAGGCGTGGTTGGTTCTACGGCACCACCCAACCTCTGGGCGTGAAGAATATCTTGGTTCGTCGAGAGCAGTTTCGAAAAGCGGACGATCTCATCACCTGCCTGCGACTCGCCCGTGAACTGGTCCGAGGCAAAATCCGCAACAGTCGAACGCTATTGATGCGAAACCACGTTGAGCCACCTCGCACGGTACTCGCAGAACTGAAACGGCTCTCCGAACGAGTGTTGAAAGCAGATTCGCTGGCGTCCCTGCTTGGACTCGAGGGGACCGCGGCACGAATCTATTTCTCACAGTTCACCGGCATGCTGAAAGTCAAGTGTGACATCGAAACGGATCCTGGATCCGCGTTAAGTGAACGCCGCGCCGCGTTTGACTTTCGCGGACGCAACCGTCGTCCGCCCCGCGATCCGGTCAACGCGTTGCTATCACTTGCATACAGTTTGTTGACCAAAGATTGCACGATCGCCGCCACGATCGTGGGACTGGATCCTTACCTTGGCTTCTATCATCAGGTGAAACCGGGCAAACCAGCCTTGGCACTCGATCTGATGGAACCGTTTCGCCCACTGATTGCCGAGAGCGTTGTGCTGACTGCAATCAACAACCGCATGGTGACACCCGAGCATTTTATCGTCGCAGGCAAATCGGTGGTCCTCAGTGATGCGGGACGGAAAGGATTCCTCATGGCTTATGAACAACGGATGGACGCGCTCGTCACTCACCCGTTGTTTGGTTATCGTGTCAGCTACAGAAGGCTCCTGGAAATCCAGACGAGGCTACTCGGAAGATGGTTAACAGGCGAAATTGGCGAATACCCTGTGTTCATCACCCGCTGAGCAACACTCGCGAAACCGACGCGAGCGGTCCAGTGCCGAGCCAATCCTGGGCGGCACTCGCGAGCCCGTAAAACACGAAGAAAAGTACATCCTGCGAGCAAAACGATGAGTTCGCCACGAACCTCAAAAAGACACCACTCGCAACTCCCTTCAAAACCAGTACATTTCGTGCTGGCTCCGACAAGAGCCCTTTCCGCGCTCATCGAAGCGCGGCCTCATTGAAGCGTCCGACATTTGTTGGTTGTCACTTGGCGGGGTGTGCTTTCCGCGCTCATCGAAGCGCGGCCTCATTGAAGCTGGCGTTCGCGGTCGAATCGAGCCTTTGTCTCAAACCTTTCCGCGCTCATCGAAGCGCGGCCTCATTGAAGCCGCACGAAAGGTGTCGGCCATTTTGTGCCTTCGCCCTTTCCGCGCTCATCGAAGCGCGGCCTCATTGAAGCTGGGTATGCGCCCGAAACGACGTTTTGAGGCCCGTTCTTTCCGCGCTCATCGAAGCGCGGCCTCATTGAAGCCTGTACGCTGGACACGCTGGTTCGTCGCTGACTTCCCTTTCCGCGCTCATCGAAGCGCGGCCTCATTGAAGCCTTGTCGACGTTCGTAAGACTGCGAGCCACGCCATTGACTTTCCGCGCTCATCGAAGCGCGGCCTCATTGAAGCTCAACAATTGGATCGCTGTCGGCTCGTTCGACCACTTCTTTCCGCGCTCATCGAAGCGCGGCCTCATTGAAGCCCGTCAAAGTAACGAGTCATAAGACCTTCACTAGGACTTTCCGCGCTCATCGAAGCGCGGCCTCATTGAAGCGAATGGAAACTCACGCACCACAAGACGGGTTGGTTGGCCTTTCCGCGCTCATCGAAGCGCGGCCTCATTGAAGCACCGGCAGCGGCAGACCAGCACAGCGGATTGCATCAACCTTTCCGCGCTCATCGAAGCGCGGCCTCATTGAAGCCAAGCCCCTTCGGGAAACACCCGAAGGGGCTTCTGCCTTTCCGCGCTCATCGAAGCGCGGCCTCATTGAAGCGTTTGCGTAGTGAACTTGAGACGCCCCAAAATCGACTTTCCGCGCTCATCGAAGCGCGGCCTCATTGAAGCATCACGCAAAGCGATCGCAGTGCGTCGCATGCACTCCCTTTCCGCGCTCATCGAAGCGCGGCCTCATTGAAGCTGCTCGACGAGAACACGACACCAACAGCAGACATATCGCTTTCCGCGCTCATCGAAGCGCGGCCTCATTGAAGCTCGCATTGAGGATCTGATCCTTACCCAGCGGCATTGTCTTTCCGCGCTCATCGAAGCGCGGCCTCATTGAAGCTCGCACCGGTGGCCGGCGTGTACGTGACGTTAGCAACTTTCCGCGCTCATCGAAGCGCGGCCTCATTGAAGCTCCAGTCTTCGTCCGACACCCGGCCGAGCTGTCGCGGCCTTTCCGCGCTCATCGAAGCGCGGCCTCATTGAAGCACCTAGCGCGACTCCAAAACCACCCTAGTACGACTTCTTTCCGCGCTCATCGAAGCGCGGCCTCATTGAAGCCCAATGTCGATTCCGATCGTTCGCCACCGAGTATCCCCTTTCCGCGCTCATCGAAGCGCGGCCTCATTGAAGCGTGCTCCCGTTGAGCGGATGTCGCGAATCGACATTGCCTTTCCGCGCTCATCGAAGCGCGGCCTCATTGAAGCTCCACGTCTTCGGCAATGGCTCCGCAATGACTCCGCCTTTCCGCGCTCATCGAAGCGCGGCCTCATTGAAGCGGTGTCGGTCCATTCGATCTCGGGCGGCTGCAATTCCCTTTCCGCGCTCATCGAAGCGCGGCCTCATTGAAGCGTTGTTTCGTCTTCTTCGTTGTCCACTTTCGCTTCGCCTTTCCGCGCTCATCGAAGCGCGGCCTCATTGAAGCTGCAGGTGAGTTGCGACGCTCCTGCGAGAACCAGTGTCTTTCCGCGCTCATCGAAGCGCGGCCTCATTGAAGCCGGAGGTGTGACCGGCACGCAGTCGCTGTCTGCGGGCTTTCCGCGCTCATCGAAGCGCGGCCTCATTGAAGCTGGCCGGCTTTCGCTTTCGTGATCAATGTTTGCGACTTTCCGCGTTCATCGAAGCGCGGCCTCATTGAAGCAGCCCGATAAACGTGCAGATACGGCATGTTTCAAAGCCCTTTCCGCGCTCATCGAAGCGCGGCCTCATTTCAGTACGCGGCAGCAACGTGTCCCCAGCGCCCCATCCAATCCGACTTCCAACACCACTAGTCGCCATATCCAAAAACCCGCCACTTGCCCCTCTCTCGTTCAGCCACTGACACTCATGTGCACCGATCCGTGTTCGTCGCGGGCACATTGGATGTTGATATCCAAGAAACGTTGCAGGACTTCGATGTGTGTCAGGCTGTGCAGTGACAGGGGGCCGGTGCGGAATTCGCTGGGGTGTCCATCGCGTGCCGCCAATCCCATGGGCAACAACAATTGGTCCGCCAAGTACTCGCCGACGGGAGCGTCTCCCGCCAAATAGGCTCGTGCTTGGCGAAGCGTCGAACGTGCAACCTGCTCCGCTTTGACACCCACTTTCCCGAATCCAATGACCAACTCGCGAACATTGTCGAAACCAAGCTCGATCATCACAACGTTGCCGGGGCCGCCGGATCGTGGAACGTCGACGACTTGAAACGCATCGGGCTGCCAACCGGTTTTGCGAGCGATAACGTCGCACTCTCGCTGGCCGACCGAGATCGGAATCTTTGAAACCAATGCCGTCACCTTCGGTTGCAAATCACCGGATCGGCTGAGCAACGTCAGCCCACGCAGACTCGAGGTTGGCACGACCTTCATCGTGATCTTTCCACCACCGGCCGGATAAAACCCGTGGGATTCGATTTCCACATTTACGTGCGCGTTCATCTGAGAGAGCAACGGCAGATAACAACGCGAAAAGAAATCAAACGGAGGTGCCCACGCCGCATGCGTCCCGCCGCCAATCGTAACGGTCGATGGCGCATCCGCGTGCAACAAAGCCGGCAGAATGGTTTGCGCCACCAAAACGGCACTGCCCGCCGACCCCACTTCGAATTGATACTCGCCACCGGACAATTTACCGGGCACCAACGTCAACTCGCTGGAACCCAGTTGGTCCCCGGTCACCTCGCCGGAACACACCTGCCGGATCGCCCGGACGCCCGCCAAATGCTGACGCAGCAAGCCCGGTTTGGTGCGACCACCACGAATGTCCGTCAGCCGAACCGCTTGCCCGGTGACCGCCGCCAGGGCGAGCGAGGACCGGACAATTTGTCCGCCTCCCTCGCCTTGGCTTCCGTTGATCTCAATCATCTGCTTTGCTCGCATCCTTGATCACAAATCGTGCCTTCAATCGAGCCACCTCGCTCGCCAATCCAGCCGACTTGACCGAGCGTAGCACCTCGTTGAAATCCTTGTACGCCGCCGGCGCTTCGTCGATGGGATACTTGCGACAATTGCTCAACACGTCATTGGAATCGAACTCCGAATCCACCGCCGCTTGGTCCAGCACGCGTTTCGCATGACGACGCCCGAGAACCCGACCGGCACCATGGTTGACGCTGTAGCAAGACGCCGCCGCACCTTCATCCGCGACCATCACCGCGGATCCATCGCGTGGATTCCCCGGCAACAAAATCGGATGTCCCGTTTTTGCAAACGGAGTGTTGGTGAGCGAGTGGTGCCCCGCCGGCATCGCGCGAGTCGCTCCTTTGCGATGCACCCAAGCCGGCCGATCGTCCACGATTTCCTTTCGAGCAATGTTGTGACTGATGAAGTAAACCAAGTTCCCTTGCGTTCCTGGAATCACTTCCTGGAACGATTCCAGTACGAGAGCGTTGATGAGCAAATGGTTCACGGTCGCGAAATTCGCTCCCAATGCCATGTCGTCCAGGTAGTCATTCGCTTCGTCCGATCCCAGCGGCGCGTAAACCAGTTGGCGATCACCCGCAGGAAGCGGAATCCCCCACCGATCGAATTTGTCCTGCAGCGTTCGGAATTGTCCGGATGCCAAGTTGTGTCCAAAGCCTCGTGACCCACAGTGGGACAAGAACGCAACGTGTCCGTCGCGTAGCCCAAACGCTTGCGCGACTTCACGAGCCCGATCGTTGTCGCCAACCTGCACGACTTCGCATTCACCGAAATGGTTTCCGCCGCCGTAGGAGCCCAACTGCTGCATCTTCTCACTGAAGTTACTCATGTGACGATGCTGTAGCAGCGCCTCCAAACGATTCTCCAGTGCCGACTCGGTGTCGTCGTGACCGACGTGGTGCGAATCTTCGCAGCGGTGAGCCCACGCGGTGGGAATCCCGAGTGCGCGACAAACATCGTTGCTCGCTCCCTCGGTCACCAATTGTTTCCCCAAGGTTCGGTTGACGTGTCGCGCCTTGCCAACGCTGCGTTGTCCTTTTCCCGCTCCCGTTGGGGTGCGTTGGCAAATCGCCGAGATCAAGGCACGACGAACCTTGCGATCCTCGACCGCTTCGGCGGGAAGATCCAATTGCAACAGGCTCATCGAACACTTGATGTCAACGCCGACCGGCCCCGGGTAAACGTGCGTGGGTGAAACCATCACGCATCCAACGGGCGCTCCGTATCCGCAGTGCGCGTCGGGATTCAACACCAAATCCGTCACACCGGGAGCCAACCGCGAATTGACCGCTTGTTGCAAACACAAATCATCAAACGTTTCGCGAATGGATTCCGTTCCGAAGACTCGGATCGGCGGTGTTTCTCCGGTGTGCAACATCGCGGTTGCCTCTCCGGTCGAAACCATGGCGGGGCCGGTGTAGTTGCTTCGCGTATCCGAAGAAGGACGGTTCTTGGTACTGGCTGTCATGGCGAGTTCCGATGTTTGAGAAAGGATGATGCCCTCGCTCTAACGCACCAACCATGCCAAACCGCCAAACACAGATCGCAAGTCATTAACCACAAATTACTTAAGAAAAAAAACTCACAATCTCCGACTCGCGACAAACCAACAAAAACGCTCTCAGCCGATAGTGATTTATACTGTGGTCTATGAATAAGAAATGCGTTGTCGTTGGATTCCTCGGCGTTCATCTCGATCAGCCCCGCAAGTCACGGGACCGCTGGGCGACGTGGCGTCCCTCCGTCGCGATCTGCCAGCAGGACGATTTGATCGTAGATCGTTTCGAACTTCTGGTCGAACGTCGCTATTCCAAGCTGGCTGACCAGATCACTCGCGACATTGAAACGGTTTCGCCCGAGACCACCGTGCGAACCCATTCCATCTCGCTGCAGGACCCGTGGGATTTGGAGGAGGTCTACGCGGAGCTGCATCAGTTCTCCCGCGACTATGCCTTCGACACCGATCACGAAGACTATTTGATCCACATCACAACAGGGACTCACGTCGCACAAATCTGCTTGTTCCTGCTGACGGAGTCTCGGCATCTGCCTGGACGTTTGATTCAAACCTCACCACCACCGGGAAGAGGACGCTCCAAACAAGAAGAAGCCCAGGCGGTCCAAGGGACCTTTCAAATCATCGATTTGGATCTGTCCCGCTACGATGAGCTGGCCAAGCGATTTCGATTGGAACATGACGAAGCACGTTCCATTCTGAAACGCGGCATCGAAACCAAAGACCGATCCTTCAACGAGCTGATTGACCGGATCGAAAAGGTCACGCTGGCAACCAAAGCACCGATCCTGATGTCAGGCCCAACCGGCGCCGGCAAAACACAACTTGCCAAGCGGATCTACGAACTCAAGCACAACCGAAGACAAGTCAGTGGCCCTTTCGTCGAAGTGAACTGCGCGACGATCCGTGGCGAACAAGCCATGTCCGCTTTGTTCGGTCACACCAAAGGTGCCTTCACCGGAGCGAACTCGGCGAGAGCCGGGCTATTGAAATCCGCGGATGGCGGGATGTTGTTTCTCGACGAGATCGGTGAACTGGGCTTGGATGAACAGGCGATGCTGCTTCGTGCGATCGAAGAAAAGGAATTCACGCCCGTCGGTTCCGACCAAAGCATCCAAAGTGACTTTCAATTGATCGCGGGAACCAATCGAGACTTGTTGATGGATGTCGCCGCCGGCAACTTTCGCGAAGACTTGCTGGCACGCATCAACCTTTGGTCATTTCGTTTACCGGGTCTGTGTGAACGAAGAGCGGACATCGATCCCAACCTGGACTACGAACTGCATCAGTTCGCTCGCAACACTGGGCAGAAGATCACGATCAGCAAGGAAGCCCGCAAGGCGTTCCTGGATTTTGCAACCGATCCCGCAACGCCTTGGAGAGCGAACTTTCGCGACCTCAACGCGGCGGTGACACGAATGGGAACTCTCGCCGATGGAGGCCGCATCACGGTCGCGCTCGTGCAGGAGGAGATCGAAAGGCTGCGATCAAGCTGGCGAACCAAGGATGCTCACGGTGACGGCGAGGTCTTAGCAAGTTGCATGGATGAATCACAAATCGCAGAGCTGGATCGTTTCGATCGAGTGCAGCTCGCTGAGGTCGTTCGAGTTTGCCGTCAAAGCCGATCGCTGTCACAAGCCGGACGCACGTTGTTTGCAGTCTCACGAAAAGCGAAGGCAAAACCCAACGACGCTGACCGACTCCGAAAGTACCTGCAACGATTTGGTTTGAGCTGGGACGAAGTTGCTCTGTCATGATCGATGCGTTTTCCTCAGCAACTTGTTCGGTGAAACCAAGCCGGCGGAAAATGTATGCCGGCCCATGACAAATTCGCATGGAGTAACCCACCTTGCCGCTGGTGTGGCGAGAACAGACAGAAAGGGCTTGGTCGCGAGGCGGCTTGGCCTTTGAGTGTTGCCAGTCGGAACAGTTGAAGACAACTATTCTGCTCTGTTTACGCTTCACTCGACCGTCTCGTCCGGTGAGACCGGATCGACGCTTTTTGACCAAGCATCGGCGATCACAGTGTCCCAAACCAACTGCGCGATGTGATAGACAATCATCGGCAAGACGCTGACACCGAAATCGATCGACGCCTGCAGTCCGATCGCCAGTGTTTTCTGACTGGCGGAGAACCCCACGGCAATTTGTGTTTCGCGAGGACGTTGCAGACACCAACGAATCACAGCAATCGCTCCCGCCAAAACCACCAAATGAATCACACTCGCCGTGGCGATCAACTGAACGAACACGGCCACGCCGCCATCCCGTGTGATTTCGGACAATCGATCCGCGCTGGTCACGGCGCCGAACATCACCATGACCAAGATGCCACCCTGGGCGGCGGTGGACAAACGACGTTTGCTCCGGTCCGCCCACTCCGCCCAACCACGCTTTCGCATCCACTGCGCAACCGACAGCGGGACAACCACAATGCCAACCAACTTGATGACTTGGTCGACGATGGAGGGTGCCCCGTTGGCAGGCGCAGACGCCACGACGGATTCAGCAGCCTGCGACAGCACCGCAACCGTTTCCGACTGCGACACCATCCACCATCCGATCGGGATCACCGCAACACAGGCCAAATTGGTGACCACGGTTGTCACCATGGGAATGGATTCATCGCCACCGGCGCGCCGAGTCCACACCATCGCCGACGCCAATGTGCAGGGCACCAACGACGCCACGTAGAACGCAGCTCGCCAATCCGGAGCCATCCACCCCGCGATCCACCACGCCGCCAACGGAACGGCGACAACGTTCAAACCAATCGCGACCGAGATCGAAGCGGGGCGTCGAATCGATTGCTGAACGGATTGCAGTGGCAGGGTGACGCCCGATGCCCACATCACCGCGAAAACGATCGCATTGCGAAGCCAAGTCATCTCCGCCACCGGGCGCAACCTTTCGGCAGCAAAGAAGCCGATGGCAAACAGAATGGCCAACGTGATCAGAAAACCGTGCCGTCGTCCCCAGGCAAGCATTCAACGCACTCGTTTCAAACTTGGCCGGACACGGCTTGCTTCGCTGCGGCAACCGCTTTGTCGATGACGGCCCGAGACTTGTCATGGCCTTCGGTCGCAACTTTGTCAGCCGGCTGCTTCCAATACTCTGGATTGAACAACTCCAGCGAAAACGTGCCCACGAAACCATGCTGCAACAACATGGAAATGGTGCCAACCAAATCACACACTCCATCGCCGGGATAAACGCGGTCTTTATCGGCGATGGCGTCAATCGCTGGCTCGGCCGGGTAGTCGTTGATATGGAACAACGGCATGCGTGATGCTTCGATCATGCCGAGCGACGCCATGTCGTTGCCGCCTTTGTAGATGTGATAAAAGTCCGGCAAGACCGCCGCGGCGGGATGTGCCGCGGCGGTGCTGACGTACGCCAACTCAGCCAATCGATGCAGCACCGGCGAAAACCCCCACAACTCCAACAGCGGCGTCACGCCCATCGTTTCGCCAAGCTCCAGAATCGCTCGATAACGCTCGCCAATGGTCTCAAGCGAAGGTGCTCCGCCATCATCGAGTTCTTCGTTGCGATGGGCACCGATGGGAGGAGCGGCCATTTGATTCCCGCCGATCTCAGCGACCAATTCCATGTCGCGTTTGGCTTCGTCCAAACCAGCTTGCCGGGCCGCCGCGTCATCGACGATCCACCGAGCGAAACCGATCGCCCCCACGACTTTCAAACCAGAATCATCCAACTGTTTCTTCAGATCAGAAACCTTACCACCGGATTCGACATAGGCTCGCAAATCGCGAATCCAAGGTTCGATGCCGTCAAAGCCTGCCTTGGCAACGACATCAATCTGCTCGGGAACCGTGAGCTGGTGGCCACGCAACGTGCTGGTGTTCATCGCCAACGGTGGCGTGGAGATCTCGGACAACGACGCAGGGGAAGATTGATTGGCCGATACTGAATTTGGCCATGCGGCGGGGACAGCGGCGGCGGTAGCCGCGGTGGCGAGAAAAGCTCGTCGACGTTGCATGAAGTTCGGCATCAATGAAGGTTCCCAGGGTGATGAAACCCACAGTGTATTTCAAAACACAGAACGTGTTGGCTCCCACCACATCGAAGCGAATCCGCGCGATCCAACAGGCCCCGTAGGTCCATCATCAGGCCGTGAACGAATCGACGAATCTTATCCGCCAAGACAGTCGTAGCTCCATTGTCGCGTTCGGCCGCCGCTGGATTGATCCGGAATCAAGCGGACGTTCGGTGAATCATCGGCAACGACACACTGCGTTTGCCCCGTGGCCTCAAACGATTCTTTCAGATCGCTCGCCGCACCTTCGAAACGATACTCCGTTCCCAAGTTGGCAACGGGGAATTGCCGGGCGTCTGCGGCGGTCATGCGGACCGCCCAATCAAGCCTCAGTCGCGGCGGTGCTTCGCTGGTTTCGATGATCTGCACGCTGATGCTGAAGTGACTGCTACCAGCGCAACCAACACCCAAAATGGTTGCCACGCCCTCAATGTCTTCGGTCGACAATTGCTGCAGCGCTGGCGAGGCGGGCCAGTCCTCGTCGGAATCGCCTTCCACGCTGTGCAGTTCAATTGATTCCCCGTTCTGGGATCTCAATTGAATGCGGTGTTCGTAGCGATCCTGCTTCCATTGAAATTGAATCTGCAAACTTCCATCAGAACTTTGCAATTGATGAACGGGCGGGGTGGAAACGGTTTGGTTCATGACGATGCTTTGCGGGGTGGGAGCACGACAGCGAGTTGGAAAGGCTCAAGCAACTTCGATCGGTGACGTCGCGAAATGTTGCATCAAACGCAAGCCATCCCCTTGACTCTTTTCCGGGTGAAATTGGGTCGCCATCAAGTTGCCCTGGCGAACCGCCGCACAAAACGAACCACCGTAGTCACAGGTGAGCGCCACAACCGAAGGGTCCGTCGGCCGCACGAAATACGAGTGCACGAAGTAGAAATGGGTTCCCGACCGAACACCCCAATCTTCGGCAGCAGGTTGCACGTCGACGGCATTCCATCCCATGTGCGGGACCTTGTACTGATCCGGCAAATCGAACGCGATCACGTCCCCTTTGAGAACGCCCAGACCTTCGTGGGTGCCGCCCTCGAACCCTTGCTCGAACAACATTTGCAAACCGAGACAAATTCCCAAGAACGGTTTGCCCGAGGCGATGAAGTCCTTGATTGGTTGTTCCAAATCACGGCGACGAATCTCCGCGATGGCATCTCCAAACGCTCCGACACCCGGCAAAATCAATCGCTCGGCGGCCGCAATTTCGGAGGCGTCGCTGGTGATCTTCGCTTCGACGCCGGACCGCTCCACCGCCTTTTGAACGCTGCGGAGATTTCCCATTTGGTAGTCGACGATGGTGATCATGGGTGCGATTGAAATTGCGTCAGATGGAAGGGGCGAGGCGGCTTTCTGCGATTTGTCCATCACCGTGGTTCATCACGCATGGCGGACAAGACCGACGTGAACGGCACCGATTCACAGACACCAAACCCGAAATGGCGGTTCACGCGAAAACGCATGAAGGCGGGTGTGTACAAACCACATAGGAATTTGGCTCGATCCACGGGATCTGAAAAGAGGTCGGGATAGTCGGATTCCGCTTCTCGCATCGCTTTTTTGACAGAATCGCCCAAAGAGGCGGGCTTTTTCAGTTCGGTATCCCAAGGACCTTCGCCTTGGCAGGCCGAACATTTGCCGCACGGCCGCGAACGTCGCGATCCAAAATGGGCCGCCATGCTGATCGGCAAACAGGCCCTGCACGCCAGAAAATCCATCATCTCATCGGTGCGTTCATGAGCCATTTCAATCGATGCTTCAAAGCGATGGATCAGGTGCTTGACGACGGAAGCCGGCCGAGTGACCCGCTCTTTCCAGCGATAACCGTGCATCAATTCCGATGATTCCAGCTCCAGCAATCCGGCGAGCGCGAGCTCTTCCAAGGCACGCACCAAACGTTCCCGAGGGATTCGGTACTGACGCGTTGCGAGGATCAAATTCACTCGAAACCCACGTTTTGATTTGACCAGGGACGCCCCAATGGCGGCGATTGCATCGGCATCGCCCTCCGGCATCTGCCCCATCCAATGACTCGGTTCCATCCGAGGTTTGATTCGGTAGACGTCATAACGCGCCGGCAACAATTCCAAATTGCCTCGCTGCCGTAGCTGGATCAAGAACGTTCCAACCACCGCCGCGGAAAGATTCACATCCCATGCGAGCTTATTGAGCGACAGATAAAACGAATCGGGCTGACCAACCAATCGATCCAGCAACTGTTCCACCGACGCTTTGCTGGGCCAATCGCTGCAAGGCAGATTGCGAATCGCGACTTGGTCTTCCGGCACCAACCACGTTTGGCAGGTAGTGACTTTGCCATCACGCCCTCCACGACCGATCTCTTGGCAATAAGCTTCCAACGAAGACGATGGGTTGTAGTGGATGACTCGTCGCACGTTGGGCTTGTCGACTCCCATTCCAAAAGCAACCGTGCCAACCAACACGCCATCACTGGACTGCAAAAACCACTGCTGCACCTCTTCGCGGTCAGACGGATCGAGCCCCGCGTGATACGACCTTGCATCAATCCCATGTTCGACCAGCAACTCCGCCAATTGCTCCGCGGTCCGTCGGCGGGTCACATAAACGATGGAGACACCCTTCTTGCGAGACCGTTTGGCTTGCTGCAATTGCTGAATCAACTGCTGGTCACGTTGGGTGGTCGTGACCAGTGCGCAATGCAACTGCAAGTTGGATCGGTGCGTGGGCAGCTTCACCACGTCGGTCCGACTGAGTTCGAACGCGGAACGTAGCTCTCGGATCACTTTGGGCGTTGCGGTTGCCGTCAACGCTAGAATTTGTGGGATAGCAAACTCCCGGACCACATCCGGCAAACGCAGGTAGTCGGGACGAAAATGGTGCCCCCACTGACTCATGCAATGAGCTTCATCGACCGCCAACATCGAAATCCGAGTTTCACCGAGCACCGATCGAAAACGCTCGTTGAAGAAACGCTCGGGGGAAACATACAGCAGTTTGCACTGACCGCTTCGCACGCGTTTCAAATCTGTCCGCCAATCCGATGCGGACACGGAATGATCCAACCGGGCCACCTGCACGCCAATTCGCTTCAACGCGTCGCATTGGTCCTTCATCAGCGACACCAGCGGCGATACCACCACGGTCAGATCCGGCAAACATTGGCTGGCAAGCTGATAGCACAGACTTTTGCCGCTGCCGGTCGGCATGACCGCCACCACATTGCGACCGTCGAACAAACGGTCGATCACCTTTTGCTGCGGTGGCTTCAATCCGTCGAAGCCGAAAACATCTCGCAGCACCCGCTGGGCGATCTCCCAACGGGCGCCGCTCGAAGAGGCTAACGCAGGACCGGTCGTTGATTGCGTGGCGGTCTCATCAATCAAAACAGAGAGGGGCCATCCAATTGAGTCGCGAAGAAGTCATCCACTGCTTCCTCGCGATTCTCCTCTTCGTTTAAGAAATCATCAACCGCCGCGGTCACGATCGATTCAGCCTGAGCCGAGTTCTCGCTCGTCAATCGATTGATCTCGTTGATCACCAACAAAGCATCCAGCGAAGTGATCTCGCCGTTGCCCGAGACATCCATGAAACCGGGGAACGCGTCGGGACTGTTCGGATCGGCAGGTCCGGGGCCCTTTCGTTCCAGATAGTTGATGATCCGCAGCGCATCCAACGGTGCGACTGATTGGTTCATGTCGACGTCGTAACGATTGCGTTGATTTTGATAGGGCGAGTTGCCAAGTTCGACCGTGTAGTTGAATTGCACATCGCTGGCCAGAGGTCGAGGTCCAAACTCCAACGCCCGAGCCGTCAACGAGTAGACGCCCGCGTCCTTCGGAGTCGGCGTTCCACGCAACGTTTGGGTTTCCAAGTCGTACTTCAACCAACTTGGCAGTGTTCCGGACGGTCCAAACACGCGAATTGAGAATTGCCCATTCTCCGGATCACTGACCAAATTTTCCGGCAGTTGAAGCTCAACGTATTGCCCGCTGACCAAAGAACGATCTTGGAACGTGGCACTGGCCAGATTCGCATCGAATACCGGTGGCTCGTTGACGTTGTTCACGTCCACCGTGATGGTGCGATCCGTGGACGTCGATCCGTCATCGGCTCGAATGACCAAGGTACGCGGTGGTGCGTTGGGATCGTCCGCATCAAATTCAGCGTTCGGTCGGACTCGTAGCAGTCTTGAGTTGGGATCCAGTTCGAAGTTGCTAAATTCCGTTCCGCCGACCAATTGCGTGGTCACCAAATCGCCATCGGCATCGGCGACTTCAATTCGGCCGACGATGACCCATTGGCTGCTGGAGGCGGGAGCCCCATTGGGATACGGAATTTCCGAAACCACCACACGTCCGGTCGCGATTGTCGGTGCTTCGTTGCGGTTGATCACCTCGACGGTCAATGTCTGCGTCACCGGATCCAAATCACCATCCACGGTGTCGGTGATGCGGAACGTCAGTTCGTGAGTGGACTGAGCCTCAAAATCCAATTCGGCTTCCGGTGCCAATCTCAGCACGCCGGTTCCCGCATCGGTGCCGGTTCCAGCAACAAATTCGAACAGATCATTGGATGGTCCATCGATCAACTCAAGGGTGTGATCCTCGGGTCGTTGCTCCGGATCCACCAAAGTCAACAAACGATCACCCGTCACACCGGCGCCTTCGGCGAACTGAATCACGGAAGGAGACAACTGAGGAATCTCATTGACACCGATCAATTGAATTTGGACCGATTCGGTTTGGGCCAGCGGCGGACTGCCGTTGTCGCTGACACGGACCAGCAATGACATGGTGGGTGTGGACTCAAAGTCCAGACGTTGTCCGGGCAACAACCGCACGGCCCCATCTTGTGTCACGCGAACGAAGTTGGCCGCCGAACCACCCACAACCTCAAAGAAGTGCGACTGGCCCTCGTCGGGATCGTTCACCGCCAACCGGAACAATTCGCCCGTTGAATTTTCAGGCAGCGTGAAGTCCGTCTGCATGAGTCCCGGACGATCATTTTCGTTTTGAACCAAGATGGTTTGCGACACAATGACATCGGCTGGAATCGCCGCATCATCACTGACCCGAACCAGCAAGGTGCGTTGGGTGTTGTTTTCAAAGTCCAAACTATCCGCGTTCAACAGCGTCACGACGCCGGTCACGGAATCGACGCTAAAATCGTTCTGGGCTTCGCCGCCGACCAGTTCGTAGCTCAAGGTTTGATTGAAGGCGATATCGGGATCAAACGCTTTGATCCGCCCGATGGCCGATCCGGCGGGAATGTCCTCGGTCACCATCAAAGGCGTGTCCTGCACCACGGGCGGCTCGTTGATATCACGCAGCGAGATCGTGATGCGATTGGTCGTTTTGGCCCCCACCGCATCCGTGATTCGCATGGTGATGATTCGATTGGGTTCCGCCTCGAAGTTCAAATCGGCGTCTTCCGTCACCGTCAGATCACCGGTTTCTGAGTTCACCGCCAAGCCTTGCGAATTTCCACCAATGATCTCGTACAGCAGCGGAATGCCACCGTCTTCGGGTTGGTCGGCGTCATCGGCCTGCTGCACGTCGATCACCGTTCCCACCGGCAGATTCTCATCCACCAAAATCACTTGGTCGGTGGTTCGCGGCAGGGTGTTCACACGGAACACATCTTCGAAAACGTAATTTTCAAATCTCGAAACACTGAATGGATGCTCGACCGTTCCCAACAACGCGGTGGCGCCGGTTCCGGCTTGGACCCGCAAGTCGTAGTCGCCCTCAAACAGTGAACGCAACTCATAAATGCCGTCTTGGTCCGTTTGCGCGGAGGCTTCGCTTTGCGTGTAGGTCAAACGATCAAACGCACCAAACGAGGTTCCCCCGGCAATGGTTGTGTCCGAGTAAGCCTCCACTCGAGCAATCTCATCGCTCGCCACGGATACCGTCACCGTTTCGCGGCGTCCGTTGACCAACACGCCGCTGACCGCCGTGGCAATCAAATCGCCGTTGGCGTTGAATGCATCCAATCGCCCATACGAAACCAAAGATGTGAAGGCACTGCCCAGGGCATCAATCGACACCGATTTCACGGGTCGATAAAAATCGAAACGCAACCGATTGAAATCCGTGAACTGTTGAAATCCGCCGTCGCTGAAGACACGGTTTCCACTCAGTCGACCACTCAAGTATTGACGTTCCGCGATGATCGGCGTGTTGGAGAAGAAATTACCGCTGGTGCTGGTGATCGTCACACCGGGATACTCGTTGGTCAGGATGTAGGTCAGGTCTTGCGTGGTTGGATCCAATGGATCAAACGGTGGCACAACCGCGTCCGGTTCCACCACAAACGTCAAATCGTCCAAGCGATCATTGTCATTGGTGTCCGCGAAAACGGTGATGCCTTGACCCGGCAAACGCAAATCAGGCGGCGCACCATCCGCGATTGCTCCCGACGATGGAGCCAACAGAATTTGCCCACGGACCCCGCCAACGAAGTTGCTTTCGCCAATGTGATTGAGCAATCGATCGGCCAAAGCAGGCTGCGAAACCGAGGAAGCGAGAAGTTCAAACTTGCCGCCCGATTCGAATTCAATGGACGAACCGTTGGCCGCATCGACCGGCGAACCGAACACCCAATCTTCCGGCGACGATCCAATGGAATCGCCCAGTCGCCCGACGTAGCCGTGACCATCGGATTCCACGACGACACCGCCGGGTGGAAGCACATAGTTCTGGGCGACCGAGCTGATGTTTTCAGCAAACAAAATTGGTGCGTAAGCGAAGTTATCACCAAAGACGTAGTCTTGAATGGAAACGGCATCCAAAACATTCCACGTCGACAACAGACCACCTTCATCGGCCCGTTGATCGTCGTCCGTATCGATGTCGTCTCCCAACGCAGGCGGCACGTCGCTTTGGATCAGGAAGTATCCGAAATTATCAAACGTGCGTTGCAAGGATCCATCGTCGTTGAGATCGGTGTAGATGTCGCCGGGCAAGCCTAAGAAGCCTTCCGCATCACTTTCCAAAACTCGAGACCCGAATGCTGCTTCATAGGTGTTGCCTTCCTGCAACAAGACCAGGAACCCGTTGGAACCAAACGTCAGTCCCGAGAGATCGATAATCGTCTCCACCGTTCCCGCGCTAAATCGATCTTCCGAGATGACAACGAAATAGGTTCCGTCGGGAAGCCGTTCATTCGGTGTCCCGCGAAATTCGATGTACTGGTCGTTCATGACGTTCAAGTTGTTGGCGAATTCGTCGTCCAACAACAACTCGTTGATCACCGGTTGATTCAGTTCCACCGACAGCACAGGCGGCAGCACACGCACGCTGACTTCGCGAAGCGGAAGACTGGTCCATTCGGCATCCGACAAATCCTGATCCACGCTGATCTCCAAATTGATGTTGGTGATCACGTTGACTGGGTTCACGTCATCCGGAGACACGGTGACGCGACGAACTTCGCTCCAGTCTTCAGGCGTGAAGACCAGTTGCGTGACTTCCAGCGTGACTCCGGGATTGCTTCCGCCGGGTGCGGCGACTTCCAGGTTCAACACCACATCCGAATCTGGGCGCCGGTTCAGGGTGACTTCGATCACGTCACCGCCGATCGCCCCACCGACCACGGTCAATCCAGCCTGCCCCAAGGCTCCCACGCCGGACTCAGGATTGCTGGGACGAACGCGAAATCCGGTCACATCCGAAGCGATGCCGAATTGCAAATTCGCAATGGATTGGAACTCTGTCACGGAAACGAACTCAGAGTTGTTTCCGGTGGTTGGACGCGTCAACGCAACCGGTCGGATCGGTCCGTCCACACGGAACGAATCCATGACCAGCCCGGTATCCACATCCACCAGCAACGTCGACACCAGATCCGTGTCGTCGGCATCAAACATCGTGACGTAAGTCGCGTTGGCATCCAGTGACGCGGTGAGCTCGGGGCCAGCCAAACTCATGGTGAACGTATCGACTGCTGGAGACGCGAACGACAGGGTGCGACCGTTTCCAAACAAATCAAACGCAAAGAACTCATCGTCCGTGTCGTCAAATCCCAATACACGACGGTTCACCGGATCAAAGGTGATGTCCGCCACCGACGCGATGCCCGAACGTCCGCCGCCAACCAAGGTGACCTGGGCCGTGTTGACATCCAAACGTCCCAACCGACGCAGCGTGTTGTCACCGCCACCACGCACCAGAGTGAACACACTGTCGGTCACGGCGTCGTAGGCCAGCCCGCCGGTGATGTCGACATTGGTATTGCCCAAGCGAGTGATTTCACCATTGCTCGGGTTGATACGAAACACTTCGTTGGCCCGCGTATCAACCGCTAACAAGTCACCATCATGGATGCGGGCGATCCCATCCAATCGACTGACGATCGGTTGTCCCAGCAACTCGACCAATCGTTCATCGCCGAGCGTCTCCGATCCAAACTGAAACGCTTGAGATGCGCGAACAGTTTGCCCGGAATCTTGAGTGACCGTTTCCAGCAAGCCGAACGATCGCTGCGGAGCCGTTTGAACCAGTCCCGCGTCGGGTTGCACGCGGACGTGATAGTCACCGGCCGGCAACTGCGAGAACGAAAACACACCCGCCGAATCCGTCAGGACCGAATCCTCGCCCTCATCCAGCAAACCATTGACGTTCTCGTCAAGGTAAACGCGAACGTTGGCGGCTCCCATCTCGCCCGCCTGTTGAGTTCCGTCGTGATTGGTGTCAACGAACACTTCCCCACTGATCGCCGCCAACAGATGACGATTTTCCAACGTCTCCAACCTGCTTCGACGATGCCGCGGCTTCGCACGGCGTCGCTTTGCCTCCTTGGATCCGGTGGGTGTTTTTGACGGCCGAGCTTTCCAAGAGGTGCGTTTCATGATGAGTGCCAGCAAGTCGCGTGCGATGAATCCTGTGACCAAAATCCCTCGATCAAGGGATCAGATAATTGCCATCAGAATAAATGTCAGCCCATTGCCAAACAACACAGAACACCCCACTAACCCAAAAGACCGGGACAATCCCACCCTCTAGGCCTTCAAAACGAGCGTTCTCACGAGATTTCTGGTGCGGATTGGTCCGTTTCTGGCAGTTATGCGTCGCCATCTCGCCAAGCGAAAGCTGGTCCGCTGACTTGGACGATGCGTAGAATCGCCCCGCGGTCCGTTGCCTGTTTGGCAAGCTGACTGCATGGCCCGTGTCTTTTCATCGCCCCGTTCCCGCGACCGGACGTTCGCCAACGTGACTCATCCCCAACGTGACGAATGCTGCCGCCGTTGTTTCACGTCCGGCGTCACACCACCTGCTGCAGGAATAGCGATGAATTCAATCTCTCGACCAATTTCACGCATCGCACTTGGATTGATCGCGATGCTGACGGTCGGAGTTCAACATAACCTGCATGCGCAAACGTCTCGGGCCATGTCGCCCGGTGGTCTCTCTTCCGCGGCGTCGGCGGTCGAACTCGGCAATGCGAATGCGCGGCTGGATGGTGCTCGCGTTTCGACTGCGATGCCAAACGCCGATCAAATCGACGTGGCTCGCGAACGTCTGTTCGATGAACTCGCCGAAGAGTTCGAGCACTTTGACCGCTTGGGGAACCTCGTTCGTCGAGTGAGCCACTTGGTCAAACCAAGCGTGATCCACATCGAGGCTCACAAAACGCAAGGCACCGGAGCGAGTGCGGAATCGTTTGATGAAGCCGGCAGTGGTGTGGTGTTGGACGTCGCGGGCGAATCTTGGGTGCTGACCAACCGGCACGTCATCAAAGGTGCCGCCGCAAACCAAATTGTGATGCGGACTAGCGACGGACGACGTTGGGTTCCTGAAACGATTCGCATGGACCCCAACACCGACGTGGCGGTGATGAAGCTCGCACCTTCGGTCGCGGGTGTTCAATCGGCGGAACGTGATTCCATTCGACGTGGGTCCACCCCGCTGACCAAGATGCCGCCGGCGGCTCGACTGGCCGACAGCAATCAGGTGCAGATTGGGGACTTCGTGATTGCGATCGGCAGCCCCTTCGGGCTCAGTCATTCGGTCACCTTTGGCATCCTCAGCGCCAAAGGACGTCGAGACCTTTCGCTTGGCGAAGAACGCATCGATCTGCAAGATTTCTTTCAAACCGACGCGGCCATCAATCCGGGCAACAGCGGCGGACCGTTGCTGAACCTTCGCGGTGAAGTGATCGCTCTCAACACGGCGATCGCCAGCAGCAGTGGCGGCAGCGAAGGCATCGGATTTGCCATCCCGATCAACATGGCCGCACGTGTCGCGGAGGAGTTGATCGTGCACGGCCGCTTGCGTCGCGGTTACCTCGGCGTGACGTTGGATCCGAACTTTGCCGCAGCGGACTTGTCACCTTCGTCGGGCATTTACGCGTCGATGAAGATCACTCCCGACTTCGACTCCACCAGCGGACTGCAAGACGAAGTCAAACTCGGCGGAGCACGAGTCAAAGACATCCGCCCGGGATCACCAGCGGAAAAAGCTCACCTGCAACGCGGCGACATCATTTTGCAGTTCGATTCCATCGACGTCGAAGACGATGACCACTTGGTTGCGTTGGCGGGCATGGCACAACCTGGTGAACGTCCGATCTCAATGGTCATCCTTCGCGACGGCAAACGGTACCGCACGGAAGTCACGCTGACGTTCCAGCCCTGAATGCTCAGCCGCGAGATGTCTGGCAACTATGCCGGCGATGCGGAGCGGGCTGATTTCCAAAGTTGATAACGTCGCCAGACTTCATCGAAGAGCACACTGGCAAGCAACGCTCCACCGATGATCACCATTTCCCATTGCTGCTCGATCCCGAGCACCACGATGGCTTTGTAAAGGCAACGCATCACCGCGGCTCCCGCGATGACGCCAAACACCGCGCCGCGTCCACCGCGTAGCGAGCAACCTCCCAGCACCGCCGCCGCGATGGCATACAGCTCGTAGAAGTTGCCACTGGAACCCGGCTGAACGGAGTTCCATTCCAGCAGAAACAAAATGCCTCCGAGCGCCGCGAGCAACCCGCTGACAACGTAGGCCATCACCGTCAACCGTTCCGTGCGAATCCCGCTGAACCGAGCGGCTTCCTCGTTTTCCCCCACGGCCAACAAATGCCGCCCCGCGACGCTGTGTTGCAAAAACACGTAGGCGACAAATGCGACCAGAATCAGCAACACGCCGGTGAAGGGAAACGGAATCCAAGTCCAATCGGCCCATGATTCGGAAGCCCCCGATAACTTGGCCACAAAGGGCAATGGGAACTCAAACACGTTGCCGGTCACGGTGGACTTGAAATCAGCGAGCGCGCTGCCCAAGCCGACTTGATCGTCGCCAGTCCAAACGCGAGCTAGACCTCGGTAAACCAACAACCCACACAACGTGACCACAAACGGTTGCAGGTGAGCCTTGGTCACCAGCACACCGTGCAATGCCCCAATCAAACCACCGGCCAACAAAACCAAGGCACACGCCAACAACGGATTCAAGTATTGAATTCGTTCCATCGAAATCTCGGCGCCGATTTGCAACGATCGAACCGGATTGCCGGTGGTCAGCCAAACTAAGTCGCCTTCGGTCACTTCGCCACTTAGGTAAGCCTTGGATTCGCTGAAGGCCCCCGCGAATGCGAACCGGTCACCGGCTCGGACCGGCGGCAGTTTGGAATCCAGTCGAACACGGGTGTCGCCCTCGTCCGGTCGTTCAATTTCGACCACCTTTGCAACGGCGTCCTCGCGCTCGTAGCGGACGTCGATGACCTGAACCATCATCACGCCACACAGTGCGATCAGGGATCCGATCGACAAATCGATGCCGCCCGTGATGATGACCATCGCAACACCGATCGAGATCAATCCGTACAGACTGGTGTCTCGAATCAAGGTTTTCAGGTTCGCAGCCGCGACAAAATTGCCCTCCAGCCAAGTCGCGATGAAAACAATCGCGATCAACAACGCGAAGATGCCAAAATTCTTGCCACGCATGCTTGCTTACTACTTCGAATTCATTCCGCTTTGAATACCGCCATCTGCATGATGGCTTCTTCGGTCAATTCGGATCGGGGGATTTCACCCGCGACGCGACCATCCGCGATCACGACGACTCGATCAGCAATCGCGAAGACCTCTTCCATCTCGCTGCTGACCACGAGAACGGCGATCCCCTGACCAGCCAATTCGTCGATCACTTCATAGATTTCCGATTTTGCACCAATATCGACTCCCCGTGTTGGTTCATCGAGCATCAAAACCTTCACATCGCCAGCCAACCACTTGGCGAAAGCCACCTTTTGCTGGTTTCCGCCTGACAACGACGCGATCTCAATTTCTTGCGAAGCCGTTTTCACTCGCAAGCGCTGGATCAAATCCGCTGCCGTGGCTCGTTCCTGCTTTCGTTTTCGAAACATCCCTTCGCGAACCATCGAAACCAACGTCGCGTTGTCTCCCACGCTGGATTCGATCAACAAACCTGTCCGTTTGCGGTCCTCCGGAACCAACGCCACTCCCGCGTCAATCGCTTCGCGAACATTACCCCGCAAAGGCCGCCCGTCCACTTCAATGGTTCCACCGAAACCGTCACGCACGCCAAAGATCGTTTCCACAATCTCCGTCCGACCGGCACCAACCAATCCAACCAACGCCACCACTTCACCGCCACGCACCTGAACGTCCACGGGAGGTGCCTCCCTGGATCCGACTCGCAAACCGGTTACAACCAAACGCGGTTCAGGGTGTTCTTCCGTGGCGTTTCTGTCGGCAACGGAACGCCTGGCCAAATCTCGGCCCACCATGGCACGCACCATGGCGTCGTGATTGATCTCGTCTTTTGTTAGGGTCTGAACATGCTCGCCATCTCGCAGCACCTCGACCCGATCCGCCAAACGAACGATCTCGTGCAACCGATGGGAGATATAAAGTATCGCAACGCCATCGGCACGCAGACGTTCGATCAATTCAAACAAGCGAAGTGATTCTTCTTCACTGAGACTACTGGTCGGCTCGTCCATGATCACGACGCGAGCGTTGGTCGAGAGTGCCCGTGCGATTTCAATCAACTGCTTGGATGCGATGGGCAAAGGTCCCACCGGAGCATCGGGCGACACCGACAGCCCCACGCGTTGCAACCAGATTTCAGTTTGGCGGTGCAACTCAGCCCGATCCAGCAAACCAAGCCGCGAGGGTTCTCGACCGAGAAACAGGTTTTCCGCGACACTGAGATTGTCGTGAAGATTCAACTCTTGGTGAATCAGTGCGATTCCCGCTTGAATCGCGTCGCGGGGGCCCGACCAAGTCAGTTCTTTCCCCGCCAAGTGCATTGTGCCTTGATCCGGCGAAACGATTCCGGCCAGCACCTTCATCAAAGTGCTCTTGCCCGCGCCGTTCTCACCGATCACTGCGACGGCTTGGCCACCATCCACCTCCATCGAAACATCCGACAGAGCCTGGGTGGAACCAAAGCGTTTACTGATCCCGGACAACCGCAGAACAGAGGGTTGTCCGGGAGAATTCGAATCCGAACGACTCACTCACCTTCTTCCGGTGCGTCAGTGTCGTCTTCTTCACCCTTTTCTTGATCGGCCAACTCTTTCAAGTCCGCCAAACCTTCTTCCATACGCTCTTTCTGACGGCCCTCAGATTTCTCCACCGCCTTTTCTTGAGCCGAGATGGCTTCATCAAAACGTCCCAGCGAAGCGTTCATTTGAGCCTGCAAGACATACATCAGTGGCTGCAGTTGCGCCTCGGCACTTTCTGTTTCTTCCTTCAGTGCCGCGATGGTTTCGTCAGCCAAGGCTCCGACATCCGAACCTTGTTGGATCGATGACATCAACCCGTAGCTGAACCGTGCGATCGCTTGAGGATCTCCCTTGGAGGCTTTCAATTGCTCGCGGAAGTAGTTCACGACGTCGTCCGACAAATCACCGGAATCCAATCGCAAGCTGTATTTGATTTGTTCCAACTGCTCCAGGATGGAAACGCTGGCTTCGTCTTCCAAACCTTCAAATTCTTCCATCACTTTTTCGATGGCTTTGATGGCGTCGTCCATCTTGCCTTGACCAGCCAAGCGATTGATTTTCTGCATGGCTTCTTCCAGACGTTGCTGGCGAGCCATCTCTTCTTTGTACGCTTCGCGATCCCACGTTCCTTCCAAAACCTGCTCCAAGGGATCATCCAATCGCATGGGGTGACCAATCCATTCGATCAGTCCGGTCTTGCCAACCAAGAACGCGGCGGGGATCCCGTTTTGTTGGGCGGCACGCATGTAATCGTCGGTGGACGAACCGTCTGGATCGACGGTCAACGTGTACGCCGAGGTCAGCTCCTTGAACGTCACGCCTTCTTTGCCGGGATAGTCACGGTCCAAGATGCCTTCGACGGTTTCCAGATCCTCGTCCGAGATGCTGACAATCTGGACGCCTTGATCGCGATACTTTTCCTGCAACTCCACCAAGTGTGGCATGCTTTGGATACAGGGCCCACACCAAGTCGCCCAAAACTCGACCACGTAAACATTGCCTTCTTTGAAATCCGTCACCGGATCAAACTTGCCCAACTCCTCGTGGATGTAGTGTTCGATGTCCAGCGAGGGTGCTTTCGATCCCACCGTCAAGGTTGGCTCGGCTTGAGCGGCGGAACTGCCGGCCAACAACATGGCACTAGCGGCACCCAACAGGGCTCGACGGGTCCACGTTTGTGGCAGCAATCGGAAACGTTTCATGGAAGACAACTTTAAAATTTTTCAGGTAAGGGAAATGAATGGGCGTCAGTGAACCGCAGGTCGGTCGCCAGTTTCCGCCCATCGATTGGCATTTGAAATCCGAAGCGAAAAGCCTAGGTCAGGACCGTCTTGAGCTGGAAGACCAAGCTTGTTCATTCGACCGCGTCGTTTCGATCACGAATTCCGTGACACTAACAATGTAGTGCTCTCCGCTGGGAAATGTTCATCCCAGGGGACCAACGCTTGTACAAGCATCACGTTGGAAAACGCTCTCGGAGGGGCTGGATCGACCGGCGCCCCGTGAGCTTTCGCAGCAATTCTTGTTCCCCCCGACGGAAACCCAACGTTGCCAGATCCCATCGCTGTCGCGAATTGTACCCATGGTGTCTGTTTTCGTTGTATTCGCAGAGGGGTTTGTTCATAATACGCATTCGGGCGTCTCATCCGCCGTCAGTGCCCGGCTGACGCGAAGCCCCCTTCCCTTCTCTCCAACAGCGACTGTTCTGTGCCCAAACACTTCTCAACGATAGCGTCGCGTTTTTTGGGTGTCTTGAATGTTGGCAACCGACCCCTTTTCGGTGCGGTGGCTAAACGCGGCGGAGCATGGTTGGGCGTTTTGCTGGTCACGGTTTGCTCGTGGATGCACGACTGCAATCGTGCCATGGGGCAACCGCCTCAAGCCTTTTCAAGCGGCCGTGGTGGACCGCCTCCTGGAGCCCGCCCACCGGGTGCACCTCCACCAAACGGAGCGCCCGGCGAGAAGAAAGACGAGGACAAGAAAGACGATCCAGCGAAACCCGCCGAGTCCGCACCACCCAAGGTCGTTCGCCGTGATAGCGTGGACGCCAAGCCGGCAGACCCCAACGAATTGAAAGCCACCGTTGGCGATGATGGCAAAGTGGGTTTTCAGTTCCGCAATCAGGGATGGGTGGATCTGGTTCGCTGGTTGTCGGACATCTCCGAACAACCAATTGATTGGCAAGAACTGCCCGGTGACACCGTCAACTTGATCAGCCCCGAACGCTTGACGGTTTCGCAAACCGCCGACCTGATCAATCGCCACCTGCTGGCTCGCGGATACACCATGTTGGACTTAGAGGGCGGCATCGCGATCGTCAAAACGGACTCCGTCAATCCCGGCATGGTCCGCCGCATCGCTCCCGATGAGCTCTCTCAATTGGAAGACCATCGTTTCGTTCGCACGATGTTGGATGCCGGATGGCTATCAGCGGAAAAGCTGGCCGAGGAACTCAAACCGATGCTCAGCAGTGCGGGCAAGCTGACTCCGCTGGCAACCACCAACCGCATCGAAGTCATGGATGTTGCGGTCAACCTGCGTCAAGTCGCTCGGTTGTTGTCGGAGGAACGAGATGCAGCCAGTCGTGACGCATTGGCACCTGAATTCCGATTGCGGCACATCCCGGCCGAAGAAGCCAAACAATTGCTGGAGGAGTTTTTGGGTGTGGAGAAGAAAGACTCCGCGCCCATGTCGCCCCAGCAAATGCAGATGATGCAACGCATGCAACAAATGCAGCAGCAAAACGGGCAGAAAGGCGGCACCCCCAAAACCGATACCGAGATCTCAATCGTCGCCAACACGCGACAAAATTCGGTTCTCATCCGCGCCCCATTGGACCGAGTCGCCGTGGCGGCTGAGTTCATCAAGCGGATCGATGTGCCCGGGGGATCACTTCGCAGTTTGACCGATGCCACCTCCCGAGTCGAAGTGTTCCGTTTGGTGTCGCTGGATCCGGAGAAATTGATCGAGATCGCTCAGGAGATGAACGTCCTCGAACCCACCACGCGAGTTCGGGTCGACAAAGACAACTCCGCCGTCATCGTGTCCGGTGCGGCGGCCGATCGCTTCATCATTAAATCGCTGATCGAACGACTTGACGGTGGCAAACGACGGTTGGAAGTCTTGCAACTGCGGCGGCTTGGTGCCGCGGAAGTCGCCGAATCGATTGCGTTTCTGATGGGACAGGACCCCGAAGACGAAGACAACAATTCGCGATCACGTTACAGCTACTACGGCTGGGGCAACAACAATGACGATGAAGACGAGGACAAAGACAAATTTCGCGTGACGGCAAACGTCGCCTACCGACAAGTCTTGCTCTGGGCCAACGACACCGAAATGGAAGAAGTCCGTTCATTGTTGATCAAACTTGGCGAGTTGCCGCCGCCCGGTGGAAGCTCGCGAACGACACGTGTCATCGAGGCATCCGCCACCCCCGAAACGCTGGAATACCTGGAACGTCTGCGCAGTCGATGGCAACAACTGTCAGGATCAGACCTGATTCTTCCCGATGCGGATCAATTCCAAGACCCAATCGACAAGATCGGGAAAGAGTTGGATGCGGAAGCCGAAGAAAATGCGTCGGAAGAAGAGGAGGACGGTGATACGGAGGAGTTGGAATTGGAAGCTCCTGAGGCAATCAAACCACCTGAAACCGAGCTGACCCAATCGCGAGACAATCCGGCAAACCACACCTGGGTCAACGCATTCGCGAACAGTGACTCGGCAGAAAACAACGGCTCGGTCGCGTCGAACGCTGCTGAATCGTCGACCGCTGCCGAAGACACCAACGACACTGTTGCGAAAGAATCCCCAGCCAGTCCAAAGATCGAAATTCGGTTGGACGCGGCGGGCAATCTGGTTCTGGTAAGCGATGACACGGACGCACTTGATCGCTTGGAAGACTTGATGCTGCAGGTCACGCCACCTCGACGTCCCTACCATGTCTTTCGAGTGAGATACGCGTCGGTCACGCTGGTCGCATTGGACCTGGAGGACTACTTCGAAGACGAGGACGACGATGACGAAGACGAGTCCGATCGTTTCTATCGCTACATCTTTGGCGGTCGCGACGAGGAAGACAAAGGGCCCAAAGGTTTGGGAGCCGCTGGCAAACTGAAGTTCCTGCCGAACTCCGACACCGGCACATTGATCGTCAGTGGGGCGACGGGCCAACAATTGCAAACCATCGAAGAACTCATTCGTCTGTGGGACGTTCCCGAACCGGTCAATCCACGACGCGTCCGTTACACCAAATTGGTTCACATCCAATACGGTAGCGCCGCGAAGATTGCGGAAACGGTGAAAGAGGCCTATCGCGATTTGCTCAGCAGCAACGACAAAACGTTCCAGAGGGGAGGCCAATCCGGCCAGCGTGGTGGCGGTGGTGCTCCCGGTGGCAGCAATCGCGAAAGCGGATCGGGTTTAGAAGACAGCGAGAGCGGTAAAGACGGTGGCGGATCTGATTTTTCCTTCAATGGCAAGCTCTCAATGGGCGTCGATGAAGTCGGCAATACCTTGTTGGTCAGTGCGGAAGGTGAATCGCTGCTTGACTTGATCGTCTCCATGGTCGACAAGTTGGATGTTGCCGCGAAACCCGGAGGCGACGTCGAGATTATCAATCTTGGCGGTGGCGTCTCAGCCGAAGCTGTTCAGCAAGCGTTGTCTGCTTTGGGGGTGGAATCCGACTCACGTCCTTCTCGAGATCGTTCCTCGGAAGATCAACGCCGCGACAACAATGACTTCTCGCGTCGCCGTCCTCCCCGCGATAGATGAAAACCAGCGTCACCCAACGATTCTCTCGCAAAGTCATCGCGCACTCGCATTGGATCGTTTTGGGTTGGGTGATTTTCGCGGTTTTCTGCAAAACGTTTTCACCCGCCTGGAAAGAGGTCGCCCTGGACGGCGACTTTGAATACTTGCCCGCCATGCAGACCAGCGTCGCGGGAGGTCACCTTCTGGACGAAGCCTTTCTGGGCACGCGTGCGCGCAGCCAAATGGTCGTCACTCTTTCGCGAGCGGAAGAAGACCTGACCAAGACAGACCGCCTCATTGGTCTCGATCTACTTCGACGCTTGTACCACCGTCTTGGCGAAGTCGCCTGGCAGCGCGCGATCGTTTTGCAAAATGGCGAAGACGAATCCGCCGAACGATGGTGGACCGTGGCCTCCCAAGCGTTTGACCAAGCGATCGAGATTGATTCGCAGTTCTATGAGGCCTTGGGCGATCGCGTTCCCGAAACGACGCCCACGCCCTACGAACCTCGTCTGGCCATTGCATACTGGGATCGCGGGAATTTGCTTGGTGCACGAGCCATCGGTCAACCAAGCACTGCACCGGAACCATCCCGTTCCGAGTCGACTTCGGCAAGCGACGCACCATCCACGGATGCGGAGGACACCAAGACGAAGCCCGCCGTGTCCGAGACAACGGTTCGCGTGGCGGAGGATTTAGAAGCGGCGTTGATCCTGGACTCGGACCTTCCGATGTCCGTTCTGCCGATCTCGAAGCGTCCGCTCGACAACTGGGAACCGCTGCTGGACATCTACAGTTGGGAAGATCGAACCTTGGGCTCGCAGCTCAAAACTTCGCGAGCCCGTTTGGCGGTGTTGACGCTTTCCAGCGAACTGGCCGCCACCGGCAACATAGAATTATTGGAGCAGCTTCAAGAGATCGTCGACCAAACCCAGCAGTACAGCCTCGCTTACCTGACAGAAGAAGAGCAAGCGGAAACTGGCCCACCGCAACTGTTGGTCACTGGATCCGCCGCCATCGGTGGCCAAACACTCGCCGCCGCTCGTTCAGCAATTCAGTACACCGAGTGGTTCACGGTCGTGATGATTTTGCTGTTGTTGGCCATCGTTTACCGGGCTCCGCTGCTGGTGGCGGTGCCTTTATTCTCGATCGCCATCGCGGTGATGGTTTCCACCGCCGCGGTCACGTTTCTCACACAAATCTCCCAAGCCGGATGGATGCCGGGGTTGGACGTGCAGGTCTACACGACCAGCCGTATCTTCGTGATTGTCATCCTGTTTGGTGCGGGCACGGATTACTGTTTGTTTCTAATCGCTCGACTACGTGAAGAGGCGGCTCATTCGCCTTGGCCGGTCGCCTGTCGGAAAGCACTCACTCAGGTCAGCGGTGCGTTGATCGGCAGTGCCATGACCACCATCGTCGGGCTGGGCATGCTCTGGTTTGCTGACTTTGGCAAGTTCCATCACACGGGTCCGATCATCGCGGTGTGCTTGTCGATCGCATTGCTCGTGTGCATGACTTTGACACCAGCATGTTTATTGTTGTTGGGCCCCAAAGTCTTCTGGCCCACGTCGGCCGGAGAAGTCAACCGTGAACCCAGGATTCAGTTGCTGGGGAATCGCAGTGTCAACGAAAAGGACAGCTCACCGGGCGATTGGCTTTGGAACGCGATGGCGATTCAGTTGACTCGCCGACCGTTCGCCACGCTGATGATCGGGTTGATTCTGTTGCTGCCGGCCGCTTGGGTTGGCTTTCGCAATGAACGCACCGTCACCTACGACATCAGTGGACAACTGGCCTCGACCGCCAGCACTCGCCAAGGCATGGGAGTGTTGGCAAAGGAATTTGGCATCGGCCAAATGGCCCCCATCTCGGTACTTCTTCTCGCCGACCAACCGCTGAGCGAGGACACACAAAAGGAAACCCTGCAGACCATCGTCGCGGCGCTCTATCAAACCGAAGGCGTCACAGCGGTTCGACATCGCAACGATCCGTTGGGAGACTTCCCACCTGATCGTGAAATGAGTTTGCTCAGCAGTGAAGCGTGGCGGCGTCGTGCCCTTCAAAACCACCGACTGACTCAATTGCATTTCGTTTCGTCGATGCCCGAGTACACCGACCGGCTGATCCGTTTGGACGTGATTGTTCAGGAGGACCCGTTCAGCGTGTCCGCCGGGCAAAAATTGGAAGAGGTCGAAGCCACCGTTCAACAACAACTCACAGGACTGTCCGAAGCCGGCCTGTCGATGGAAGCCTTCTACGCGGGGACAACGCCGTCGATTGTCGACCTTCGCGAAGTCACACTCAACGACACCTTTCGAATCAAGATCGCGGTGATCGCAGCGGTGTTCGTCGTGCTGGTCCTGGTGATCCGCCGGGTGGTGCTGTCGAGCTATCTCATCGCCACGGTGTTGCTCAGCTACTACACCACTCTGGGTTTGACTTATTTGTTTTTTCGTTGGGTCTACGGCCCGACGTTTCCCGGATTGGATTGGAAGCTGCCGATCTTTCTGTTTGTGATCCTGGTGGCCGTGGGCCAGGACTACAACGTTTATTTGGTCACTCGGATTTTGGAAGAGAAACGTCGCTTGGGTTCGCTGGCGGCGGTGCGTCGCGCCGTGGCCCGCACCGGCGGAATCATCACCGCGTGCGGTTTGGTGATGGCGGCCACGTTCATCAGCATGACAGCGTCTTCGTGGTGGCCGTGGATTTCTCAGGGATGGCTGTTCGTCAGCAGCAACGACGCGACCGCACTGAACGAACAAATCGCCAGTCGCCCCACGACGCTTCGCGGAATCACCGAACTTGGATTCGCCCTTGGATTGGGCGTGCTTCTGGATACGCTGTACGTCCGCACGGTGCTTGTCCCCAGTTTCGTTGTGCTGCATGACCGCTGGCGAAAAACGCCCGCGAATCAACGTTTTCAGCGACCAAACGCGGCTTCACTCGATTGAAAAACGCTCGTCTTCCGACAAATGGCCCCGGGGCGTTATCCTGAGGCGATGAACGCGCTGTGGGGACAAACATTTCTGACCAACATCAACTGGCTATGGGTCGCCGGAGCGGCCATCGCCGCTTGGACCGTGGTGGGTGCGATGAGCCGCCGCCAAGCCCACCTGACCGGGCTTTTGCGTGACCACGTGAGCCGTACGCAGGACGCTCAAAAAGCCGCCCTGGAAGCCAGCCAAAAACCTAACGAAGCCGAATCGGAGTGATCTCCATGTCCAAAACTGTCTACATCAAAACCGTCGGCTGCCAGATGAACGTTCTGGACAGCGAGATGGTGATCGCCGATTTGAAACGTCACGGCTATACCGTCGTGGACTCCCCCGGCGAAGCCGACTTGCTGCTCTACAACACCTGCAGCATTCGCGAACAGGCCGAAGAAAAAACCTACAGCGCGCTTGGCAAACTCAAAGAAACCAAAGCCCGGCACCCGGACAAGAAGATCGGCGTGATGGGCTGCATGGCGCAAAAGGACCAAGAAGTCATCTTCCGTCGCGCCCCCTATGTCGACATGGTCGTCGGTCCCGGACAATTGCACGCAATTCCTGACCTGCTGACCAAGATGTCCAACGGCGAAGGACGGCAAATGGCTGTTTCGCTGGGACGCAAAGACGGCAAGCAATCGATCGTCGCCCGCAGCCACGAGACGTTTGACCCGTTGCGGGATCCGACCATGCGTCCGACCCCGTTCCAAGCCTACCTGCGGATCCAAATCGGCTGCGACAAGTTCTGCACGTACTGCGTCGTGCCTAACACGCGTGGTCCCGAACAAGGCCGCTCACCCGACGACATCCTTTCGGAAGCTCGGATCCTGGCCGAACAGGGTGCTCTTGAAATCACGTTGCTCGGTCAAACCGTCAACAGCTATCGCCATCGCGGCCCCGATGGCGAAACCGACATGGCGGGTCTGCTTGAGCGACTGCATGACATCGATGGTCTTCGCCGCATCAAATTTGTGACCAACTACCCCAAGGACATGACCGCGCGGTTGCTCGAAACCATTCGCGATCTGCCCAAGGTGTCGCCTTACCTGCATGTGCCAGCACAAAGCGGCAGCGACGCGGTGCTCAAACGAATGAAACGCGGCTACACCATCGCCGATTACATGGAGATGTTCGAACGCATTGAAACGATCCTTCCCGAAGCCGCCGTCAGCAGCGACTTCATCGTGGGATTCTGCGGCGAAACCGACGAGGACTTCCAAAAGTCGGTGCAACTTATCGAACGGTGTCGATTCAAGAACAGCTTCATCTTCCAATACAGTGTTCGCGAGGGCACCAAAGCGGCCCAGAACCTGATCGATGATGTGCCTCGGGAAGTCAAAGCGGCTCGCAACAACGAACTGCTGGCTGTCCAAGATCGCATCTCGAAAGAAGACAACCAAAAGCTGATCGGCAGCACGGTGGAAGTGTTGGTCGAAGGCCCCAGCAAGAAAGCCGACAAGTCCGATCCTGATGCGGCGGTGGTTCAAATGACCGGGCGAACCCACTGCGATCGCATCGTGGTGTTCGATGGCAATCGTCGGCAGGCGGGCCAGATCATGGAGGTCCAAGTCGACGACGTCAGCAGCCACACGCTGATCGGTCGAGTCAAAACCGTTGAGGTCGTCTCGCTGGGAATGCCGGGACTAGCTCCCAGTTCCTAGCTCCTCGAGGTAGCGAAACTCGTCAAGAGTTTCGGCCCCGACCGTGACTTCGATAAGTCGTGACGACTTCCGCTCCGCCCCCTCAGCCCTCAGCGATTCCCTTGCTCAGCACTCAATCTCCCCCGATTCAAACTCGAACGCTCGACAACGGCCTGACCGTCGTCGTGCAACCGATGCCTTGGCTGCGAACCGCCGCGTACACGCTCTGGTTGCCCGCTGGGATCACAACCGAATTGGTTGGTTTGAGCGATTCACAACTGGCCGACGCGGAATTCTTGGCTCGTCGCGACGGTCTGGCTTCGTTGACCTGCGAAATGGTCCAGCGCGGTGCCGGTGCCTACAACAGTCGCCAATTGGTCGCGGCCGAAGACAATCTGGGAATCGACAGCGGCAACTCCGCTTCGACCAGCATCGCGGGCTATTCCGCTCGCATGCCCGCGGATTCCCTGCGACCCGCGATCGAGCTTTTGGCTGACGTGGTCCGTCGCCCGCACCTTCCAGGCAAACAACTCGACGATGCCAAGATGATCCTGCGTCAGGAACTCGCGGCGTTCCAGGACGAGCCAACGCAACGGCTGATGCGACGTCTTCGCGAGCGACAATATGGCCCACAACTTGGACGAGGCGGCTACGCCAGCGAAGCCAGCTTGGAATCGCTGAACATGGAAGACGTTCGTCAGTTCTACACTGATCACTATCACGCCGGCGGCAGTGTTTTGGCCGTCGCGGGCAACTTTGAAACCGAGTCGCTTTTTGAATCGATCGAAAACGCATTCGGTGATTGGAAATCAGGCGACCGCCCTGCCCTGCCCTCCCCTGCCCCGATCGACGGCAACGAACACATTCCACTTCCCAGCAGCCAAACACACATCGGGTTCTCGTTTGATTCAATCCCTTATGGCAGCGACGAGTACTTCATCATGCGCGCGGGCATTGGAATCCTCAGCGATGGAATGAGCAGCCGGTTGTTCGATCGCGTTCGCGAACAACGCGGGCTGTGTTACAGCGTCTGGGCCAGCACCCATACCATCGGCCAAACCGGTGCCGTTTTTGGTTACGCCGGCACCACCCCCGCACGGGCACAAGAAACACTGGACGTCAGCCTGCACGAGATTCAGCACCTCGCCGATGACCTCGCCGAAGAAGAACTCTCCCGTTGGAAAGTTCGCATCGAAAGCGGACTGATCATGGAACAAGAGTCTGCCGGATCACGTGCCAGCTCGCTCGCATCAGACCAATATCAACTGGGGCGCATCATTCCGACGGAAGAACTCGAGTCCAAAATTCAGGCCATCACGCTCGACCAAGTTGCCTCCTACTTTCGCGACCACGGACCTCGCAAGTTCCGCATCGTCACCGTGGGTCCCGAAGCACTGCAAGGAGGCGAAGCAATCGCATGAACCAATCCATCCCCCAAAACCTTCGCTCCGCCACACTATCCAACGGTCTGCGAGTCGTTGCTGACATCGATCAACGAGGTTACTCCGCCGCAGTGGGTTACTTCGTTCGTGCCGGCGCGCGTGACGAAACCGATATCGAATCGGGACTGAGCCATTTCCTGGAACACATGATGTTCAAAGGTACCGCTCGACGATCCGCTGCCGATGTCAATCGTGAACTCGATGAACTGGGTGGGCAATCCAACGCCTACACCTCCGAAGAACAAACGGTCTACTACTCCGCGGTCTTGCCCAAGTACCAAGATCGCATGATCGATTTGTTGACGGACATGCTGAGCCCCACGCTCGATGAAGGCGAGTTCGCCACCGAACGCAACGTGATCTTGGAAGAGATTGCCAAGTACGAGGATCAACCTCCGTTTGGTGCATTCGAACGCGTCATGGAATGTGCGTATGGCCCACGTGGATTGGGACGCCGAGTGCTTGGAACCACGCATTCGATCGAATCGATGCGGGTGGAAACCATGCGAGCCTATTTCAACCGCCGCTACCGCCCCGACAACATCGTGCTGGCGGCCAGCGGCAACGTCGACTTCGATGGGTTGGTCGCGCAGGCCGAAAAAATGACGACGCATTGGCAAGATCGTCCCCTGCCTTCCAACTTGCTCTCGGATGACCCCAGCACATCTCCCGAGGGCATCGACCTGACACCACAACTTCGTGTTCCGGATGCTGCGCAGTCCTACCGTGTGACGCTGGGGGACGGTCCGTCGATGCAGTCGGAACTGCGTTACGCGATGCGACTGCTGTGCTCGATCGTGGGTGACGATGGCGGCAGTCGACTGTTCTGGGATTTGATCGACACCGGACGTGCGGAAGTCGCGACGCTTTGGCCACAAGAATTCACGGACACCGGTGCGTTGTTCACCTACCTTGTCTGCGCTGCCGATGACATGCCATCCAACATTCGTTTGATGAACGATGTGCTGCAACGAGTGGCAAGCGATGGCGTCGATCAAGCTGAGCTTGACCAAGTCATCAACAAAACGGTTGCCGGGTGCATCATGCAGTCCGAACGTCCGTCGAACCGCCTGTTCGGCTTAGGCAGTCGTTGGCTTTGCTGTGGCGACTATCTTTCGTTGGACGAATTGCTGGATGCCTATCGAGGCGTCACCATCGAAAAAGTTGCCAAGGCCGCTCAAACCTACTTGAACCAATCCTCGACCGAAGTGATTGCTTCTTCCGTTGAACCTCCCTCCCCCGTCGCTGGCTGATCGATTGATGAGTGACACGATCCCCGAACTCCTTCGTTTGAACGATCGCGTTACCCTGTTGCCCATCATCCACGGCAGCGGCCAATTTGCTTGGCTCACGCGTCGGTTCATGCTCGAGCATCAATTCGATTGCTTGGCCGTTCCGCTTCCTCCCTCGTTCCAACATCCGGTCGAAGAAGCGGTTCTCGATCTGCCACGCCCTTCGGTGGTGCTGCAACATCCGTTGTCATCCACCTTTGATCCCCCGGTGACCTATCGCCCGGATTTAGAAGGCGACGAAGAAGAACTGGACGATGACCATGACTCGCTGCCGACCAGCTATGTGCCGATTGATCCGTGCCAGAGCGTGATCATGGCGATCCGTTCCGCGATGGGCGAACACATCCCGCGGCATTTCATTGACTTGGAAACCAATGAGTTTCAACCGTTCTCGACGGTCATGCCTGACCCGCACGCGGTTCGCCATGTTGCCATCGAAAAGTTCGCCGCGGCGATCCTTCCCAGCATCCCTCCGCCCAGCGATGACCTGACACGCAATCGCATGCACTACATGGCGGCGCAACTGACCGAACTCGAAAAGAACTACAAGAGAATCTTGCTGGTCACCAGCGTCCTGCACTGGCCATGGATTCGCGACGCACATCGGCAACTCCGCAACGACCAAGGGCGATCACGGGACGACCTCCAAAACGAAGAAGTCGATGTCCCCACTCGGCACAACATCAACCCCAAAACTCTGCTGTTTCTCTTTGGAGAACTGCCGTTCATCACCTCGCTGTACGAACGGGCACGAGCCGAACTCGAAGAAGACGAAAACCTACAGATTGACGGCGTCAAAGAACTCTTGATCGCGGGGCGGCAAAGCTACCTGGACGAGCTCGGCAATCGCGCCCGCCGGATCACACCACTGCTGCTTTCCAAGTGCTTGCAATACATCCGGAATCTTTCGCTGATCAATCGCCGAATGACACCCGACATGGTGACGATCATCACCGCATGCAAGCAGGTGCTCGGCGATCAGTTCGCACTGCATGTCGCCGAGGCGGCCTCAAAATATGCCTACGCGGATCAGTGGGGCGAGAACGCTGACCAATGGATCCCGGAAGCCGATCAACCGGTGACGCTTGGAATCGATCAAGTCCGCTTGCCAAATCAAGACGTTGTCTCGCTGGTCAATCGTTTGCCCGGACCGCCAATCTCTTGGCAAACCTTGGAACTGCAGCGGCGCCCCAGCGACAAGGAACGCCACGAGTGGCAACACAATTGGAATCCGTATTCACAGTGCAGCTACCCACCCGAAGACGAACGCATCGAACTGCTGCGCAACCGTGTGTGCGAACGAGCGCAGGCGATCATGGGCCAGGATCTGGCTCGCACGGAAAAATTCACGACCAGCGTCAAAGACGGCATCGACATTCGTGACACGCTTCGACATTGGTACGAAAAAGAGATCTATGTCAAAGTCATGCCGCCCAGTCGCGGGCAACTCGATGCCTGCTTGATGCTGTTTGACTCTCCCGCCGACCCACGAGATTACCCCTGGCGCACGACTTGGTTTGCTGAACACGAATGGGAATCCACGCTAGCTTTCTTTGCCAGCGACTTTCAACGAGAAATGGTCGGTCCAGGAATTGGGCTGGGCATTTATGGCGGTGCCATGTTCCTGTACCCACCGGTTCCAATCCGAGACATTTGGCGGGACCGCAGACTGAACTTCACCGAGACTCTTGAAGAACGCTTGATCGCAGCGGCTTGCATGCACTCACGCAGCAACCATGTCGCACTGATGAGCCCCCTGCCGCCCGGTGGCGGATGGAAGCGGTTGGCTCGCCGGTTCAAGAAGCATTTGGTTCACGTTCCAATGACCTCTTTCAGCGACCAAGAAATCCAACAACTTCGCATGGTCCATGTTCTCAACGGCAGCGAAGTCCGCAGTTATGCCGCCGACTTCATCCGAAAAGCCTGACCGCGGCGAATTACAGACGGGTGATCACAAAGAACACCAGCCCAAGAATTCCCAGCAAAATCGCAACCCCATACATCGCCGGAATCTTCTTCGACTGATTCGCGTCGGGTTCAGGATCCTTGCTCGTTGTCAGACTTCGCAGAACCAGTCCCACCACGGTCACTAACACGCCCACGCCCATCACGGTCAGGCTCGGCAACCGACCTTTCGATTCACTATTGGGCGGAAGAAATGGCAGCACCCAAAAAGCGATCGCTCCATATGCCAGGACCATCAATCCGAGCATAAGAACCCCGGTCGCTATCTTTCCCAACAAACTCTTGGAAGGAGCGGCAGATTCCGTGGGAACGCTCGGCGATTCATAAGGTTGGTGTTGAGTCACAGTTGATCTCTCCGGTGCAAGCAAACAGTCATCCCTCGCCTCATCGCGATCCCTCGAAAAAGGGACGGGGGTCTTTTCTGCTATTCTGACATCGACCAACGACTCCAAGATCACTTTTCCCTACAGGTGTGCGAGATGCCTCGACAAAAACGTCTGGATGTGGCAGGCGGAATCTACCATGCATTGAATCGCGGGAATGCCAAGCAAAAAATTTTCCACAAGCCGGAAGACTACGCAGCCTTCGAGCGTGTGTTGGGCCAAGGCCTGGAACGCTACGAAGTGCAAATCTACTCTTACGTCTTGATGCCAAACCACTGGCATCTTGTACTTCGTCCAGACCGCGACGGGCAAATGGGAAAGATGCTGCGTTGGGTCACCGCCACGCACACCCAACGCTATCACGCTCACTACCACACCGCGGGCGAAGGACATCTGTACCAGTCCCGCTTCAAGAGCTTTCCCATCAAAGACGATGAGCACTTCCTGACAGTGTGCCGATATGTGGAACGCAATCCAGTGCGAGCAAATTTGGTCAAACGAGCCGAGTTGTGGCAACACGGTTCATTCCACCGCTGGGCGAACCATTCCGACCGAGATCCAAAACTCTTGTCGGCCTGGCCAATCCGTCGCACGGCAAACTGGAGTAAGCGCGTCAATCAAGCACTCAGCGAAAAGGAGATCGAGACGATTCGAACGAGCGTCCAGCGAGGCCGCCCTTTCGGCGACATCGACTGGGTCGAAAAACTCGCTGACAAACACGACCTGTGGTCAACACTCCGATCACGGGGAAGGCCCAACTCGACCAAACGCACCTAATTGATCCCCGTCCCCTTTTTGCGTCTGTTGGCCTTGGTGTCATCCTTCTCGACAGCAGAGAAGCCCACACGAAATGACGCAAACGCGAATAGTCCTACCGAATGCTTACACAACACGAACCTCATTCGTCCGTGCTGTTTTTGTCCAGCGGTACAAATACGGTGCCACTCGTATGTTTGAACAAATCACTCGACAATTCGGTCGTGAAATCAAGGTGATAGTACGTCCTGTCGTCGGAAGCGGTCGCTGTCGCTCCTGCTGACAACTCCGCTTCACTTTGTTGTGAACCTATCGCATTGCTGCGAACGATAACGGTGGGATACCAGATCCCACGAGGCGATTGCTTGAAGTTTTCAAAACGATAGGTCTGCTGCTGTTCGGCTGGAGTCACATTCGGTTTTTTTTCATCGATTTGACGCAAAGAATGCTGGGCCTGGACAGCGGCGTACCCAAGTTTCGGGTTAAGCCAGTACTTTGAAGTCTGGTGTTCACTCAGGTACGAGCGGGTCACAAGGATGCTTCCTTCCGGTCCATCCGTCGGGTCCTTGGTCAGCGTCATTTCGATCTGCACATACGAGTTCAAATCGGGATAAACATGAAATTCAGGCATATTGCCGGCATTCCCCATTGTCTTGGCGATTGAATGCCCATCACCCGCACGTACGGATTGGAAAGGTTCGAACACAGGCGAAGCCGGATCTTCATAGCTCGCATGATAAACAGTTCTCCCATCACAAAGCATGTCGGCAACTATCGTGTAGTGGCTGAGTCTAGTCTTCCACCAACTTCGTAGTTCGCCTTCATTTGCAGGGGGCTGCTCGGCGAGAAACGCTCCGTACTCTCGATTGCTTTTGAAAAGGTCACGTGTCGGGGAACAAGAAGCGGTTCGCCATTGATCGCCGCTACGGTAAATTAGTGCTTGCGGTGAATTTGGCACGAATCCATAGGCGGCGACATAGTTGTCAAGTTCTCTCCGATTTCGATCGAGAATCTCCGCGATTCGCTTTAGATTCCCGGTCGGCATGCGATCCACGACACGAGCGTCGCGGGGAACCCCGATTGCATAGATGTCCTGCGGCCCCGTTTCCGGATAGTCGATTTTCATGTTCAATGCATGATCGACATCTTCCTGGAATCGCATCGACACTGGAAGATTCGTTTCAGGATCGACACGGACAACAACCTTGGACGAAACACCCGGTAGTGTTTGAAGTGTGAGTTCGTAGTCGATCCATTTCTTGCCGCTGTCTTGAACGCTTTGCCGAGTTTGACTTACAATTCGATTCCCTGCAAACTCGTCACCAACTTGGTCATCTTGGCGAAAGATTGACGTAAAGACACTACTGATTGAATTGAACGCGCGTTCGTCATTGATTGGCACGCGATAAATCAGTTGTTCTTCTGCACTAAACTCGTACCGGACGCCTGTTCGATAATCGTCGAACCGACTTAGTTTCTTGCTGCGTTGAGCTGCGACGTCGCGTTGAAGCGACATCCAAACTTCCATTTTGTCCTGTTTTAGTTCACCGACCAAGCGAATCCATGGCATATCTTGAAGTGTCTTCACAACTTCGCCCCATGCTTGCTGACGCGTGGGCCAGAGTGCTACGCAAACAAGGACAATCGCTACCATTGCAGCGGACGACATGATCCACCGAAGTCGCTGCGAATGACGACCGAACGAGTCGATCGTGGCTGAACCGGGAAGCTTCCTACGCACAGCGTTCGCTAAATTCTTCGGAGCTTTGATAGGTGGAACATTAGAATCCATCATCAGCGCACGAAAAGCTCGCTCGTCATCAGTGATGTCTGAATCAGTTATCCGATTGTGAATATTCTCGTTCATTTCGGTCTCCTGGACTCGTTTGGTAAATGCGATGGAAGTGCATCGACAAAGGTGGGTCCAAGCAAACTTCTTAATTTTGCTCTTGCACGAAACAACAGCGACTCGGCAGCCTTTTGGGTGGTCGATGATCGCTTCGCGATTTCGGCGACAGACATGCCGTCGATGTACTTTTGTCTCAAGATTCGCCTCTGGTTTTCCGGCATCACCAGCAAAGCCGAGTTGACGACCTCTGCACGCTCGATCTGTTCCATAGCCTCAATTGGCAACAAGGCTGCGTCTGCGCGGTCCGCTCGCAGCAAATTGTCGTCGTCGACTGATTTGCCCGACGTGCGTCGCCAATACAACGCAACTCGTCGTCGTGCGATTCCAAATAGCCACGCGGACAATTCGCCCTTCTCGGAGTCGTAAGTGTCGATATTCTGAATCACATGCAACCATACCTCTTGAAAAAGATCGTCGGCGACGGTTCGCTTATGACACACCAAGCGGTACACGAATCCGTATAAAGGATCGAGATACTCTTGGTAGAATTCGTTCCAGGCATCGGCATCCTGAAGTTTCAATTGCTTAGCACGAAACGTCATTCCGTTCGGTTCCAAAAGTACAAATCGTTCGTCACGTCTACATTGTGCTTACACTAGACCATTTGCACTTTGCAGCAAAATCATTCGGCATTTCCCCGAAGAATTCCAGACACTTCTCGGTTAACACCAACACTGATTCAGGAAATTCTACAGAACTACCAATGCAGCCCTGGAATGCCCCCCATACCTGATCCAGGGGTCATGAAAGTCTAGAGCCAATTCGGGCCGAGAATTTTCGATGGGCGAGAAACGACGACGAAATTCACCCGAGCAGATCAACAAGAAGCTGCGAAAGCCCAAAAGGGGACGGGGGTCTTTTCGTGAACAGACCGAGATCCAAAACTCTTGTCGGCCTGGCCAATCCGTCGCACGGCAAACTGGAGCAAGCGGGTCAATCAAGCACTCAGCAAAAAGGAGATCGAGATGATTCGAACAAGCGTCCAGCGAGGCCGCCCCTTCGGCGACATCGACTGGGTCGAAGAACTCGCTGACAAACACGACCTGTGGTCAACACTCCGATCACGAGGAAGGCCCAAGTCGACCAACCCCACCTAATTGACCCCCGTCCCCTTTTACCGATCTCAAATTGGATCATCCAATCGCATTCTCATCCGTACCGTGAAAAACAAAGAAAATTTCGCGGCACCGAGAATCTGGATCTGCGACAGCCCGATGATTGCTAAGCCTCAACGGCTTCCGCGAGACTCTCAAGCGGCATGACCATCTCTCGGGGCCAATGAAGGATGAAACGAGTTCCCTGCCCTAACTCGGACTGCAACTCGATTCGTCCGCCATAGGTCTCGACCGTTTTTTTGATGATCGAAAGCCCCATCCCGCTCGAATTCTTCCAATCCGATGGTGCTAATGTGCGAAAGATCTCGAACACCTTGTCCTGAAACCGCGTGTCGATCCCAGGCCCATCGTCGGCCACCACAAATTCAATTTCATCCTCTTTTTCAAGTGCGGACACGCTCACCTTCCCATCTTCCCGATCGTGATGCTTGATCGCATTGCCAATCAAATTGCGAAGGCATGTTTCAAGCGGTGTTTTCAGCGTCCGAAACGTCGGCAGGTCACCCTCAATCCGAATTTGCATGGAAGCAGGTTTCGACATCATGCCAGATATCTTGGTAACCAATTCGTTCGTGTCGACCATCGTCAACCGATCATGCACACGTCCCGCACGGGAATATTGCAACAAGTCATCCAACAATTGCTCCATTCGTCCCACGCATTGTCTCAGTGTTTGCAAATGATCCGCACTCTCCGCTGGCAAATTGTCTCCGGTGTCCTCGACCACCCAATCGGCCAAATGCTTGATATTGCGTAGTGGAGACCGAAGGTCGTGCGATGCGATGTAAGCGAATGCGTCCAAGTCTCGATTGCTTCGTCTCAGTTCCGTGATGTGTTGCTGAATCAGCGCATCCGCCCGTTTTTGCTCAGTCACGTCTCGAATGACAATCGCGGTGATTTGCTGATCGCCATCATGCCAATATGAATTTGAGATCTTCGCCGGAAAGGACGAGCCATCTTCTCTCACACATTGTTTTTCGTCCTGCCCGGATGTCGGGGAGTCCGGATCGATCGCCGATGTTGAATTGCCAAACAAACGATCGATCGATGTCCCCAGCAATTGCTCTTCGGACATACGGAAAGCCTCCATGGCGGCCGGATTTCCATAAACAACATGCTTTGACTGATCCAGTAACACGATTGGATCATTCGCGGTATCACAAACGGCCTGAAACTGCTTTTGAGCTTTTTCAAACTCGTTCGTCATTCGCACCGCAATCTTCTCGGCCTGACGTTGTTGCCGACCAATCGATCCGATGACCAAGAACAACAACACATCGACGAGAAGCCCCACGAACGCCACGGCAAGACTAATCGCAGACTCGCCACCACTGATAAAGTTTGGCTGAGATGCGAAGTGAATCGTCCAGTCGCGCCCGCGAAGTGGCAGCGTCTTGGTCATCACAAAATCGGGCGTGCTCGTCGCCTCGGCCGCAGACGCTTGCCGGCTGTCAAAAAGCAAATCCGCTTCGTCTTTGTCGGTTCCGTCATAAACCGTGAAGTCGATGTCCGGCAGATTCGATTTCCGAATCCCCATCATCAAATCTCGAGTCCGGAATGGAGCGTAGACAAAGCCAATCACAGCTTCGTTGCGTTGTTCGCTCGTCTGACGGGGCTGATCGTTTTCGAAAACAGGCAAATACAACAAGAAACCGCGTTGCACGTCGTCGTCGGTTTCTTGCACCAATCTCACCACGCCTGAGATCGTGGGCTGGCCCGTGTTGATCGCGGTATCCATCGCCGCTCGCCGAGTGGCTTCGGAATACATGTCGAAACCGAATGCTCGTTGATTCCGCCAATCGAACGGTTCGAGGTAGACGATCGACGTGTAGAAATCACGTTCACCCTCGGGGTAGAGATTGAAATTCGGGAACCCTTCGGCTCGGATCGATTCCACAAACGACTCTTTCTCGTCTTGATCGACCACCCGGCTAAATCCCACCCCTTGAATGCCAGGGTAGTACTCCTGGAACCGGGCATTCTCAAAGTAAGTCCGCCATTCATCTCGCGAAACATCGTCGGATGCCTCCATCAACCCGACCCCACCACGCAGCACCTGTTCATACTCGAGCATCCGTTGCTCAATCGAGATCACCATTTCATTGACTCGAAACTGAAATCGATCCGTCGCGCGTTCGCGAATGTATTGGCTCGACAGGTACCAAGCGATTGCGGTCACGGCCAACGAGATCGCCAGGATCACCCACGCCAGCGTCGGACTGTGAAACGCAGCAAAATCCTTTGCATGACGAATCCTTCGGTTGGAAATCGGCAGTGTCTTGTTTGTATTCATCAGCGATCAAAGAGCGTACGACGGACGGATTGCATCGCCGACAGCCAACCGGACTCGAATCTTTCGATCATAGAAGATTCTGAGTCCCGTGTCTCATCCGCTTCGCTGCATGCCCTGGTCCATTTGCAGCATCACCATGTCTCGATATCGACCGCCGTTGGTTACAAGCTGCTCGTGCGTTCCAATTTCAATCACTTCTCCATCTTCCAAGACAACAATTTTGTCCGCATTCATGATCGTGCTCAGGCGGTGAGCGATCACAAACGCCGTCCGGTCTTCCAACAAGTCCGTCAAACTGTCCTGGATCAACCGCTCACTCTCGCTGTCAAGATTGCTGGTCGCTTCGTCCAAAATCAGGATCTGCGGGTCAGCCAGGATGGCTCTGGCAATTGCCAATCGTTGTCGCTGGCCTCCTGACAACTTCACGCCCCGCTCACCGATCACGGTGTCATATCCCTCGGGAAACTTTCGGATGAACTCGTCCGCGGCTGCCGCCCTGGCCGCATCAACCACGTCTTCCCGCGAGGCACGACGACGTGCATAGGCAATGTTTTCATGGATCGAGCCATCAAACAAAAACACGTCCTGTTCAACAATTCCCAACAAAGATCGATAGCTCGACAACTGTATGTCACGCAGATCGCGTCCGTTGAAAAGAATGGCACCTTCGTTCGGATCGTAGAATCTTGCAATCAAATTTGTCAGCGTCGTCTTGCCCGCACCGCTGCGCCCGACCAGAGCCACCGTTTGTCCGGCTTCCACGTCAAAACTGACATCTTTCAAGACAGACGTCTCAGTGCCCGGATAGCAGAAAGAAACATTGTTCAGCGATAGGTCGCCCACTCGCTGATTCGTCGGCAATGTGATCGCCCCGTCACGGCTGGGGAGCTCTTCGTTGACCTCCAGCACATCCAGCACGCGGTCCAATCCAGCCAAGTTGTTTTGAAAAGCAACAGCACTTCCCGCGATGGTGGCCAAGGGATCTAGCAACATCGTCAGGTAGACCAAGAACATCATCAAATCGCCCAATGTCAGATTGCCCTCGATGATTTGGTACCCGCCGTAGAGCAGCAATCCTGTCGATGCTAACGGAATGAGCACTTCCCAAATCGTTTCGATGATCCGCATCCACCACCAAGTGAACAGTTGTTGGCGAACCAAAAAGTCGCCTTCCCTCACATACCGAGTCGACTCACTACGAGAACGCGAGAATGTTCGCACAACACGGATGCCACCAAACGTTTCCGTCGCCCCGCTGTCGATCTTTTGACGCTGCTTTCGAACGTCGCGAAACAACGGACGAATGCGGTTGATGTAGGTGCGATGCGTCAACCACACCGTGGGCAAGAGCAACAAACCACCCAGCATCAGCTTCCAATCCACCAACATCAGAATGATCAAACTACCGATGAACTGAACGATCGCTCGCCATGGGTTGTAGAGCATGCTGAAGATCAAGTCCGCCACACCGCCCGCGTCTTCCCGAATCAAGCTGGCAACGCCACCGCTCTTCATCGAATGCACCTTGTTCAGAGGCAGCCGAATGGCATGGTCAAAAACCGTCGCTCGAATCGACACTTGCGACTTGTTCACAGCCTTGGTCGCAATCCATCTTCCAACCAAATTCACCCCGGTACCGATCGCTGTCAGGACAGTGACCAGCAATCCAATCGCCAGCAGCACTCGCATGGGCGACTGCATCGGGTCGCCCAATATCTCGCTCAAATTCGGAATGGCCACCAACCATTCGGGCAAAGGTTTCGGTGGGCGGGTCAGCACGGAATCGATCGCCAGTTTCGTCCCCAGTGGCGGGATCAACCGCAGACCGATACTGACCGTGAGCAAAGCCAACGCACTCAACACAGCAGCACGCTGAGATGCGATCAAACGCCAAAAGGCCACGAACAATTCGCGAAAAGATCTCTCGTGTTCGCCGAGCTTCTTACCTCCTCCGGACGATCCGTGAAAACCGCCGTGAGCATGCCCGCCTCGCCCGCTGGCCAGGTCGTTTTGCGTGTCCGCATTGTCGCGGCGGTTCCGGTCTCGAACGGCTTGGCGGTAGGCTTCGAAACGACGGCGACTCGGCAAACTCGGCATGAAAAACCGGTGGGAAGTGAAGGTTCAGTGGATCGTAATGACGGACAGCAATTGCCAGGCTTTGCAAACCGCAGACCGAGGCTTGCCATAGTTCATCGTTGAGACCCGTCAATCCTACGCCAACCGCCGCGTGTAGAACCACCACTCCACCACGAGCAACGCCAGTACCGCCAACAACAACCAACGCCAAAATTCGCGTCGCACCTCGATACCAGCGTCGGCCGCAGCGACCGACTCATAGCCCAATTCGACTTTCGGCTGCACCGCCAGTCGGCTCTCGCGAGCATCAAACAGATTCACAGCAAACCGGTCCACCACTTGATCCGTGTCCGCTGCCACCAATTGATAGTTGCCTGGCTCCGAAGTTTCGACAACTTCGACCAACCCGCCCGCGCCAACGGGTTGCTCGCCGAGAGATTCTGATTGCCCGCCACGAACCTCGCGTTTGACCTCCACCTTTTCCAGGACGTTTTCCAACCGCGTCATCACAGTTTGTCCCGGTTGGTAACTGGGTGCCGCGGATGACTGGGCCGCGCCAGCCATATGTCGCAGCACGTTGAAAAGGAACACCGGCCATGACCTCTCGGCATACCAGTTCGTATTGGCCTGCGTTTCGCCCGAGTCATCTTCACTAACGAGCGGGAACCCCAGCACCAAGTCTTGATACCCATCACGCGAAGCAATCGACATTGTTGGACCAATGTCCGATTCAATCAGCGTCAATGCTCCAGGCGGCCCTTCGACCGAGCGGCCCGAAAACACCAGCAACGAATACAACTCCAAGTAGCGCAGCACCGGGTGGGTGCGGTCGATGTCGATCAGTGTCAGCGAAGCCGGATCGCTGGTCCATTTCCAATCATCGCTGGGAACCTCGCCCATCGTGAAGGTATTGGTCATGGGCATTGACTTCGGGCGACAGCGATCGAAGATGATCAGGTCGTCTTTGCCAGCATTGGCTCGTTTGGAATACGCATCCGAATCCAAGTAACCTGGCGAGACGAATTCGCAGGACGCAATTTGCTGTGACTTCGGTGTGGTCAGTCCCAATTCCAAGGCACGATTGCCCGGCGTGACGACCAAGACCGACACCAATCCGGCCGGCGTCAGAGCCGCGAACGCCTCGTTGTCGATCCCCAGGTCATCTTTCCGATCCAGCTTCAATCGCAGCGCCACGGCATCAGGGGATTCAATCGTGAACGACAATCCGGTTTGTTCTTCCGGTTCCAACTCAACCGATGCTGCGTCCACGAGGCTCTGATCCAGATACAACGATGCCTCTGTCGATCGCGCGGCATTGCCTGTGTTCAAAATCGTTGCAAAAACTTGAATCTGATTTGGGTTTTGCAGATCCCGTTGAGCTGAAAACGACACAATGGCCAGGTTACTGACATCGGATTCGCCCACCGCAACATAGGTTGGCTGCAGATTACCCAGGCTGAACTGAGTGACGTCGGCAAAGTTGCCATCGCTGTAGAGCAATAACTCCGCCGGCATCGCGTCGGCGACTTGAACATCGTTCACGTCTCCAATCTCTGATGTCCGTCTTGGGTTGGCCAACCCATCGGCTGCTTTGAGTGCACCGAGAATATCCGTGGGACGGTTGCTCACATCACATCGATCCAGTGCATCCCGCAATCGATTACGGTCTGACGTGAAGGCCTGCATCACCTCGGCGCGATCGCTGAACGTCACCAACATTGCACTCTCGCTGTCGGTCATCGTGTCGATTCGTTCGCCGATTTGCCGCCTCGCCTCTTCAAATCTTGTTCGACCGCCCTGCCCTGCTTCGTTTGTGGATCCAGCGGGTGCTTGCATGCTGGCGGATGTGTCCAGCAGAAACACCATGCGTCCGAGCGAACTGGCTTCACCACGCATTCCCGGTCGAAACAAAGCCACCGCTGCGAGCAAAACCGCCAACAGCTGCAAGAACAACAGAACGCTGTTGCGCAGCCGCTGCAGCAAGCTGTTCACGTGCAGGTCTTCGATCGTGCGCGACCACAAGTAGGTGCTGGGCACCTCGACTGGCTCACGCCGAAGTTTCAAGAAATACAGCAGCACGATCCCCAACGGGACCGCGGCCAGTACCGCCCACGGCCAACCGCCCGAGAGCGCCGGAATCCAACTCATCCCGCTCTCGTTCAACGCACCACTCCTCGGGTTCGCAGGTACTTGGTGATGACGGTTTCAATCGGCGTGTCGGTTGGCACCATGACATGCACGATGGATCGCTTGGCACAGTACTGTCGGATCTGTGTCAAAAACGCTTTGAGATTTGATTGATACTTGTCCAAGACAAATTGGTTGATCGTGATTTCCGCGGCGTCACCGTCCTCCGCATCAATCAACCGTCGATCACCCCGAAGCGGTGGATCGATTTCTTCCTGCGAAAGCACCTGCAACACAAACACATCCATTTGCCGCCCAACCAGCATCCGCAGCGCAGATTCGTAACCATCCTTGTCCATCATGTCGGTGATCAACACGACCACTCCGCTGCCGCCACCACGCATCACGAAGTCTTTCACACCGTCATGCAAGGAAACATTTTCCCCCTGCGACAGCCCATCCAGATAAGCGAGCATTTTCCAGTAGGTTCCACGCGACCGTAGTACCGGAGCATGCTGGCCTTGTTTTCCCATCGCACGCACACACACCCGGTCGCCGTGACACAAGCCGACGTAACCCAGCGCCGCGGCGAGTTGCTTGGCGACTCGCAGTTTGTTGGGCTGCCCAAAGTTCATCGACGCACTGGTGTCGATCAACGCATGAAAGTGCAGGTCCTCTTCTTCCTGAAACAGCTTGAGAAATAGCTGGTCCAAGCGGGCGTACAAATTCCAATCGATCAAACGTAGATCGTCACCCGGAACATAGTTTCGAAAGTCCGCGAACTCGACGCTTTGCCCTTTCCGACGGCTGATGCGTTCCCCTTTCATCCGCCCACGAAAGATCTTTCGCGAAACCAACTCCAACCGCTCCAGTCGCCCCAACAATGCAGGAGAAAGCAGCGGCCCCGACTCATCAATGGGAGCCTGCGGCCTGGGTTCGCTGGCGACAGCGGATTCATCATCGGAAACGGGTGAGTTGCTCATCCCAACAGTTTACCTGATCCCACGCAGGAGAATCATGCCTCGAGAAACGTTGCGGCTCTGCAAAACTCCGTCGTCATCTCCTAATGTCGATCCAAATGGCTGGTGTATTCAACCAACGGAATGCTGACTTGGCCCCCTTCGTTCGTGGCGTTCTTACCGGAATCGTTCGCCCTGACATTTCTTTTACAATTGACTGACAACCATTCGAACTTTTGAGCGATCGGTTTTCGTTCAATGAGTGACGAACGAGCCATGTCAGGCTCGATCGCTAGTCCACTCTTGTCGAGGAGAATCCGATGCGTATGTCGTTGTTGATGTCACTGGCCGCCATCATGGCGGTTGCACCGCTGCACCGAGCCCATGCAGACCAAGTCAAATTGGATGTCCGATTGGTGCATCCCGTGATGAAAGCGGGTGAAAAGCAAAACAATCATCTCCGCATCGCCTTGACTGGTTTCGAAATGAAATCCGACAAGGAACGCCCGCCGGTCAACGTCGCATTAGTGCTGGATCACAGCGGTTCGATGAGCGGGCAAAAACTGGCTCGTGCCAAAGAAGCCGCCGAAGCCGCCATTGACCGCTTGAGCGATAACGACATCGTCTCGGTCGTGCTGTACGACAGCAACGTCACCGTTTTGGTTCCCGCCACCAAAGCCACCGACCGCTCCTCCATCAAACAAAAAATCCGTGGCATCCAAGCGGGCAGCTCCACCGCGTTGTTTGCCGGTGTTAGCAAAGGCGCGGCGGAGGTTCGCAAGTTCCTCGCGGAAGAACAGGTCAACCGTGTCATTCTGCTCTCGGACGGCTTGGCCAACGTGGGCCCCAAAAGTCCTCAGGAGCTGGAAGGCCTCGGTCGTTCACTGATGAAAGAATCGATCAGTGTCAGCACACTTGGACTCGGGTCCGGATACAACGAAGACTTGATGGTGGCACTCGCCTCCGTTGGCGGTGGGAACCATGCGTTCATCGAGGACGCCGACAGTTTGGTTGCGGTGTTCAACCAAGAATTCGATGGCTTGCTTAGCGTTGTCGCCAACGAATTCGACATCGTCGTCGAGCTCGATCAATCCGTCCGCCCGGTTCGTATGATCGGCAGTGAGGGCGACATCGAAGGCCAAACCATTCGCATCCCGCTCGCTCAGCTGTACGCGAATCAAGAACGTTACTTCATCGTCGAAACAGAAGTATCGCCCGGCGAAGACGGTGCAACTCGCGATTTGGCGGAAGTGTCCGTTGAGTACCGAAACTTGCAGACCGAGACCAAGGAAAAACTGACGAGCAGCATTCAGGTACGGTTCAACAACGAAGAGAAAGTGGTGGAGGAGTCAACGGACTTGGAAGTCTTTGCCTACTGCAGCCTCCTGCTAACGACGGAACGCAATCGCGAAGCCACTGCATTGCGAGATGCAGGACAAGTCGACGAGGCACGTCAGCTTCTCGAACAAAACACGGCTCTGCTCAAAAAGCTTCACTTTGAATGTTCGGAAAATGGTGTCGAGAGCGTTCTTCCGAGCCTGAAACTGGCGGAGGACAGCAACGCAATGCAGGCGGAAGCAATCGTCGATCGCTTCAAATGGAATGAGACCCGAAAGAGCATGCGGCAGCTGCAGAATGCAGTACAAAGTCAGCAAACCTACTCGGTCGAAGTCCCCAGTCTCGCACCGTCCAGTTCCGGGTCATCCAAAAGGTAGTCGCCGTTGCCTCTGCGTCACGTTGTTGCCCTGTTGTTGCTCATCGTTTCACCGCTGATCCTGATCGGTTGGTTTGGAACCTCCACGCTCGCACGGCAACAACAGCAGCAACGTGAACAGATCGAAGAACTATTTGCGGGTCGACTACGAGACTTTGGTGAAGACCTTCGCCCCATCGCCCGCCGATACGAGATCGAACTAGGAAACGAACTTCGAGACGCCAACCGGGACATTGATCGGCTTTCCCAAATTCGTCGGACCAATCCCATCGTTCGATCCGTCATGTTGGTGGATCGCGATGGTCGATTGATCTACCCTCAAAAACCAACGTCGGATTCAGCGTCTGAATCATTGTGGCACGCCGCTCTGAGCGAGCTTGCCCGCGGACGTCCAATGATTCAACAAACGGAGTCCTCAACGCTCAACGATTCGGAGTCCGCTTCCGCCAGCGTGAAAGGCGGTCTCTCGCGACGCATGGCTCAGAGCAAAAGTCCGTTTCCTGAGGCGACTCAATGGCAAAGCTGGTTCCACGAAGACGGTTTGCAATTGGTCCTCTGGCTCCCCCGAACCGACCAAAGTGCAACGGGCGTCGTGCTGGAACGCGGACGCTGGATGGCCGACCTCGTGGAAGCGTTGCCAAACGATTCATCTGAAGAAAACGGCAGCTACGAGCTAAGAAACAGCACTGATCGAACGGTGTACCGCTGGGGTGCATCTTCCGAATCACCCAGCAACGCAGAATCACTGGCCACCGTCCGGTTGCAATCGCCTTGGAATGGATGGCGATTGATGTACACGCCGATGGTGGACTTCTCGCCGGGTCCGTTTGCGGACGGAACGATTCCGTTGTTCGCCACTCTTATCGCCGTCGCGACGATGCTCTTGCTGCTGGGTATTTATGTGATGACGGCGATTCGCCGACAAATGAACTTGGCCCAACAACGTGTCAGCTTTGCGAGTCACGTTTCCCACGAACTTCGCACCCCCCTGACCAACATTCGCCTCTACGCAGAGCTTGCCCAAAGAGACCTAAATCCAAAATCGTCGCCACTGTCATCAGCGGAGTCATCAGCCGACCAACGAATGCCACGATTGCTCGAACGTCTCGGCGTGATTGAAGAAGAAAGTCAGCGTTTGTCTCGTTTGGTCACTGGTGTCTTGGACATGGTTTCCGGCAAGGGCAAGCTCCACCCAACCCTGCAGATTGCCGACACAATCGTTCACCGAGTCGTCGATCGCTTCCGCCCCACGTTCGATAGCCTTGGATTGCGAACGGATCTGCAACTCAAAGCGGACCAACCCGCATTCATTGATTCTGATGTGATGGAATTGGTCCTGGTCAATCTGCTCAGCAACGTCGAGAAATACGCTGGATCCGGCGACCATGTCCAAATCGTCAGCTCTCAAGAAAGCAACAAGATCATCATCGATGTGATTGATGATGGACCTGGAATCACTCGGTCGGAAGCCAGACGAATTTTCGAACCGTTTGAACGTTTGGATGATTCATTGTCCGCACCCGCGGGAACTGGCTTGGGTCTGGCGATCGCCCGAAATGCCGCCAGACGACACGGGGGTGAACTCACTTGGATCCCCGCTTCCTCGGGCGCGCACTTCCGCCTCATAGTGCGTTCCATCGAGAACAACTGACAACGACCAACGATCACCCCAAGACATCGATATGACACGAATATTGATCGCGGAAGATGACCGACACACCCGCGCGGCGTTGGAGGAGTTACTCGGTGCGGAAGGTTATGACGTGGAGACAGTCGCCGATGGCCTGTCCGCATCAAAAAAGATTGAATCTAAAAAATTTGATCTGATATGCCTGGATGTCATGATGCCGATGAAAAGCGGCTTTGATGTTTGTCGATTCCTTCGATCGTCTGATTCCCAAACCCCGGTCATTTTCATCACCGCCAAAGGCGAAGAAATCGACAAGGTGGTTGGGTTTGAATTGGGAGCCGATGACTACATCAGCAAGCCATTTGGATCGCACGAAGTCATCGCCCGAGTCAAAGCTGTTCTTCGACGCTGCCAACCGGAACCCAGCCAAGCTCCCAATCCCAAAGACCCGACCACGCATGTCACATTCAACATGCACGACCTGCAAGTCACCCCGTCAAAACTACGAGCGACTCGTGGCGACACAACCATTGAACTCACCGCACGAGAGCTTCAAATCTTGATCTTGCTACACGATGCAGATGGAGACGTCGTCCATCGCCAAACGCTCTTCCAAGAATGCTGGGGACATCACCGAGTGCCCAACAGCCGAACCGTCGACCAAACGGTCAGCCAACTTCGCAAGCGAATTGAGATTGATCCCAAACACCCTCGCATCATCCAAACCGTCTACGGCATCGGCTACCGATGCGAATGCAAAGCTCACCCATGAAAACGCCCGTCCTTTCGATTATCTGTTTGGTCACATGGTGCGTTGCTTCCGCTCAAGCCGCTGATCTGCGAATGCAATTCTTGTTTGATGGTCCCGTTCCACCCCCTGAACCGCTCAAGGTCGACAAAGACAAAGCAGCCTGCGGCCAATTGAACTTACTCGACGAGCGTCTTCTGGTCGACCAAGAAACAAAGGGCATTCGGAACGTTGTCGTGTACCTCTACACTGGTCGTGGAGGAACGCGATTGCCTGCTTGCAAACCGTCCAAGCAAGTTCGAAAACTGCTGGCAAAAGCATGCCGCTTTGAACCGCGTGTGGTTGTAGCTCAAAGCGGAGACACGTTGATTTTGGACGAATCAGAGGCTGTAGTGGGCCACAGCATCAACCTCAACTTTTTTGAGAACAGGACTTCAGGACTCACGATTCCTGTCGGAGACAATCGCGATATCGCGCTACAAAAGGCAGAGCCAGCACCGATACCGGTCGAGTGCAACATTCACCCTTGGATGCGAGGATGGTTGGTCGTCCTGGATCACCCCTACGCCGCCGTCAGCGATGCTCAAGGGCGAATTGAAATCAAAGGCCTACCCGAAAACCAAGAACTCACTTTTCGCGTCTTCCATGAAGACGCGCGCCAACTGACCAACATCACGATCGATGGCAACGTTCATCAGTGGGACCGCAATCGATTCCAGGTCAACTTGGCCGAAGGCACCAACGACCTCGGTCAGGTGAAGCTTTCACCCGAGAACTTTGCGAGCGTTCAAACAGCAGGCTCAACCGGACAGTGACAACGAGGAGTACTGCTCAATCAACCGTTTGCAACGTTAGGATCTTCGTCCACGTCCGGACCGTCCAGAACTGCGAACATTTCCGCCAAGTTGATCTTCAGCCCGGGAAGAACCTCACCACCATCGAGCGACTCCGTTTCGCCACGCACTGATGACTGCGTCGCCGAGGTGAAGATGGCAACGGACCTTCGAATGGGGTCCACCGTCCAAACCAACCGGACGCCAGCGTGAAAATATTCGCGACGTTTGCGAGCCATTTCCGCGCGAGTGTTCCCTGGACTGAGTACCTCCACGACCAAATCCGGAACGATTCGAGGAAACGCCTCCTCCGGCAATTCTCCGCCCGGCAGCCGGTCCCAAGACAAAAAAGCCACGTCGGGACCGCGAATCAGATCGGGAAAGAGGGTCACAAAACCATCCGCTCCCGAAACGATGCCCAGCTTGTGTTTCGACACATGATGGAACAGAAAGTGCCCGATCGCGAGTGCCAGCAGTGATTCTTTGAACCCCATCTGCTTCTCCACCAATTGGCCGTCGACGAGTTCGCACATCACGCCCTGAGCATGAAGGATGGCAAGATCCTCCGCTGTGGCAGGCCGGGAGGCTTCCACCACCCTCAATCGATCGGACGAAATGCCTCCCAGGTCCGTCAGCGTGTCAGCGACACTGAGAGGCAAAGCCGCATTGGCGGTGGCGTTGGGAAGACTGGGAATTTGCATGGTCACATTCTAACTCAAATCGAACCATTGGCTCAAACCAACGCTGGCAGGTTCATCCACTCACTGCCCAACGGCGATTCGGTTCAACGTGTAGTACGCCTGCGGGTGCAAGAGCGGATTGCCGTCTTGGTTGCGGACGCCATTGGAATGCAGCTCGTGAACATGACCAAGTTGCAGTCCGTCGATCACCAATCGCACGTGCATTCCGTCCGGCGAAACGGTTGCGGTGGTGATTGTGGGTCGAGTCCCGTCGACTTCGGGACTGCCGTACTGCGAACGGTATTCGTAGGTGTACGTTTCGATCTCGTAGCCCGCCAAATCGGTCGCGGTGGCTGGATCCACGGCTTGCGTGAACTCCAGATCAAAGCCATCGGAAGTCGACTTCATGTGCTTGATTTCAAACGGAATTTCGCCGGTCCAATCCAGACGCTCCACGGCGAAGTTTCTTGGTCCAACCGACCCCCATCCGCGATTGGTTCCACCGACGAACAGAGCCCCCGAAGGAGATAGTTCCATACCGACGTTGCCCGACGCAAATCCCTTTCGGAATGGAAAACAAACGCCCTGCCACACCCCGTCGACTTGCTCCAAGTCCACTCGCATCACCGTGCTTTGCGATTGATCGCTGACGAACAATTGATTTTCGAATGGACCAAACTTTCCGCCGGTTTGATCGCAGACGATTCCGGACGCGCTTTTGCCCATTTTGTCGTACGGGAACATCACCACGGTCGGAATCAATTCCGGGATTTTCGCGGCCTCGGTCAGAATGCGACTTCCGCTTTCAGGCTCGGTAGGTCGTTTGCCCATGTTGGGCGCATCGTCGTACCAGTCCCAGCCTCCCGGATGCCCGACAAACTTGCCTTCTTGCAGGATCTTCAACCCACACGTTCCATTCCAAGGGCCCTGGTTGTCGGTGTAGAAAACGTTGCCGTGAGAATCCGTCCCCATTCCCCCAGGTGAACGCACTCCGCTGGTATAGGGAATCGTCTTTCCATCCGAAGTGACCTTCATGGCCCAACCACGAAACGGCACCTTGCTGGAGAATGACCCCGTCAGACAAAGCGTGATCAGCATGTCACCATTGGCATCCAACTTGGACCCAAACGCGTATTCGTGGTAGTCACCCGACACGCCCCATCCATCGGCGTGCGTTTGAAAGATATCCGCCGAACCATCGCCGTCGGTGTCTTTCAATCGAGTGATCTCGGGCCGTTGAGTTGCGATCAACCAACCGTCTTGTTCAGTCAGACTCAAGGGTTCATGCAACCCGCGAGCGAAAACGCTGAATTGATCCGCCGTCACTTTCTCCGACAGCGGATCTTCCACCATGAAGATGTCGCCGCGGCGTGAACAAACCGCGAGACGGCCGTCTTCCATCCATTCAAAACCACACGCTTCAATCACCTCTCCTTCTGGTGTTTCAAAAGTCGTGATCTTGTAGTAATCGCTTTCCTGCGGAACCTCCGCGTGGACAAATGCGGACCAACTGAAGAGCAATGCCAGGGCGGCCAAAGGTTTGATAGACATAAGTTTGATTTTGATCGGATGATTGAGTGGAACTGTTAGACGGGCGACTCGACGAAAGCAAACGATCACCAGCGAATGATTTGCTGGATCGTCTTCGTCTCACCCGCGGGCAACGTCGCTCGCCAAGTCGTTATGTCCCCGACGGTTACCTCTTCCAAACGCACTCCTTTCACCGTCACGACCAATTGATCGTTCACGCGGAAGGTTTGGGCATCGTCAGATTCTTCGAGCAATTCGACTTTCCCGTCGCTGGGTTGCCACACCCAAGACGACTGGGTTTCAGGAACCGTGACGGTCAATGAACGAACCAGCCCCGACTCGGACGATTCATTGCTTGCCGACGCGAGCGAATCTTCCACTTCCAAACCTGACGACTGGATTTTGAACGCGATGGCGTCGCCTTCGATCAATCGATAGCCACCAAACCGGAACCCTCGTTCTCGGGCCGATTCCTTCGGCCAATCCGCATTGAACGATGACAACGAAGCAAATGCGGACGCTCCTTCCAATGTCGCCACGGCGTCACCCAAGGGTTCCTGGCGACCTTGTCCGCGACCTCGCCAGTGAAGCGAAGCATCGAAGAAACCATTCTTCCAAACGCGAGCCAAACTCATCCGTTCGGCATCCCAGATGAAGTTGACGTTGGTTGGCAACGCGACGCCGATCCCGCGAGCACTGACGCCCGTGAAGAAATTTCGATAGATGCGTAGTTTTTCATCGGTTGGTTTCAACACGATGGCGTTTTGCTTCAACCCGACCGGCTCCTTGGCTTTGTCACCCAACGACAGGTACTTCCAAATCGCATCGATTTGGTTGACGGGGTCTCCATCTTCAATCGTGGTGATCGAAGACTTGCCGTCCACAAAACTATTCGGCATCCGGGTTCCTGGACGGTAAACCGTGGGTGCCTGCAAATAACGTTGAAACCACTCGTATCGCAATCTTTTGGGCATCGTTAACAAGTCAATGGCCCCCAAGCCACCACCGGTGTCGCCACCAAAACTGTGGCACTTGATGCACGCCAAGCCGTCGTTACCGCACAACTGTCGACCATCCGACAGAATTGTGGATTCCGTTGCCTTGCTAGTTGGATTTTCCATCCTTGGATTGACATCCAATCGATTGATCGCAGCATGCCATTGACGAAGCGGCTCGTAGGCAAAGGCCGGCATTCGCGTCGCCATGTAGCCACGCAAGTTCGCCCCATGATTCAGAACATCAACAATGGTTTGTGGCTGAAGCTTGTCGCCAACGCCGGTCAACTGCGGTGGTAAGCGACCTTCCAACCCCATTTCGGGAACTGTCGACACAAACGATTCGTCTCGCGAAAGTTCGGGGCCCCCGACACCATCTCGCTGGTGACAGGCATAACAGTTCAGCGTCACCATGGTCATGTGCACCAAACGTTCGTCCGAGGTTTTGGGGCGTTCACCCGATCGTCGACGTTTGAGAGCGGCCTCGATTGCCGAAACCTGAGATGCTCCCAAGGCAAAATCCACAGCGGGCGAAGCAACCTCTGAAGACAAACACCCCTTGCCCTCCGTCGCTTGGTTCAGCGCCAGTGCACTGACCAACGAAAACCCGTCGGCTTCTTCACTGCCAACCGAGTGACAATTGGCACATCCCGCGGCAAAGAACTGCTGCTTGCCCTTTTCAATCAAGGACGAATCGGCCACGAATTCACTGGGCAGCAAATCCAGCGGCTTTCCACCATCAGAGCCACCGACCCAATAGGCGATGTCGTCGCGAGCGAAGGATTCACTTTCCACTTCCAAGCTCAAAGCGGTGCCGCCTCCCCCATCGAAATACTCGACACGGATCGGATAGACGCCCGCCTTCAACTCATACGTGGCTTGCACCAATCGTTCCGGGTGAATGCCATCGTTCTCCAACCGCTTGCCATCAATTTCGAGAGCACTGCCATCGTCACTGTTCAAGTAAAACGTCAGCTTGGAGTCCGAAGAAACCGTCAAATCCGTTTCATAGACGACCGCGAAGTTGTTCTTTCGATCCAGGCCATCAAAGCTCAAACCCGTTGTTTTGTCGGTGAAGACAGGCTTCAACGAATCGAATTTTGGCAATTGATCCCATGAACCGTGGTAGACCGTGCGAGTGAAAGCTTCCGACGCCTCGCCCACTGTGACTTCGCGAGTGAGGTACGCGGCAACCGCCATGATTTCGTCGTCCGATCCCACCATCGCCGGCATCCGCAAACCGGGCCGAAGTTCGTTGCAAGTTTTCAAGAACTTCGTCAATGAAGGCAGGGTGTACTTTCGATGCGGCTTTCCAAGTGGCACCGATGACGGAGTGGGACGAGCCGGATCAGCTGAATGGCAAGCCACACACCCCGCCGTTTGATAAAGCTTTTCACCTCGCTCAGCCAACTTGGCACTCGTGATCCGATCCTCCAGCAAATCTTTGTTGAGCGAATTGAGATAACTCGCGATCTCGGTTGCTTTCTGTCGACGCCCTTCCGGAGTCTCACCCGGCCATGGATCCGGCATCACGGTGCCATTTTTTGTCAGGTGTGGGTTGGCAACCATGTCGACAATCGCATCGGCACGAACGCGACCAAAAACATTCTGCAGGTCGGGACCTCGTTGTTGCGGGGCGATAGTTGGCCCTGAATTATGACAGGCACCGCAGGCAAGGTTTTCAATCAACACTTCACCGGCATCCGCCATCGACAAGGAACTTGTATTGGCGAATCGTTCAAAACCAGGGACGACGGGACGCTTGGCTTCTCGCTCCGCATCACGAGGCAAAACCCATATGTTTCGGTAACGCACCTGATCGCCGTGATTCTGCAGGTAGATCGGTCCAGGATCCGGTCCTTCTTTCAGCGGCGCAGCCCGCGTGGTCTGAGGCACGGCGACATTGTTCTGCACAAGCACGCCATTCAATCGCACGGTCAATCGCGCGTCGGTGATCTTGTTGCCGTCCTCGCCGAATCGAGCGGCGGTGAAATCCACATCGTAAGTTTGCCAGCTCATCGGTGGATAGCAAACATTGACCGCTGGGGCGCTGACCGTGTAGATCGCACCACATTCATTGTCTTTCCCCTCCAAGCCAAACGAATCCAGCACTTGCGTTTCGTAACGACCTTGGTGATAGACGCCGCTGTTGCCCCGCTTCTGCCCGCTCGCGGTTGGCATGAATGGAGTGCGAAACTCCAAGTGCAACGTGTAATCCTGGAAAGTTTGTTTGGAAGTGGTCCCGTGTTTCAGCCAACCTTCGGGAGTGACCTGTCCGTTTTTCCAGTTTGCTTCTGCGGATGTTTCGCTCCCGTCAAATAGAACGACCGCGTCGGCGGGTGCCGGACGTCCCATCGTACTACTGACCCGCGTCACCCGACGGAGATTCATGGAATCGATCAATCCCATCAACACATCTTCGTCAGCTTCGACTCGGCGTGGCGAGGGCTTGGCCCCAGCCCCGGGCAAACCACCTTCGTGAATGACAACATCGAACTCACCATCGCCGATGGCGATCACCTGCACCCCCAACTCGTCGGCAACGTACTCGCCTTGCAATTCAAAATCGGGATCATCGACGGTTGCGTCTTGAGCCATCGACGACTGGCTCGATATGGCAAAGCAAAGAACTGAGACTGCTAGACAAGCCCAAACGCAGATGCGGCTTTGCAGAGAGCAGATTTTCAATTGGAGATTCATCGAGCAAAAATATTGGAGGAACTATTCAGACAGATTTTCAAATCGGGCGACCGCGGGATCCGACGCCGCACTTCGCAACAAACTCAACGCCGCTGCCACCAACTTTTCTCCGGCCCCGGGCTGGGTCCTTGAATTGATCACTTCGTAGCTTCCTTGAGCGAACGCGGCGTGAGTCGGTAGATAGGCGGTTTCGGAGCAATTCGTCAGCTCTATCACCAAGGTATTTCGGAATGGCGAATGCCGCTTGATCGCCAATCCTAAGTCGACAAACACTTCCCCGGGCAAGAAAACCAACGCGAGTTCCTGGCCGAGGGTGATGGTCGCCACCTCCACCGGCAGATGATCACCAACCCCCTTCCAAGCCACCATCGGAGCAACATTCGCCGGATGCGACGGTTCGATCCATGAGGTTTGGTGAAGCAACTGGTCCAACTGGACGGTTCGGTTGGCCGCCACCAAATCTTCGAAGGCAACTTTCTCACCAGCCCTCGCCCGAGGAACCAACGCTTGGGCTCGCTCCACTTCAGATTTGGAAATGGAGCGCAAGGGCAACGGGACCACCGAGTGCCTGTATTTTAGTTGTTGTGTAGGCGCTGCCGATGCGTCTATTGACTTGGTGAGCAATTCCTTCGATTTCTCGATCAGCGTTTTGCTCAGTGCGTTTCCGATGAACTCGGTGCTGTTGCGTTCCGAGCGAGATGGATCGACGTGGTTGATATCCCCACAAGTTCCCGCCCCGAATAAAGAGATCACCTCCGCCCCACATTCCTGCTCGACGGCACGCTGCATGATCGACGGATAGTCCGCACTCCATCGGGTGCCGCCGACCGTGTCCAAATGCAATGCGAAGGAACTGCAAACGGCAAATGGTTGACCATCGCTAGCGTCCTTCGCGATCACAATTCCCAGCTCATCGTCGATCGGCCCCGCCGCTCGCAATCGCTTCGGATTGGATTCACGTTGCCAGGTTTGAATGCTTCCGTCCTGCATCACGGAACGTCGGTTGAAAGAAACCGGCACAGCTTGCTCCGCGATTCCCGCAACGACAGTCGCCCGCTTCCGGTTCTTGATCGCGTCACCAATCACACCCACCATCTGCTGGACCAAACTCTTCGCGTAGGAGCTATCGGCTTCCGCGAGTTCCCCTTGCAGGAACTTTACCAGATGGGCCCGATGATCCGGTGCCGTGTGGGAATGCGTCGCTGAGATCAAATGATGTTTGATCGGGATCCCATGTTTGCTTTCTGATTCCCGGCTGACCTCTTCATACAAATCTCGGGTGACTCCCACCAAATCGCAGGCGACCCACACGAGCTGCAGGTCGCCCTGCTCTAAGACGAAGGCTTTCGCAAACAGAGGATCTCGCGTTTCCGTCGCCAGTCGTTCGTGAAAGTACCCCGACATTGGAAAACCAACGGGCGGGGTGATTTCTCGCTGAGCCGCCCCAACCCACAACTCGCTCCCAGAATTGCGTTTCGTTTTTCCGGATGAAACATCATCGGCTAAACAAATGGTCGTGACGACAAGCGAGCAAAACAGCAGAAGACAACGATGCAGAATTGCTTCCGAACAACAAACAAACCCTATCACGAGAGCCCAATGAGCATGGAAGCAACGGCACATGGTGTTTCCAAACGAATGCGGAAGAGGGGTGGGCGACCGATCGCGAATTGGTCAGACAACCAATCTGAATCAATCGATGAAGGCGGGACAGCAACCGTCACCCTCCACTGAACCGGGCGAGGGGGTCGTGCTGCAGATCACATTGTAGATACTC